>JBILEW010000146.1:0-6500 GCA_044351885.1 Bdellovibrionota bacterium
CATCTGCGGTTTTTCCCCACCATGAAAATTGAATATCAACCCAATCTCCTCTTTCTCGCTACGGGCAGGTTTTGCCTCGCTTCCTTAGGGGAGAGTTTGGAAAGCATCTGGACGATTCTGCGGATTTGAGCCAGGAGAGCCTTATCAGTGAGTTTAAGGGTGATGCAGCAGTGGTTTCATCTCTCTGAATGAAAGCTCATGTTGGAGTCGATGCGCATAGTGGACTGCTACATACAGTGGTGTGTGCCACAGTCAGTGTGCATGTTTTTGCCTACGTCACTTTGCGCCTTCAAGGGCACCTGCCTGTGTGGTAGGTAAGGGGATGTGCCTATGGAGTAGTGGGGTTTGGAGCGGGGGCTCGATGGTAATGATGAATCGTGGCTGGCAGATGTGTTTGATGGCGGCAATGGTCGCAGCCCAGGTCGAGATCGCTCGTGCCGATGGACGTTTCCCCGACTTGAAAAACGGGAACACTATCGGCCAGGTCTTTCAACTATGGGGAGATCCCAAGGAGAAGATCGAGCGAGAGCTCAAGGGACAGGTTGTCTGGTATTATCCCAACGGGGCCTATGTCCTCTTTCAAGGTGGTAAGGTAATTCGCTGGAGATCCCCCTCAAGTGGCTCTATGGCGGAGGCACAACCCGCGCCGAAAGCCACAGTGGCAACGGTTCCGACCTTGGCGGTCGATTCTGCTACTCGCGATCTGGTTCGAGATATCGCCCGTGAAGTTCCTTCAAGCCCCGATGCCCCATACACAGAACCTCCACCAGCACCCCCCGTACAGGCAGCGCCTGGTGGTTTTGATCAGCAGCGAGTAGTGCCTCAACCCCCTCCTGGTTTGGCACCTGGTAATCCGATCTTGCCGTTCGACGAGGATGTGGGGGAGGAGTAATTGATCCGAGAGAAACGAGGTAAAACCTGCCACTCTACCACGTGAACGTGCTCGTGCACCTGAACGTCAACGTGCCCGGAGCAAACACATCAAGATGTTCGGGCACGTGCACGTGATAAGCTCAAAAGTGGGACAACAGGTCAGTTTTGCCTCGCTTCCCGCGGTACCAAGTACACAATACGAGCCGGATGCTGAATGATACCGGCGTAACGCTTGGCTTCGTCGCCACGGCCCCAAAAGAGGTCGACCCTATCTGTTCCCGTTATGGCACCTCCGGAGTCCTGGTCGAGAACCAAGCGGGTTATCTCGACCTCTCTCGCAGGCTCACTCGTTGGTGGTGAATCGTCGCTGAGAACCGGCTTCGCAAAGCTCAAGAGCGCCAGCGCCCCCTTGGGAGCATACTTCGGGTCTGCCGCAATCGTACGTCCTGGTGTCGCTGGAACGCCCAGAGAAGTGATCGCTCGCTGCGGAGACTTTTTGAAGAATACGTAGCTCGGGTTTCGATAGAGTAGTTCGTCGCGCTCCTGCACAGACATCTCACGCAGGGCCGCTTCAACTCGTTGCATGGTGACTTTGTTGGGCGCGATGCGCTCTTTGAGGAACTTGCCAATAGCTTCGTATCTTCGTCCGTTCTTATCGGCGTAAGTGATGAATAGCTCGGTGCCATCTTGGAGGCGTACGGTTCCCGAACCCTGAATGTGCAGGAAGAAAGCTTCGATTGGGTCCACCCAGCACAGTTCGAGCTGCTTACCTTTCAAGACGCTACGCCCATCGATCTCCTCTCGTGTGTAATACGGAACCACCTTCCCTTCGTGAAGTCTGCCTTTCAGAGCGTTCTCCCCTTTGAATCGCTCAGAGAACTCCTTTAGGTCGATCGTCACCAAGTCGGTGGGTTTAGCGTAGAGGGGAAGTGAGTGGATCGAGGTACGGACAGAGCTCCCGCTTATGACCGGTTCGAAGTAACTCGTGAGCAGTATCTCTCCCCAGTGCTTCCCCCCATAAATCTCGAAGAAGCGGAATCGGTTTCGGATGAACTTGATCTTCTCCTCATTTGACGATGCGCGCTCGAGTACGTCACGAAGCTCCGACAACGCCCGGACGTATTCTCCCCGTGTAACCGTGACGGATCCGAACCGCATCTGTGTCTCGGATGTTCGTTGTAATACCGGACGTTGCGCCTCGATCGCCTGGATCAGTCCGTCGAAATCGAGATCATCTGAGATGTGAGTAGACACCATTTCTCTGAAAGCGAACTCAGGTCCTGGGACTGCGGGACGAGTGCATGCAGTCAGTAGCGTGAAGCCCACCAAGCCGGCAGTTTTTCGCAGAAAAGTGCAGCCTTCGATGCCAGCATCCCAAAAACGATTCTTGAATTTCATATCAGCGCTGCGTTGTCCTGCAGTTATGTGAGGTATCCATTGTAAGCATCTCGGAAAGATGTCTCCTAACAGTCTGTTTTAGCTCCCTCAGGTCGCTTACTAGGTCTGGTTAAAAGGCATGACTCCACTTACTGCGCCTACTGGCGAGCCCATGACAGTGTCTCAAACGCGTCATATTGCACAAGACACTTCATGAAGATCAAAAAAATGAGACCTGCAGAAGCGGACCGCATCCTAACGGAATGTGGAGTTTTTTTTGAAGGGGAAGGGGAACTTTCACCTTTTACGAGATGTTGGTTGGTCACGGTTCTACGGGGTTGATGTATGGAGAGGGGGCAGGGGAGTCTCCGCAGGCTGATAGTTGCAGTCTTCGCCGTGTGTGGGGTGCACATGGCTTGGGCAGAAGGCACGTCGCCGTATAACACTGAGGTGGCGCTGCAAGGGTTCTACCAACTCGCAACAAGAACGGGATCGGGAGCTGAACGAGAGGTGATACCGTCAGTACGGCTGGCGGGGCGCATCTACGGCGAAGGCGCGATCGATGCTCGCTTCTCAATACGCAAAAATAAAACGTGGCGTTCCTTCAAGCACGAAGGAGGAAAGCTTCGAGAGGATACTCTCGACCCGGTTCTCCTCCAAGGAAAATTGGCATTGGGGGGAGGTTGGCGCGCCTCCGGCCGTCGAATATTTCCGACAGCGGCCTCGATTATCGGCAATCAACTCAAGGTTACGTTCCCCGGGCGAGTGAAAGGATCGAGACGCTCTCGGCAGCGAGTATACACCATCAGCCTATCGCTCGACGGCTCGCTTGTGGTGAAGGCGAACGTTTCCAGTATTCCTATAACAGCAGCCAGACGCGGGGCGTGTGGAGTCGAAGTAGAGCCGGAGGCACACAAAAGCTCGGTAGTAGAGCCGATTAAAGGTTTTGCACGACAGGAAAATGCAACCAAGACGGTGCGGGTTGTTACGCTGAGTACCGATGCCGACCCCGAGTGGTTTGCGAAGTACGGTGATAGGAGCAACGCAGTGATCGCGAGTATCGTTAATACGGCGGAAGCGATCTACGATCGTCAGCTCAACCTGCGCTTCAGAATAGTCAAGCAGCACGTGTATTCCGATACTTCTCCCTATAAAATGACCGCCCCGGGAGGCTTGTTGAGCAGCTTCACCCGTAATACGGAGAATCCGAGCAATCTTGGGGTCGATGCTACCACCTTCGATCAAGATGTCGATCTGAAGCATCTCTTTACGGGAAAAGACTTCGATGGGGGGGTCATTGGTATCGCCTACATCGGTGTGGTGTGTTCGATACCTACGCTCTCTTATGGCATAACTCAAGCGTTCGGAGACGGCCCGACCGCAGGCATATTCGCCCACGAAGTGGGCCACAACTTTGGCGCTTATCACGACGCAAATAACCGCGGAAGTTTGATGTATCCGAGCATCTCGATTCCCCCGTCCGACTATTTTTCGGCAACGAGCCTGGGTGAAATACGTGGTCATCTCGATGAGACGGATTCGTGCCTGTCGGTGGAGAGTGCCACGCCGCGCCCTGACGACCCGGATCCGCCAAGTAGTGGAACCCCGACTCCAGTTCCTGGAAGCGATACACCAGCCCCTCAGGCTTCGATCTCTCTCGTCAAGCAGCGGGTTGGTGATATGCGGGCGCCGATTGTTCGTCTGTCGGGGAAGATGTTGACCGCCAGCAAGCTACCGGCAACTCAGGCAGGATTGCAATTGGTGGCAGAGGGAGTGGTCATTGCCTCGACCGTCACGAACGACGATGGACGCTTCCAGTTCTTCGTGAAGGTGGTGATTCCCGACCGAAAGACTATAGAAGTATTGGTACAAACTGCCGATGGATCAATCCGTTCGAATGCCTTGATCCTCAAGAAGACCAGACCAAAGCGTTGGTGAGGAGGAGTCCACACAGCAGGCCTGCTCCTCTGACGATGCGGCCTTCGCGAGGAGCCACCCTTTTTGACCATGCGGGTGAAGGGAAAGTACATTCAACCGATCCCGGAACCCTCCTTTTTCGGCCGCTAATCTTGACCGAGAGCCACGCTTCGGCGATATGTGGGGGAGCCCCAAAACGTTCGGGCCTAAGATGCGAGAGGCGAAGGATATGAGCCAAAAGACAGGTAAGCTCGAAGAGGGGTTGCTCCAGGCTATGAAGGCTATCGACAACCAGGTTGCGCGGGCGTTACAGAGAACTCCAGCCGAACGCGAGCAGCTAGGGGTCCAGAAGTGGGAGCCGTACGAGAGCCGTATAGAACATGTGACGGCATTTATCCTGAATGAGTTGGGAGACAACTCCGTCTCCATAGACTCGCTCCTTGTTCTGTCTCAGTCCTTCACCAAGGCATTAAGACTTGTAAGCGAAGACTTGGGGCTTGATGGGCTCGGTAGTCTCAGGTCGTCTTATTGCGTCGACGCGATGCAGAAGATTCAGCGCGATGCGGACAAGACGTTGGCAGAGCTTTCGACGGAGAGATTGACCTAGGGAAGCGAGGCAAAACCCCTCCCTGCTGCGAAAGCGGATCTTTGATTGCTCTTCGATTTTCGCGACAAAGAAAAATCCTCAATGTATCGCAGAGGATACATCTGCGGTTTTTCTCCGCCGCGAAAATCAAATATCAATCAAACCTCCCCTTTCTCGCGACGGGTAGGTTTTGCCTCGCTTCCCTAGAGAAGCGAGGCCAACCGTTTCACTGCTGCGAAAGCGGACGGCGAGACGCCGTCCCTCCTCGGATGGACGCCAGGGGGAGATAGACACCAGTTCCTTGCGCTCCAAATTAACCTACCCATAGAAATTTTGGGGCCTGCGCCGAGTCGTTGCCTCAACACCAACCGAGCCACGTTTTCGCTCTGCGATGAGGCGCATCATCGGTGTGTCACCAACAATAGCGTAGTGTCCTTTCCTTTCGTTGGACCAGCGAGGATTGGGTCGAAGGTCACCTAGGTAGTGTCATGCTAAAAATTGTCCACTGTATTACCGGTCTCACAGGAGATGGGGCACAAGGTATGTTGTTGAGGCTTGTTGGTGCTCTTGCTGCACACGGTATAGAAAACCGCGTCGTCAGTCTGCAAGCTCGTCAGCCCATGGCTTCCCAGTTCGAGAAAATAGGCGTGCCCGTCTATTCGCTGGGGGTAAGCTCTATCTCTTCAGGAGGGCGAGGTCTAGCGACTCTCTGCAGGCTTCTCAATTCTGAATCACCAGACCTCCTGCAGGGCTGGATGTACCACGGGAATGCGACCCTCTGTTTGGCGCGGAAGCTCATGCACGAGCGTGTACCTTTGGTGTGGAATATTCGTCGAGGTTTGGACGATCTCGGAGAGCGTTCGTGGAAGACTCGCAGTGTGATCTGGATAAATCAAATGCTCTCTCGAACCCCCGAGCGGATTGTGTACTGCACTGAACAGAGCATGCTCCAGCATGAGACTCTGGGCTTCGCTCAGGGCAAGGGGATAGTAATCGGTAATGGGTTCGATACTGATCGCTATCGACCGCGCTATGATTCTCGTGCTGTGCTGCTATCACGATTTGGCTTTTCCGCAGACGCGATCGTGATCGGGCATGTAGGACGTTACGATGTCGCGAAAGGTCATGTGCACCTACTCGAAGCCTTTTCCCGAGTACGCGCACTCTTTCCAAAAGCGCAGTTAGTGTGCGCCGGACGGGGAGTGGATATGGAAAACAAGGAGCTTGTGGCAATCGTGCGGCGCTTGGGGCTGTCATCGTGCACGACCTTGCTTGGTGAGTACTCTGCGGTTGAACACTTCTATCCGGGGCTCGACATCATGTGTTCCTCTTCGATAGCAGAGGGATTTCCGAATGTCGTCGCCGAGGCGATGGCTAGTGGGGTTCCGTGTGTCGCAACGGATACAGGCGCTTCGCGAGCACTCGTGGAGGGCATCGGATTTGTGGTAGAGCCGCGTTCGAGTGTCGCGTTGGGAGACGCTCTGTGTTCGCTATGTGCTCAGAGTTCAGATGAGCGACGGGCTTTGGGTTCTTTGGGACGAGAAAGGGTCCGAGCTTTCCATTCCATGCGGGCAATAGCTCAGCAGTATATGGATCTATATTCGAGTCTGGGTGGTGGTGAGGGCGGTTCTTTTCGTTCCCCAGCCCCTGGCGACTGTGGTGGCAGGGTGGGGGTTTTCTGACCCGCGTGAATCGTACCTATTCCTGCTCCGGGACCCTTATGTTGTTGTATAGTCTAAAGTTTTTT
>JBILEW010000072.1:0-19927 GCA_044351885.1 Bdellovibrionota bacterium
CAGGCCCTTGAGAGATCTGCCTTGCAAGCAAATCGCAATGAGCCGAGATAGACTCGGCACACTTTAATCCGTTGAAACTCTGCGTCAACTCAAGCGCGGCCACGAATAACCGGGCGGCATCCGCCGATACCTCCATGGCTCGCCGCAGATTGAGAGCGACATCAAAGGGTGCAAGCTGACGCTCCTCCCTACGTACAAAATGGCATGTTTCCATGTTCTGTCCGATCGCTGTACCGATTGCTAAAAACCTTAAGCTCTTTGCCGCAGAGCAAGACGGCATGCCCCAATATCCTCGAGCAAGATAGCGCCCACTTGGACGTACCACTCCTCCGATCGTATCGAGGACACACTGCAGAGATGCTGTCACTGAGCCATGCTCGTAAAACACCTCGTTCATCGTGAGGTCGCGCGTTCGAATATATCCACGCGGGGAACTAACCACCTCCACACCGTTCGCCGCATTAAAGCCGAAATCCTCGGGCATATACCTTTCGCTCATGGCCCGGTCCGCCTCAGCGGTTCCGCCACCAAGCCTTATGAGGTCGAGATCTCGGGGCGCTCCGCCATACGGAAGCCCGAGAGCTTTGCGCAACGCAAGTCTTGCTCCTCCGCCCTTGAATCCATACCCATCAGGAAGTTCCGGAATCTCGGCGGGATGGTCAATCGAGAACACCACGCTGAAGAGCCTCGGGTCCGGCGCGATCCGTATACTTGGGTTCAGTGCGGCCATCATCTCAACTGCTCTGCCTTCGAAGCCTGAGATATTGATCCTTCCCCCGCTTCGCGACACAGCAAACACGGCATTCGCCAGTTCCCGCACTTTGAGCACAAACTCGTCGCTTAGAGCCGACGATACCGTGCCCGTGCTGGTGACAAAGATGTTTGGCGCGCATCTGTCTCGTATAAGGTCGAGTAGCTCGGTAGACGTATATCTGCCAGGGGCTTGGATGCTCGGAAGGGAGGGACGCTCCGGAGTCGGCCCATCCTCCGGTTTCACGCCGAGCGACAATGCCAAGTCTCTAAAGCTGCGGAATTCTGAGTGCACGAGCGACGAAATAGCCCTTTGATTGAAACTACTCAAGGGGTGGAAGCTACTTCAGCGACCTGCTCCGATTCCAGCGCAAGATTTTGACCACCTCGAACCACTCGGACTGTCAGGATATAGCGTATTCGAGCGAGAGGCTGCAGCTCTCCGCCCATTAACGACTCATGCCGATAGATAGAATGCGCTGCAACAGCTCCTCGTAGCTGAACCCCGCGTGCGCTGCCGCTGCCGCAAAGTCCTCCCCTTTAGCTATCTCGGGATTCGGGTTCGCTTCGATCACGAACGGCTCCCCGCTAGCCTTCAGCCGCAGGTCTAATCGCGCGTAGCCACTAAGGCCAAGAGCTTTGTATGTGCGTTTGCAGACCGTGTGAATTCGCTGTTGAACCTCCGGCGAAATGTCCTGGGCCGGACCGCTATCGATACCGTGCTTCGCTTGGTACTTCGGATCCCACTTGGCCTTACGAGTTGCGATACGCGCTTGGCCGTCTGGCATGTTCATGAAGGTGAGCTCCCATATCGGCAGGACGGTGAGCCGTTCCTCGCCGATCACTCCGACGTACAACTCCCGCCCCTCGATGTACTCCTCGACGATCACGTCGGTCTTACACCTCTCGTGCATGAAGGTAACTCTCTCCACGAGTCCCTCATCGCTCTCTACGATCGAGGCTTGCGAGATGCCGAGCGAAGCCTCCTCGACCTGAGACTTTACTATCAGAGGAAAGGTGAGAGAGCGCGGACGGCGAATCTTGCGACCTCGCTTGAACACCATGAAATCGGGGCCAGGGATTCGGTGATAGCTCAAAACTTTGCGCGCTAGCGCCTTGTCTCGAGAGAGGATCATTCCCCGTGGATTGCACCCGGTATACGGAATCGGAACTAGTTCGAGGTAGCTCACCACGTTCTGGTCGTAGAGCACCTGATCGTGAAACTCCTCCAGGAGGTTGAAGACGATGTCGGGTTTGAACTCATCTATTGCCGAGCGGATTACGGCCAGATCGCTGCGCACTCCGATAATTCTCGCCTCGTGACCGATCTGGCGCAGGGTCGAGAGCACGTACTGCTCCGTACGCCACTCCTCGTTATGAAACGAGACGTCTCCCGACACGTGCTCGGGAGGAATCAACGTTTCGTGGGTGAGGCACAACACCCGAAGTTTCTTCATAGAGCGATCCTATGCCGCCCGCTGTGAAGGTAGTTCATAGTCTGTACGGTAAGCAGCACGGCGAATTGGGTCAAGGTGTCTTCCTCGGAGAGCATCAATCGCAACCCCAGCTCCGAACATCGTTGTGTCATCGAATCGAGCACCTGGTCGATCATGTATTGATATGTTCCTGTCCAGTTCGCAACCAATCCACGAATCGCTCTCCTCTTACGCCGAATGAAGCTCGACGCAAGCAGATTCTTGGCATGCTCCGGCCTGTCGGAGAAAAGTCTGCGCAGATCGCGGTCGTAAAAACTGGGGTGCTCTCTTCCGTATTTGCGCTTGCGTTGTACGTAGTGCTCGCCCAAGGTTTTGGTCAGCGAAGACAGGGGATCGAGCTCCTTGGTATTTTGTACTGGTGGGGCCTTCCCCGTGATCTCCTGCATCAAGACATCTACACACTCAATCTTCTTGATCGCCGGCCAATCGGCATACCGTTCCCGCCAGGGAAAGTCAGGGGTCAGCCATACCGCGAAGCTCTCAGCAAAATCCTCGTCAGGATGGCTCTGCGCGTACCACAGATCGAGGTGCAGGACGAAGCTCTTACTGTAGGGCCTAGGTGTATAGTATTCCGGGTACGGGTCAGTTGTGCTTCCGAACATCGCGCGTCGAAACTTCTTACGACGCAGACGATACGCGTTTTCGATAGCGTGTCCGATCTCGTGTCTCAAGATCTTGAGACACCACGCTTCATCTCCTCCCTCGACCTCGAGCAACTGCGCCCGCTCGAGCTTTTCGAGGCGAGGATGTGCGAGATAGAACGGGATCGCGATACCTGGAATACCGTCCGGGCAGAACCACTCGTCGGAAAGCCAAAAATGCGGGGTGAAAGGGATGTTTCGTTGGTGAAGCTCTGACAACACTTTCTCTATGCGACCCTGCAGCACTGTTCCCTCGATCTGGATACCGAGATCACACATCCTGAGAGCTAATAGCTCCTCGTCCGAGAGGGAGTTCAGGCTTGCAGGATCGAACTTCTTGGACTCTGGGAGAGGACTCTCTTTCACGACGTAAGGATCCTTTTAGAGTCGTCGACGGAGAGCGTCGTTGCGGAGTGGCACATTGCACGTGAGCGTTCCGACGTTCGGTTCGTCCGTTCGACTCAGGAGATCGAAGAGCCCCTTGGCGTTCACCTGAGCAGAAACCTCTCCGAAGCGAGTCTCCAAATTTAGCAGGTAGGCCCGGCCTGGAAGTGTCCGAACGGTCCCCGTGCACTCCCCACGCAGAGTCGTCGTCGCGCACAGGTCATCAATCGAATCGCATCCGGGGCCAGCCTCCACGCGATAGCGAAGGGCGATCTGGTTCTCTCCGGCTGGCACCGAGAGCGTATTGGCAAGCAGAGAGACTGGAACTTCATTGAGAGAGACAGACTCGACCTGTGCATTTGGATTGCTACGGATGAGTACGACCCTAGATTCCTCTCCAGGTGGTAGCTCATAGTCCTCAACGAAGGTAAAGCTACAGCCGGAGAGCCAAGCGGCGGAAAAGACTACCATGCACAGGAACGAAACGGATTTACACTTCATACTTCGTACTCCTCCTTAGCCCGCTCCTGCGATTCCTCAGTCGATCCAAGCTCTGCAGCTCGGTAGCGCGCGCTCCCTTTCGTGACGATGTCGCAACTCTCACTCTCGGCATCGAAGATCACGAACACATCTCTACGCTCGAGTTGGCGCATCACCTGAGCCACCTTCGTTTCCAGCGCTACGTCACGTTCGCCGTATTCAGTACCCTCGCGTAGAACGAACTCTTCGATTACTCCGCGCAATACCTCAGGGGAGAGCGCTGCATGTGGAATGATCATAGTATGTCCCCCTCGAGCACGCTCGTCGAGCGTCCCGATAGTGCCTCTAGCTTACGTGACCCCGAGCCTCGTGATACTATACCAATAGCACGCCTCCAAGACCACCGAACGGACGCGGGTGTCCTGCTCTCCCCTGAATTAGTTCAGATCGTATTGAACTAGACCCCTGAAAATACTACCAACGATTGCTAAAATGCTCGGCTCCGTACACAATCACGACCACACCGAGAGGCAGGGCGCGCCGACCTGCGGCCATGCGCTTTCGGGGTACAACCGTAGCTAGTTAGCAGTATGTCAGACCCCCTATCCAACAAAGAGGTAGCCATTCAGACCGCCAAGAGGCGAACCTTCGCGATCATCAGCCATCCGGACGCAGGTAAGACCACTCTTACGGAGAAGCTCTTGCTCTACTCGGGCATGATAGCCATCGCGGGCATGGTGCGTGCTCGCAAGGGTGGACGTGCTACGAGCTCCGATTGGATGGCACTCGAGCAGGAACGCGGCATCTCGGTATCGGCGTCGGCCATGCAGTTTCCGTACAAGGATTCGATTGTCAACGTGCTCGATACACCGGGCCATCAGGACTTCAGTGAGGACACCTATCGCACGTTAACGGCTGCAGACAGCGCAGTGATGGTTCTGGATGCAGCGAAAGGTGTCGAGGCGCAAACGCGAAAGCTCTTCGCGGTGTGTCGGATGCAGAAGACCCCTATCCTCACCTTCATCAACAAGATGGACCTTCCAAGTAAGGATCCCTTGGAGCTTCTCCAAGAGGTGGAAGACGTCTTGGGCATCGTGGCTTCACCGATGAGCTGGCCGATCGGAAGCGGTGCCTCATTCAAAGGAGTAGTATCGCCGCACACGAACGAAGTGCTGCTCTTCTCTCGCTCCGAGATCGGAGGGGCTGGCAAAGCTGCTTTCCGTTCGATGAGCCTCCAGGATGCTATAGACTCCGGTGAACTGGACACGGACGAAGCAAAGGCTATGGCCGATGAACTCGAGCTGCTCGCCACAGCCGGCAACCCGTTCGACCTCCAGCGCTACTTGGCGGGCGAGCTCACTCCTGTTTTTTTCGGGTCGGCTTTGACGAACTTCGGAGTCGAACCGTTCTTTGATCGCTTCACGCAGCTCGCGCCCCCACCTCATGCATATCAGGCCACCACGAAGACCGGAGAGACCGTAAGCATAGATCCTGTTGCGACCCCGTTTTCTGCGTATGTTTTCAAGATCCAAGCCAACATGAATCCTCGACACCGCGACAGCATGGCGTATCTTCGGGTGTGCTCGGGTCAATTCGAACGCGATATGGTCGTTCGCCATCACCGCACAGGAAAGGAGATCCGTCTGTCTCGCTCGTACAGCATGGTGGCCCAGGATCGCAACACAGTAGATCAAGCCTATCCGGGAGACATCATCGGAGTAATCAATCCCGGTGCTTTTGCGATCGGAGATACCGTATCGATAACTGGGGGGTTCGATTTCAAACCGATGCCCCAGTTTCCTCCCGAGATCGTGGCGCAGATCCGGCCCACCGATGTCTTGCGTCACAAGCAATTCGACAAGGGGATCATGCAACTCGCTTCAGAGGGAGCCGTACAGATATTACGCTCGTATCGCAACCCGAAGGATCCGCCGCTCGTCGCTGCAGTGGGCAAACTCCAATTCGAGGTTCTCCAGTATCGCCTGAAGGACGAGTATGGGGTGACGAGTGCCGTGGACTTCTTGCCCTACCGATTTAGCGTATACGTCGAAGGCGATGTGCCGAGCCTCACCTTACCGATGGGGGCAATGGTTGCCCTCGATGCCCGCGATCGAGCCGTGGTCCTTCTGAAAGCAGAGTGGGAGAAGAACTATCTGCGCGAAAAGAACCCACACCACGAGTTCTGCGATTTCGTTCACTGAAAGCTATGCGTACCGGGCCGTTGCGCCCGGTTTTAATGTCCCTTGGGAGCATCCGCGCGAAAGCCTCAAGTTCCGCGCCTTTCAGACGATTTAATTCGGGAGTAAGAGAAGTTACCGTTTGTTAACTCTGGGGTGCGTATGGGAGAAGAGCGTACACAGTCGTCACCTTTGACGCGTCTTGTCGAGTCACGCTGGTTCCGAGCGACAACGTTCACTTTAATCCTGTGCTCTGCTGCGATACTTGGCTTAGAAACGAGCCAAGCTATCAGAGCCCAGTATGGGGGCATCTTGCACGTGGTCGAGACGACCATCGTATGGATGTTCGCGCTCGAGCTCTCTCTGCGCATCGCGTCGTACGGCAGGAACTGGGGACGTTTTTTTCTATCGGGATGGAACGTCTTTGATGCCATCGTAGTTGCCATGTGTTTCCTGCCTGCGATGGGGCAGCTCTCCGCTATCGCGCGACTAGCGCGCATCTTACGAGCACTCCGGGTGGTTTCGTACCTCCCGAACCTTCAGCTTCTCGTAGAAGCGCTCATCAAGAGCTTCCGCTCGATGGGTTACGTTGCACTCATGCTCTCGATGGTTTTCTATGTCTACGGTGTCATCGGGGTTGGGCTCTTCTCTGCTCAGGATGCCGAGCACTTCGGTAGTCTAGGCGCATCGTGCTTGACGCTGTTCCAGGTTCTCACGCTTGAGGGATGGGTAGACGTGATGGCGCCACAGCGCGCACTCCATCCGATCGGCGCGCCTCTGTTCTTCGTGAGCTTTATTCTGCTTGGAACGATGATCGTACTGAATCTCTTCATCGGTGTGATCGTAAACGGAATGTCCGAGGCCCAGTCAGAGCTCTTACTCGAGCAAGCCAAGGCCGAAGGGGACGAGATTCGTGAAGCGCTCCAGGCCGTGGAGCAACAATTGATCCGTCTACGGTCGCTGGTCGACTCAAAACAGCGAGGTATAGAACTGACCACTCGAAGAACGACCCGTGTCATCGATTCCGAGAGTGCTCTCCTAGAGGAAATTCGTAATGAATTGACCCCTCCGGTTCGCTAAGTCTACAGGAGCATTCCTGGCGGAAAAACGGAAAAGTTCAGGATGTCGGCAGGTTGCATTTCGTGCCACTATTTTTCTGAGTGGGAGTAGATTCGTCGGAATACCGAGCGTAGAATTCTGCATCCAATCAGGAACGGTGGTGCTATGCTCGTGTTCACAGTCGTCGTTTCAATAGTTGGGGCAGCTCTGGTGTGGGAGCTTTCTCGAAGGGCTCGTTGGGCCGGGTACGTCTATCTCCTCAACGACAGCGGTTTCTCTGTCCAACACAAGAGAGTTAAGGCTGTACACCTACGCCCCAAGGGGGCATCAGATTTTCAACAGATCGAGACCGACCTTTCGTTGTACGAGGGGGCATACCGCCTGACCGCCAAGCAGCCTCTCGAGGGCGAGGGGCGCTTCATCTTCTCCCCGGCCCCCCTGGATCTCGAGGAGATTATCGAGATCAGCGGCGCAGACCTCGAAAGCTACGGACGAACCGGCTCTTAGGCATAATCCGAGCCCGATTTCGCTCAAATATCTCTGAATTCCGGTTGGATAGGCCAGCGCCTGCATTTGCCCACCATGTATGCTATATCTGTCGATCATGAATTCGCTCGACACGTTCCTCAACCAGCCTCAACATGCGTCACTCGTGGAGGAGTACCACGTTCTCGAGGGCGCGGAAGACAAGCTCACCTGGCTGATGGAGCGCACGCCGATGCATGTCGCCGTTCCCGTCAGTGAGTGCACCCCCGAACGACGGGTGCCCGGATGTCTTTCGGGGTTGTGGCTGAGCGCGCAGATGCGAGACAACAACTACTTCTTCGCATGCGCCTCGGAGTCGGAGGTCGTGCAAGGCATCGGCTCGCTCCTTTGTGATCTCTACAGCCAGCGATCCGCATCCGAAATTCTGCGGATCGGATCGGCATTCGCCACCGAATTGCGGCTCGATGGGCTACTGACATTGACCCGCCGTCGAGCGGTCTCAAGTATCGTGGGCTTCATCCTGCACAGCGCTAGCGGCAGGGATAGTGGCAGGGACAGCGACGTGCTCTCTGCTCCTGATCGCGCCGCTTGAGGCCCATGCGGTTCTACGATGCGCACAACCATCTGCAGGACGAACGGCTAAGATCGATACTGATTGATGTTACCCAGGAATGCGAGCGTGTCGGCGTAGCGTGTGCTGTCGTCAACGGCTCATGCGAGCAGGACTGGCAAGACGTTCTCTCCTTGGCCGCCGCGCACCATTGGGTCCTCCCCTCTTTCGGTTATCACCCCTGGTACGTGCACGAAGC
This sequence comes from Bdellovibrionota bacterium, assembly GCA_044351885.1. Classification (GTDB taxonomy): domain Bacteria; phylum Bdellovibrionota_C; class UBA2361; order UBA2361; family OMII01; genus OMII01. Next base: position 8,283 of record JBILEW010000072.1, read on the forward strand.
CTCCGCCACGTGGAGAGACACCCTACTGCGCTACCTCGATGCGGTTCCCTCTGCGATTGGTGAGATAGGTCTCGATCGTTGGAAGGAGGGGCTCGATCCAGTCCTGCAGGAAGAGTTCTTCCTCGCGCAACTCGAGATCGCTGCCGAGCGAGATCTACCCGTCTCGATCCATTGCCTGAAAGCTTGGGGGCGCCTCCTGGAACTCCTTTCCACTCATCGCCTTCCACGGTGTGGTTTCGTGCTGCATTCGTACGGGGGCTCAGTGGAGATGATCCCGCAGCTCGCTCGTCTGGGGGCCTATTTTTCGTGTCCCGGATATTATCTGGAGGGGAGCAAGCGAAAGAAATTAGAAGTCTTTCGATCCGTGCCGTCAGAGCGCCTTCTAATCGAAACCGACGCCCCCGATCAATCTCTTCCGCTCGCACTCGATAGGTATGGATTGCAAGACGAACACATGCGCAGAATCAACCATCCTGCACTCCTTCCAACCGTCTACGAGGGGGTCGCACAGTTCTTGGGGACTCCCCTACTCGACCTGACCGCATCAGTCGCAGAGAACTTCGAGCGGTTGTTTGGAAAACTGATGCAGGGGGCTCGATATCCCTGACAAGAGCGACAATTCTCTCAGGCTGGCACCCTCTTCCAACGATACACGCTGGTGCCCTGCCCCTCACCCAAGAGCTTCACTGCTTCGGCAGCAGCCATAAACCCCAGCGTTCCGGTCACGAACACTGCACTGCCCAAGCCATCGTTACAGCTCTTGCGCCCGCGCGCATCGCGAGGTTCAACTCCGCAGGCACCAGAGACCTGACCTGTCACCTGAGCTGGCCGCGCACCGCGTTGCAGGGGCGCATAGACGCACGGAATGCCGAATCGTGCCCGCTCGCCCTTCGGAAATCCGTGCTGTTGCCGCAGCGTCTTGCGCACACACTGAAGCAGTGGGTCGTGAATTGTCCGCGCGAGGTCGCTGACCACCGCCGAGCCTGGATCGAGGCGCTCTCCACCGGAGCCCACGGTGATAACGCGTAGATCTCGCTCCACGCATTGCGCCAACAAGAGCGCTTTGTTCTCCACCCTGTCGATGGTATCGATGACGAGGTTGTATGGTTCCGAAAGGATTGAGTCGGCAGTGTTTGGGGTAAAGAAGCGCTTAATTGGGTTTACTGCGCACTTCGGATTTATCTGTAGCACTCGCTCGGTAAGGATCTCGACCTTCGCGACTCCGACCGTACCGCTCAGGGCATGGATTTGGCGATTGATGTTGGTTACGCACACCTCGTCGAGATCCACCAACGTCAGGGAACCGATACCACTGCGAGCCAACGCCTCGACGACCCACGAACCGACACCACCAAGTCCCACGATACACACCGAGGCCCTTGATATCCTCTCGAACGGCTCATCGCCGACCAGTTGTCTGAATCCTTTGAATCGCTCGTCCACGGTCGGCATTGTGGAGCGTTTTCGTGCTTTTTGTCCACCTTGTGAGGGACGGCCATATGGGGTCACTCGGAAATATTCGTCTCCAAAAGGCAATATGCGGACTCTACTGGACCGGAGATCTTGCAGCACGTGGTTTGATTGCTCTGTTGGAACTGGCAGCGACCCGCCCGGCTACTTTGGCTCCACCTTCTGTTAATATTTCGTTAGCCCGCTACCAAACCAGTTAATTTTCGGTTAGACAAGCGCTCAGAACCGGTTAAGTTTTTGGACCAGCGACTATGTGGCTCGACCGTGCTATCAAATGGCTCCTCCCTCGCGAAGATCACTTCTTCGAACTTCTGGCTCGTGGCGCCCAGTGCGCTAAGAATGCTAGCGCTCTGTTGGTTGAGTGTGTCCAAGACACCAATCCAGTCTCACGCGAAGAGACGATCAAGAAGCTTAAGGAGGTCGAGCATGAGGCAGACCGCGTGATAATCGAGGTCTACAAGGAGCTTAATCGAACTTTCGTAACGCCGATCGACCGCTCGGATATCTACAACCTCGCCTCCGAGCTGGAGAGTATGACCGATCTGATCTATTCTACTGCGTTGCAGATCAGTGTCCATGCCATGGAGGATCTGCCCGCTGGAAGCGTCGAGATGGCTACCCTTATTCAGAAGGCATCCGCTGAGGTGTTCGATGCCGTATCGAAGATCCAGACGAAGAACAGTCACTTGGAGATCCGCAAACACTGCAAGAGCATCAAGTCGCTCGAGGACGAGGGTGATCGAATCTTCCGCACTCGAATAGCTGAGATGTTTAAGCACGAGTCGGACGCCATCCGGCTACTCAAACACAAGGAGTTCCTCGAGGGGCTCGAGCGGAGTCTCGACCTGTGTGACGATGTTTCAAATGCGCTCTCTACGATCGTTATCAAGAACTCTTGAGCTATGCTTCTCACGCTTGTCATAACCGTCATCATCGCCGCGCTCATATTCGATTTCATCAACGGCTTTCATGACACGGCCAACGCCATAGCTACCGTGGTGAGCACGGGAGTGCTGCCACTCCGAACAGCGATCTACCTCGCCGCCGTATTGAACTTCATCGGGGCGTTCACTGGCACCGCGGTTGCCTCGACTATAGGCAAGGGAATAATCACGCCCGAGACGATCACGTTGGTGGTGATGTTGGCAGCCCTCATAGGTGCCATCTTCTGGAACCTCTTCACGTGGTACTTCGGGATCCCCTCGTCGTCATCGCACGCCATGGTAGGCGGTCTGATCGGAGCTGGGTTAGCTCACAGCGGTGTATCGTCCATCCAGGGACCCGGGCTGATGAAGATATTCTTCAGCCTCATCCTGAGTCCGTTGATCGGTATGCTGGTGGCGTTCCTGTGTATGCTGATCCTCTTCTGGGTCTTCCGCAAGGCTGCACCGGTCAAGGTTTCGGGACTCTTTCGGCAACTGCAGATGGCTTCGGCAGGATTCATGGCCCTCTCGCACGGCAGCAATGACGCTCAGAAGACGATGGGCGTAATCACGATGGCGCTGGTGGCCTACGGAGCACTCGAGATGACCGGCCCTAAATTAGCGGTGCCGACTTGGGTTATCTTTGCGAGCGCTGCAGCGATGGGACTAGGCACCGCTGCTGGTGGAGTGCGTATCATCAAAACTCTAGGCACAAAGATCATCGACCTCAAGCCGGTGCACGGCTTCGCGGCCGAAACAGCAGCCGCTTCGGTTATCTTGACCGCTTCTCACTTTGGTCTTCCCGTTTCGACGACTCACTGTATAAGCGGTGCGATCCTCGGTGTCGGGGCTAGCCAGAGTGTGTCAGCTGTGAGGTGGGGAATTACTGTTCGAATTCTGTACGCCTGGGTACTCACCATTCCTATCAGTGCTGCCTGTGCCTACTCGATGTATCTGCTCGCCGGCTGGATCACCGGTATTCGCTGATATCAGTGGCCTAGCGCCGATCATATTCTTGTCTTTGCGCACTACGATTAGAGCCTGATGACCAGCTCCGTAGCCGGAATTGCGTTCCCCTCCCGGCTCTGCATAGGCTACACTTCTCGAACTATGTATGACGCGGACGTTATTGTTGTGGGAGGTGGGCTAACCGGCCTAAGAGCCGCTCTTGAGATCACTCGAGGAGGGCTCAGCGTGTTGCTCGTAGAGCGCGAGTGTTCGGTCGGTGGGCGCATACGTACAACTACCGAGTCTGGCTACAGGCTCGACCATGGATTCCAGGTCCTGCTGAGTGGCTATCCGGAACTTAGCCTCATTAACGGGATCGACACGCTCCAGAGCAAGCCGTTTGCTTCGGGGGCTCGTATCCGCTGGAAGGGGCGTTTCTACGACCTTCTCGACCCGCGCGCAAAGCTCTCTGCGCTCCTGACGAGCTTCACTCTCCCCTTCGCCTCCCCCCTAGATCTTCTTCAGATTGCTCGCCTCTCGACCTTCTACCGTGACGACGAAGTACGGCCCGATCGATACACCACGACCGAGCTGCTCGAGCGGTACAGATTTTCGCAGACCTTTCGGGAGGCTTTTCTTCGCCCGTTCTTGGGAGGGGTGCTCCTTGACCGGACCCTCTCAGCGGACGCTGCGATGACTCGCTTCTACCTCAAGGTGTTCGCCGAAGGCCCAGCAGTACTTCCGCACGATGGCATGCAGGCCCTCCCGCAACTTCTCGCCAGTCAGCTCGGATCGTCTCACATCATCCTAGGCACGTCGGCCGCCGCACTCACTCCGCACGAGGTAATCCTCGAGAGTGGCGAAACCTTGCGAGCACGACGGATCGTGTGCGCACTCGATTCTCTCGGGGCAGCCCGTCTCGGATGCCCGGAACAAACAATGCCCGCTCACGGCGTGGGGGTGTTCTACTACACCTCGAGCACACCGCCGTTCTCCGAACCGCTACTGGTGTTGAACGGCGACGGGGCCGGCCCTATAAACAACCTCGCAGTTCTCACGAACGTGCAACCTTCTTACGCCCCATCGGGTGTTTCTCTCATCTCGGTCACCGTGCTGGGAGGTTCCGATAGAACGGGTGAGGGAGCGCTCATAGAAGGGGTTGGCGCACAGCTCCGAGAATGGTTCGGACCGCAGGTCGAGAGCTGGGAATTTCTCCGTTCCTTTTGGATCGAGTCCGCGGTCCCAGCTCGGCCGCGATTGGGGTGCGGGTGGATCGAGCACGAAGGGGTGCTCTACGCCGGAGACTATCTTTCGTACGGCTCTCAGAATGGAGCGCTACGCGCCGGGCGCCGCGTAGCACAAGCCGTTCTCGAAGACTTCTGATCCCTCTGTCAGGCGAAGGGAGCTAAAACCAGCGCAGTTCGTGCGGGCAGATACAGATGCACCGATGGCTCCTCTCCCGTCACAATGTAATCGAGCGACCGATCGACACGATTGAACCCCCCGAAGGCCGGAGCGTCCGTGTCGAGCACGATACGGTATGGCCCCTCACCGCCCGGCCGACGCACCGGTATTCGGAGACCTTCGTGCGACTTCGTTGGATGGAAATTGAAAACGAAGAGTAGACCCGCTCGCTCGAACGCAAGCACCATGTCCGACACGTGTTCGTAGAGCTTGTATGGCCACTCGGTCTCGAGGATCGAGAACTCAGCCGCAGTGCGCAGCATCGCTTGGTCGAAATCAGCCAGGAAGTGGTACTTCAGCCCCGCGTCGTCCCTCAAGCTCCACTGACGGCGTGCGTAGTGGTAAGACCACTTGTTACCCTCGCGCGGAAAGTCGACCCACTCCGGATGTCCGAATTCGTTACCCATGAAGTTAAGATATCCGTGTCCTGCGGTCGCCAAGGTCACGAGGCGGATAGCTTTGTGGAGCGCCAGTGCGCGATCGATCACAAGGCTCTGATCGCCAACTCGCATATGCCAGTACATCTCCTGATCAGCGAGCCAAAAGATCAGTGTCTTGTCGCCCACGAGTGCTTGGTCGTGCGATTCAGCGTAGTTAATCGTCTTCTCGTCGGCTCGTCTGTTGGTGAGTTCCCACCAGATATCAGAGACGTTCCAATCCTCGTCTCGCACGTGCTTGAGCAGCTTGATCCAATAATCAGGAACGCCCATCGCGAGGCGATAATCGAAGCCGGTACCACAGTGATCTACCGGTGCCGCAAGGCCGGGCATCCCAGAGACCTCTTCGGCCACCGTAATCGCATCAGGACGAACCTCGTGTACGATCCGATTCGCGAGTGCCAGGTACGCAACGGCGTCCTCGTCGACGTTTCCGCTGAAATAGTGATCGTACGACGAAACGGAGGAGCCAAGCCCGTGGTCGCGATAGATCATGCTCGTCACGCCGTCGAAGCGATATCCATCGAACCGGAACGCATCGAGCCAATACCGGCAATTCGATAGGAGAAAATGCAGGGTTTCGGTCTTACCGTAATCGAAGAGCCTCGTATTCCAAGCGGGATGTTCACCACGAGCGCCCTCGTGAAAGTAGAGCGTGTACGAACCATCGAGCTTACTAAGACCTTCGATCTCGTTTTTGACGGCGTGTGAATGAACGAGGTCCATGATCACGGCGAGCCCAAGCCCGTGTGCCGTATCGACCAGCTCCATCAGATCCTCGGGGGTACCGAAGCGGGAAGATGGCGCGAAAAAATTCGAGACCTGATATCCGAAGGAGCCGTAGTACGGATGCTCCTGCACCGCCATCAACTGGATCGTGTTGTAGCCACCCTCTGCGATGCGCGGGAGCACCTTCTCGGTAAACTCACGGTAACTTCCGACCTTGGCCTCCTCTTGCGCCATCCCTACGTGTGCCTCATAGATGCGCGGTGCGACGCGCGGCACACGGAACCCATCGTGCTTCCACGCATAGGACTCCTTGGGACTCCATACCTGCGCGCTGAACATGTGCGTCTCGGGATCTTGCACCACGCGCCTACAAAAGGAGGGAATTCGCTCTGCCGTAATCTCTGCTCCGTTCTCCATCCACGAGACGTGCAGCTTGTAGTAATCGCCGTGCTTGAGCCGGTCTGTCGGCAGGGTGAGCTCCCACGTTCCGTGCTCAAGGCGGGTGAACTCCAAGCTCGGATCGGCCTGCCAGCCCGTAAAATCCCCCACCAGCGCCAAACGAGTTGCGTTAGGAGCACGCTCGCGCAACACCCATCCATCTGCGGTTCGATGAAGCCCGAAGTATTCATGGCCTGAAGCGAAATCCGCCAAAGAACCCCGCCCCTGCGTCAATAGCTGTGCGCGATCTTGAGCCAATCGCGCACGAGCTGCTATCGCTCCTGCATAAGGCCGTAGCCAAGGGTCGATTTCGACGAGTTTTGGTGTTGGAGTAGAATGAGTTATCACGACAGGCATGCTACCCTATTTCCATAGTAAAGAGGAATGGAGGCTATGAGCAGCGTAGTCACGATGAGCTCGTTTCCATGATGCGACAAAAGAGCCTGCTTTATACTTCTGTTTGTATGAATGAACACAGTGACGGATACCAAGTTTGCCACGTACTGACCATGATCGATGGAGCCACCGAGGAGGTGCTGGAGTTTTGGGAGATTCCGGAGTTCAACCTCGCGGAATTTCGAGAGCAGTTCGATGTCCCGATACAGAGCGACCCTCAGATGCTCGACCGCTATGCCGTAGGACCGGTCGACGTCCCCTACCTTCAGGAGGTCATGGAGATCCCGATAAACTTCGATTTCACCCGCTATGCGTACTTCATAGAGGCGGTGCGCAAGGACACCTAATCGCGCTTCCTACCGACTCCCGTGTAAGCTAGCTCATTCCAGCTCGCTCTAAGATGCTGTGAGTATGTCGACGGACAAACAAGACTCAAACTCATCAGTGGAGCGGCTATGCAGAGGAGAACGAAGGAACAGGGCACTATAGTGGGAGCAGCAGGTCAGACCGTCGGTTCGTTGTTGACCGGTATGGGGGTGGGCGCTGCACTCATGTACTTCCTGGATCCACGCCTAGGGCCCTACAGGCGGGGTATCGCTCGCGACAGGACCGCAAGCTTCGCCAGCCGCTCAGTGGCGCTTGCCGAGAAGCAGGCCCGCAACGCCCGCAACCACATTCAAGGACTAGTGGCCGAGACTCGCAGGGCAATCCGAGGAGAGGAACCTGTCAGCGACCGAAAGCTGGCAGACAGGATCCGCTCCAAGATAGGCCGCGTCCTTCTACATCCCAGCCAGGTCGAGATCGAGGTGATCGACGGGCGCGTCGTAGCCAAGGGCAAGTTGCGCCATGAGCATGCACAGCGGGTTGTGTCGACCATTCGTCGCATACGCGGGGTTCATGCGGTAGACGACCGCGTCGAGCGAATTTCGCCGGAGGGTATCTGACAACATCGTGAGAAAACGCCCCTGTGGTGAATCTATCTCGTTGGGCGCGTTGACCTCTTTGTACATATTCAGGCTGCGCCTACCACCGGGCATACCTAAGGAGCCTCTGAATAAGTCTCTGTGTTTTGCCGGGGATTAGAAGTGATTTGACGGCTGACGCTGACGAATTACGTTGACGTCGGACGACAAACGGTAGACGTCGGCGTCTACCGTCCATCGTTTGACGGTGGCGTGGCCGTTATACGAGCTTTAGGGGAGATTTTGGAAAGCATCTGGACGATTATCCGGACTTAATCAGAGCATCCCTAAGGAAGCGAGGCAAAACCCCTCCCTGCTGCGAAAGAGGATCTTGGGTCGCTCTTTAATTTTCATGGTGGGGAAAAATCCTCAATGTATCGCAGTGGATACATCTGCGGTTTTTCCCCACCATGAAAATTGAATATCAACCCAATCTCCTCTTTCTCGCTACGGGCAGGTTTTGCCTCGCTTCCTAACAAATTCAGCACCCTTCTACCCGCCGATAGCATCCTCAGATCTGTAGGTTTCGTGCGGGTTCGAGACCCCTCATGGGGAGTTTATGCATACCTGCACCGCCAACCGACGAGCACACGAGAGGCCATCATAATGAACACACTTTCGTACTCATTACAGCTTTCGAAGGAAGAGGAACGCATCGCGCAGCTATTGACCCGCGATGCCTGGGTGTATTTCAGCAACATGATCTCTCAGCGCGAGGTATTCCACGTCAAAGAGATCCCGATGATGCCACGGCGGGGGTCTTTCGAGATCGCCAACGATGCCGAGATGATTCAATACTACCTCGACTACGCTGATTCCTACATCAACGAGCTGACGCTCGTAGGCTGGACAGAGGAACAGGCGAAATCGGCGGCAGAAGATTTCTGCGCCAAGCTCGAAGACGTCTCCGGATTACGGCGTGGAATGTCGCTCGACAAGGTGGGTGTCGCTAGTTAGCGCATATCAGTGCTCTAAGCCGCCTTGCTCGCGCTTATTTCGCATCCTAAGTTTACGTTCGAAGAGCTGATCTACGATAGCCTCGAGAGCAGCAACATCATCAGCTTTAGAGCTCTGTTTGCGCCTCCAGATCGACTTTGGAGGAGACTGCTCTGCCCCAGAGAAGACCGAGACGTCGCTAACGCGCCACCCTTTGAGCGGCGGGTATTTCCCGCACGACACGACGACCCTCTGGTCATTGGCGAGCGCAATCTCGAGCACCTTAGTGTCCTCCCGAGCGTCAATCACAGATGGACTCAACGCGGTCGAACCTTGAAGCAGATTCGCTAGCGAAACTTCGCAGCGCTTGCTCAGCATGGTAGAGGCCGCATTTGTCGACGGAATCTCTTCGAGCAAACCCTTGAAACGCTCGAACTCGAAGTTTGATGGCAGCACAAATGAACCGTTTTTCGACCAGATCGTCCCCCCAAACACCACCTTGAACTCCTCTATGGAGCGCGGTGGGTTCTTCACCGAGAGAGAGGCCAAGTCCACACCGTCTCCAAAACTACACTCCCACGCCGAAAAGATCTGCAGCGAACATTTACCTTCGGAGCGCGTACCGCGAAGCTGACACTCAACGAACCTCAGCATGGAGATCTGCGAATCATCGAGATTAACTATGCGGAGTTTGCTGCAGTCGAGGCCCTTTATGGTGATGCCTCCGAAGCCTCCGTCGAGGACCATGTAGGGAGCGAGAACGGAAAAGACACCATCGACCCTTTCTTCATCGGTTCTATTTCCGATGATCGTCAGGTTTCCGCAATCCTTGAGCACGAGTCCATCCAGAACGATCGGTTGTGAGCCGGAGGCATCGAACTCCAATGAAACGTTCTCGGCAGAGATCTCGGATACCGCCTGATGGCCGTTGTCGATCTTGCGAATCTCTGTTACGAGCTTGCCGTAGTCTATCTTCCCCCTGCTCCGCGTGGTACCACGTGCGAGTTGCGCCCGTAGGCTTGCGGTTAGGAACTCTACGACATCCTGAGTCCCTGCGGGTTCGGCACGGCGAGTCGTCGGCCCGAACTTTTGGATGCGGATCTGCATACGCTCACACTGCGCTCTGGCATCCCCGCTCGGGTCTCGTAAACGAGCGATACGCACTACCACTTCACTGTTCGGGTCGTTACGCTTGTAAGTAATACTCGCCTCGAGGATGTCTCCGCGGTGGGCCCTACTGAACGGAACACAAGCTTCGCTCAACTCCCGTCTGACCACGCCATTTCCGACTTCAACATCTCGAAATGGAGCCACCGAGCTCTCGATTCGAGACTCCCGACGAAGCTCCGACTCGGTCCTGCGGAGCTCAGTGTTAGTAGGTGCGTTGGTAAGCTCTAGAGAGATTGGGGTCGCCGGAGGATCTTGGAGTGATTCGGCTCGACCCGAAGCGGTCGCCGCTACAATCTTAACAACCTTAGGACCCATACAACCTGTCGATTACTGATACAGCACACCAGTTATGGTGTGTGGCGAAGGCTTATGTCTCATTAGTGCCCGGTGAAGAGCGAGAGGGGGCCAACTGCGCGTCAAAGTCGCGCGAATCCGGACAGCCGCTCTACCGAATATGCCCGTTGTTTCAGTCGCTTAGCCAGCAGCCGCCAGAACAGAGGCCGTGCGTTCTTCCTCGCGTAGGGACTGAGAGCATGCTGGTCGACAGCGGTGCCGTTACAACACATCCCACCCAAACACCCCCTGCTCCACCATGCTATCAGCGAGCGCGAGCATATCCTGGTCTGCATTCTTCGAAAGCGCCTTAAGGTAGCCAGAAATCCTTCCTCGTGCGTGGTGCGTGTATATGCGAGCGATCCTAAGCTCATCCTGACACTGCTCAACTCCCTTCTCCTTCAACAGGGAAGAGACGCGCGAAAGGACACACATGCCCACAAAGATCTCCGTTGCCGCATCAGCCAGACGGCGCGTGACGAGCTGCTGCCCTATAATCTCCTTGCCGTAGCGTCGCAAAGCACCGTCAACGGCCTGCGATAATTTTGCGATCCCCTGCTCGCAAACCGCAGCCTCCTGCTCGAGCGAAGATGCGACCCTGGTCAGACGCTGACGACCCAGCGAAGTCAATTGTCCCATCTTCTTAGAAGCGTACTCTGAGAGAACGCCGAACCCCTTGATCGGGTCGTTGAAGATACCGCTTACGCCACGAGCCACGTCCTTCAACTGATCTCCAGCATCCTTCATTCCCGACAAACCCACGTAGAGCCGCAGAATCTCGTTGGTACCTTCGAAGATACGGTTGATGCGCGAGTCGCGCACGACCCTCTCGTACGGGAACTCCTTCATGAATCCGTTTCCGCCCGCAATCTGCAGCGCTTCGTCTGCTACCGTCCACAGCGCCTCCGATACGAAGACCTTGCTCATCGCCGCCTCGACCGAAAAATCCTCGACCTCAGAATCGATCAGGTGGCCCACGACGCTCACGATACTTTCGGATGCGAAACACAGCGTGGTCATGAGCGCGATCTTCTCTTTGATGAGCTGGAAGTTCGCTATGCTCTTGCCGAATTGCTTGCGTTGCGAAGCTTGTGCAATCGAGAGCTCGATGAGCCGCTTCATCGCACCGACGCATCCGCCACCCAAGCCAGTGCGTCCGTTGTTGAGGACTGCCATTGCGACCTTAAATCCCTTGCCGACCTCGCCCAATACACATTCAGGTGGCAGACGCACGTCGTCGAAGCGCACCGTCGTAGTGCACGAGGCACGGATCCCCATCTTGTCCTCTTTCGGACCAGAAGAGACTCCAGACCACCCACGCTCTACGATGAAGGCGGTGATCTTCCCCTCCTCTGTTTCGGTGCGCGCGAATACCGTATAGAACCCTGCGGTTCCTCCGTTGGTGATCCAGATCTTCTCTCCGTTCAAGACCCAACTCC
>JBILEW010000073.1:0-19735 GCA_044351885.1 Bdellovibrionota bacterium
TGAGCCGCAACTACCTGTTTTGCCAAGGCTTGTCCGACCTCTTTCGAGGGACATGTGACCAAACAGACGACTATATCCATCAGTACCCCGCGCGTTGTGAAGGAGCCTCTAAGCTGGTAGAATCTCTCGAATTCGTGCCTCGCAAGCATAGAGCAAAAAGCTAATGGAGGCGAGGCAAAACCCTTGAAGGAGTCAGATGCGTCGATTAGCGAACCTTCTCATCGTAGCGGTACTGTGTACGTTGTCCTCACGCGCGTTCGCAGCGCCCAAGGAGAAGGAGCTGCCTAAGAGCGGCAACCTCTCGACCTCGGTCATGTCGGGCGCCGCCACCACCGAGGTTCCTGATCCCTTCGGAGGTATCGACATTAGCGACGAAGAGTCTGCACCGATTACCGGTTCCGTATCGCGTATCGACCAAGACACGTGGCGTATGCGGGTTTATAACAACTCGCAGGATGTGTACTCGGTAAACCTTGGCGTGCAGCAACGTGACGACAGCGGCAGGGTGCTCAAGACCGACAATTTCTCGTACACCTTGAAGCCGGGTACCTCGGCTGAGCAATCGATCCAGTCAGCATCGGGAGCCTATGAAGCCGGCCTTGATTTGCGCAGCTATCGGAAGCTCTCAAAGCCCAAATCTAAAGGGGCTCCGGAAGGTGAGTCCCAGGCTCCTGACACCACTGAGCAGTAAGTAAGGACAGAAGTAGTGAGTTCTCAACGTTCGACGCTCAAAAATCCGAGTGCCAAAGATCTCAAAGCGCTCGAGCGTTTTGTCGTTCCGTACAGCAACAGCTCAGGCGATGTGCGGTTTCATTTGGTGTATCCAAACAACTACTGGGTGGCGATGTCGAACTTAGGCTTTCAAGCCGTGTACGACATCTTAGCGCGTGACCAACGCGTTATCGTCGAGCGTGGTTTTCTCCCTGAAAACTCGGAAAACGACGACGTACGGGGTTCGAAGTGGCGCTCCTTCGAGGGGAATAGGCTTCTGGCTGACTGCGACATCATGGGCTTCAGCCTCTCGTTCGAGACCGATTATCCGCATCTGCTACGGATCCTCGACAATCAAGGGTTGCTCTTCAATTCCTGGCAGGAGCGCGAAGAGGCTGCGGCGAATGCACGTTTCTCCGTACCGCTCATCATCGCAGGTGGAACCGCTGTGACCCTCAATCCCGAACCGGTGGCTGACTTCGTGGATGTGTTGGTGATCGGAGAGGCCGAGGAGCTGCTGCCTGAATTCGTCGAAGCGTTTCACAAAGCCAAGCTCGAAGGGTGGGGGCGTGAAGAGCTGCTCCGTGCGCTCGCGCAGATCGAAGGTGTCTACGTGCCGCGCTTTTATACCCCTGTCTACAACGAGGACGGAACGATGGCGCGCTACGAGCGTCCGGAAGGAGTCCCTGCTCGTCCCCGTCGACGTTTCGTGAAAGATCTCTCGAAATTCAAGACGCACTCCCGGATATTGACTCCTGAGACAGAGTTCAAATCGATGTTCCTCACTGAGACGGGACGCGGATGCGAGATGGGGTGTCGGTTTTGCGTGGCGGGGTACATTTACCGACCGATCCGTAAGCGCAGCGAAGAGACCATAGCGGAAACGATCGAGGTAGGACTCGAAAACAGCGACGCGATCGGATTCGTGGGTGCTGCGGTTTCCTCGCACAAATCGATCTCCAAGCTTGCGCAATCTGTGGCTGAAAAGGGCGCACGTGCCTCGCTCAGCTCAATCATGTCGCAAAAAGTTACCAAGGAGCTCGCCGCAAGTATCTCTGAGAGCGAGTACAAAACGGTGGCGCTTGCCCCTGAGGCTGGCACGAATCGCTTAAGGCGTGCAGCAGGTAAGCGGGTGTTAAACGATCAGGTCGTTCAAGCCGCACGTGAGATGGCCGAAGCCGGCATCCGTGGATTCAAGTTGTACTTCATCGTCGGTCTTCCGACCGAGCTAGACGAAGACGTCGACGCCATCGCACACCTCGCTATCGCGGTGCGCGATGCAGTGACGGAGGTTTCTCGGCCTACCGGAAAGCTCGGATGGGTCTCGCTCTCCGTGAACCCCTTCATTCCGAAGTCCTCTACACCGTTTCAATGGGAGCCGATGCTCGACCCGAAGGTGCTCGACAAGAAGATCGAGCGCATTCGCAAACTCGTCATGAAGGTGCCGAATTTGGAGCTACGCTTCGAGCCACCCAAGGAGAGCTATTTTCAGGGGCTCCTCTCGCGCGGAGATCGGCGTGTAGGACGGTTGCTGCTCGAAGCGCAACGCCGAAACGAGAGCTGGAAGTGGTTGGTCAAGCGCACCAAGGATCCGATCGTCGACGGTGTTCCTCCGGTAGATTTTTACGTGTCACGTAGGATAGGCTTCGACGAACTGCTGCCGTGGGAGGTCGTAGATTCGCTCATTCCGCGCTCGTTACTCGAGCGTGAGGCGATGCGCGCGCATCATGGAGAGGATTGGACGCAGCCAAAGTCCGCAGATGAGCAGGACCGTGAGCAACAGGCAGAGGCGTTCGAGAGGGAGCGTGCGCCGGTCGTAAATGATGTTTCAAGTGAAGTGAGGGTATAGAGAGTATGACGATAGCTGGACAGATAGTGCCGGTAATCTCCGGTAAGGGTGGTGTCGGTAAATCCACCGTTGCAGTGAATCTCGCCATCGCGTTGGCGCGCACCGGTGCCAAGGTGGGTTTGATCGACAGCGATTTTTACGGACCGAGCGTGCCGACTTTGATGGGTGGTGGCCAGGTCGTTCCCGATCACGAGGAGAAGTTGATCCCACCGGAGAAGTACGGCGTGAAGTACATCTCGCTCGGGTTCTTCCTGCGTCATCCAGACGATGCCGTCATCTGGCGTGGACCGATGTTCAACAAGGCGCTGCACCAGATGTTCGAGGACGTGAGCTGGGGTACCGTTGATTACATGATCGTCGACATGCCCCCAGGCACCGGAGACGCGCAGCTCTCACTCTCGCAGCTCGTGAAGCTCGCGGGCGCGGTTGTTGTGACCACCCCTCAAGAGGTGGCGCTCGCCGACGTCAGGAAAGCGATCAACATGCTCCGTAAGGTGAACGTTGACGTACTCGGGATGGTCGAAAATATGTCGGGACTCCCGATGCCCGACGGTTCGGTCATGCCGATCTTCGGCAGTGGTGGTGGCGAGAAGACCGCCAAGGAGTTCGGAGTACCCCTTTTGGCGCAGATCCCTATCGATGTCGCCATCCGTGAGGGCGGGGATGCTGGAACCCCGGTGGCGTGCGGCGAGGGCCCTATAGCAGCGATCTTTCAGGACCTTGCGTTGAAATTGGTATCGATTCTTGATACAAAACGCTCCGCAGAGCCTGTTTTGAAGATAGTCAACTAACTTGCAAGACTAGTGGCTCTGGGGCTAGGCTCTAGGGCCTGGTGCCGAATCTGGTTCGGCTCAATTTCGAGGGTAATGAGTCATGTACACGCTGGTGCTCGCAGTGCACGTCATTTTAGCGGTCACGCTGGTCGGCTTGGTTCTCCTGCAACAGGGGAAGGGGGCTGATGTCGGCGCCGTTATGGGGGGTGGCGCGAACACCTTGTTCGGAGTCGGGGGGGCCTCGTCACTCCTCGTGCGCATGACTACTGGTATTGCAGTAGCCTTCATGCTAACTTCCGTGCTCCTCGTTCGGCTCGCAGCGTCGAGTTCTGGTGGCATGAGAACGACACCGGACGCGATGAGCGGGTCGGTGCTCGAAGGTGCTCCTGCACCAGCGAGCGATGCGTCGAATCAGCCTGAGGCTGGCTCGACGGGGTCTAAGCCCGCTGAACCGGTACCTGCAGTACCGAAAGCAGCTGAGCAGGCCCCTGCTGCCGTGCCGGCACCTGCCGCGGCAGAAAAGGTCGAGGGAGCTAAAGCTCCAGAGACCAAAAAGTAAGCAGGTCCAAAAAGTACGCCCAGGTGGTGGAATGGTAGACACGCCAGTTTGAGGTGCTGGTGGCAGAAATGTCGTGGAGGTTCAAGTCCTCTCCTGGGCACCATTCCTTTCTTCTCTTCTTCTCTGCTCGAAATTTCAGATCTGTCAGGGAGAGCCTCTTTCACCGTGGGAGGATAGAAGACAATGTGTCTTTAGAGAGCGCGTCTTTATTAGGTCTTGCAAAACTGATGTGACCGGCTCGTTCAAGGCCGCTCTTTATCGCCAGTGTTTCTGTGAACGAAAAAGTCACTTTTGTGGTGAGGGGCGGAATGACTATCGTGGCCAAACCCTCACGCACCTCTGGCGAATGTCGTATCGATTCAAGACAAGCTGTTCATCGGAAACCGAAACTCGGGGAGCATCTTTGAACCTCATGTTGAATGAGAGGTGCGCCAGGGCCCTATTGCTGAAGGCGATGCCGTGGATCGTATCGAGCGGCGCCAATATCTCGGTTGCTCCAAGCGCCGGAGCGATCTCTTCCGCGACGTACTGAACCACCTCGTCAAAGAGTCGACTAATTACAACCTTGCTCAGCAGAGTTAAGACTGGATTGTAGCCTCGTATGATGAGTGCGCTATTTCCATCATCGGTCGTGGTGTGGAACAGCATGAACCCCCCCGAGAAAGTTGCACCGACTGGCCGAACCGTACGTCCCTGTTCGGCGAAAGAGACGAAGGCTTTGGTTGGATGCTGGGCGAGGGACTCGGTCAGACAGCTGTCGCAGATCGCTCCAATCGCGAATATCGGAGCGTCTCGGTGCAGGCGTAGCCTGATGGCCACGTGAGATGTTTCCCCACTTTTACCCTTTGCCGACCTGTTCTTGCCCCGTGTGTTATCAGTGATTTCCGCAGGCCCGTCTGAGGCGAGTCCCTCAGTCTTGAGAAGGCTGGCGAGTGGCGTAAGGAGGTATTCAACGTCGCTTACCTTATCGAAACGCGCCCGCAGCTGAGGGGGGCACTGTTCAAGAATCTCGCACCACTCCGGATTCTTGCCTCCGGCACCGACGAACTCAACGAAGCTGGTTACACGTTCAAGGTAATCGGTGTACGAGCTCATTCGCAAGGCACTGCCCAGTACCCGGCGGTCTCGTGATGCGTGGGCAAAGAAAATTAGACGTAGGCTCTCGTCGGAGATTGAATCGGCGTGCCTCTTCGCGAGTTCATTGACGAGCAGCAGACATTGATTGTGGTAGCTCTGGGCAGGGTCGGCGTGCTGTTGTTCTTCTTCGTCCTGTCGCATCTCACTCGATAATTCAAGGCCGAGCCTGGTAGAAACCTCCTCGAGGGGCGAAGAGGCGCCTGTCTCAATGACGGACTGTAATGTGGCGAAATCCGCCTCAAACTGAGTAAGAGCGTCAGACTCAAAAGGCCCCTTAAGTTCCGAGAGCTTGAGGTCGCGTAGGTTGAAGCGCGCCCGCGGTATTAGTATCTCCCTCTCCGGCATGCGTTCGAATACATCGAATATCGATCTCTTTTGCCCTGCTGATACTGGTTGTGAGTCATGAGAGCTAGCGAAGTTCCGCCCGTACGCGAGCATCTCGTAAACCCGTGTCATAACATCATTCGGAGAAAGCTCCCCGGTTCTATAGAGCCGACACGCAAGTCCAACAAGCTCAAAATCCAGCAGGAGTTTGGGCGAGAATCCAGCCGGATTTCGTATGAAGGATTCCGAGCACTTCCATGCGTATTCCAAGAGCGACTGTTCATCGGGGAAGAGACGAGAACCTGGTTTGAGTTCGAGAGGAAAGAGATAGTCGGGCCACGATCTCCAGAATGTTGATTCAGTTATCAAGAGATCGGAGGGGCAGTATTCGTGCTGCATCTTTAGCGACCGGTAGAGTGAGAATAGGTACTGCGCCTGCAAGGGTCGGAAGTCGTCGATGAAAGAGCGTATTATCTCGAGCTCCTGCCTGATTCCTGCACCCTCACGAAGGGCGCGGATCAGAGGGGTGATCTCCTCGGCAGATAGTGGCCCAGGCGCATCCTGCCACTGCGGCGCGGCGCCTTCGGCAACAGCCAATCGAAGTGATGCGATGCCGAACGATGACCTCTGTAAGAACGCCTTGAAGCGCGACGAGGAGGAACCGTCTATCTCTCCCCTAAAGAAGGCACCAAATACCTTCTGGCGCTCCTCGCGATTCCGTCGATGAAGATCCACTCGGGAGAGACCTAAATAGCCCTCTTCATCGCTCCTTACCGCAACGCGCAAAAGCTCGCGGGTGCAAGCAAGCGTGGTAAAGTGCGCTCCCTTCGCAGCAATCCCGTCTAGTATCTGCATGGCGGTTTTCAGGTCCTCAGGTGTGACGAGAAGGTGTGCTTCGGTAAGTTCGCGTAAGACTAGGGAGCTTGCTAGTGTCTCTGGTCGTATCCTGCTCGACCTCAGGATCTCGAGCGTCGTAGTCGTCGCCTCGCCATCAGAGAGAAGTTTCGGAAGCTGTCCCAGGAGGCGGGAGTACTGGAAACGCTCTCTGTTTGATAGGGCCTGCGAAGCTGAGGTGTTTCTTATGAGTCCATATCCACGGCGATGGGCTGCAAACTCTTCTTGCTGCAATCCGAGCGACCAGAGCTCCTCTCTGATCTTTTGAGGATCTTCGGAGCCTTTCAGCTTCCTCACTCGTTCCTTTGCCTCCTCCATGCACTCCCGGATCTCTCGCTGATACTCATCCGCCTGGAGCGACGCCGGAAACCGCTCGAACCTAGAAAGGAGGTACCCTACGAAAAGGACGGAGAACGCTCTTGGATTCGCGTGGTCAGTTGTTCCAGACTTAGGGCCGGTCGTAGCGAAGCGCATCCCGTCCCAAAGGAGCTCAGTGATAGTGTGAGGCGGTGCCCCACGCAACCAGTTGAGGAGATCGGCCATCTGGCCACATTCAAAGAGACAGAGAGCCGACTCCCTCATTGAGGGATCGGAGTGGGTTAGTATGTCGACGAAGGCATCAACCGGGAGCTGTCCACGCCATTCGGAAAAAGCCGAACTGAAATTCTTCGAGAAAAAGTGAGTCCTCGGGGCAGCGACAAGCTCGAGCAGCAGGGCCGCATGAACGTAATCACGCAATGAGAGCTCGTTCTCCTTCCCGAGAATCTCGCGAAGTCTCGGCTCCACCGGATGTCTTATTATGTCTGTCTCGATCTCGTATCCACGCGGTGTACTATCAAACAAGGGCCTCTCGGACTCCACCCAGTATTTACTCGCCTTCGTTACCCGAGAGAGCGAACCAGTCAGAGGTCGGCGCTCGGTCCCGTCATATATGTGCTCAATGCCAGCTTCCAGAGCGGCAAGACTCCTTTGCCAGCCTTCCCGAGCCCCGATCGCGGCAGATACTTCGTACGGGCTGATTCCTACCTCTCGAATGAGGTATTCCACTCGGCTCTCAACGGTTCGCCGCTCGTCGGTTGTCATACGCAGGAGCTGCGCGAATACCTCGGTCGTCAGACGAATCCGGAGGTGAGAGAAGGTCGCTCCACACGTTCGGTCGAGACGCAGAACGGGACGATAGACGCGCGGTCCTGGAATGGGATCAAACAGATCTCCGAGCGAGGGAAACTGCTTCTGCTCAAATGCAGCCACAGGGAATAACTGCCTCCACCCGATGTGTGCAGCCTCGATATCTGTCACGGGCACTCCGCTCAATCGCGAAAGAAATGCAGATTCACATTCTCGAAGCGGTGGCGAGATCCTCAGGAACCATTTTGCAAGTATCCTCGATTCCGACTCGAGTGCGGTGCTCTTGCGGGCGAATTCCGGTAGGAGCGCACGTGAATCGGAACAACCCGCGAGGAGCGTATCGCCGAAGGTACTCTCGAGAAGATTGAGGAGATCTCGATACCACTGTTGATCACGGACACTATCTAGGAATTCACCTTGGAGTCTGCCTGCCTCCGCTGCATCATAGCTCAGTTCGGTGTGCCAAAGCGCGCCGTAGAGGATTGCTTTAACCTCTCCGACGTGACTGACTGCTCGCGAATCGTCCGTCCTGGACAAATCTTCGTCAACTTCGGTACACAGTTCACGAACCTGCGGTAGTGCCGCCCGGAGGTTACGTTGCTTGAGTACCTCCGCGCTGACGGAATAGTCTCGGATCCGGATTGCGAGATGGTCGAGTAGTGATACGAGTCGACTTGTCCCGCAAAGCCCGTGCTCAGTAGGCGGTGAAGGTGTGTGCTCCTCACGAGCCATCCACTCGCGCTCCAACTGCATGCGTGTAATAAATCCGTGCACAACGGGAAATGAGAGGATTTTATTTGCACCATGGAGGAGTCGTTGGTACGAGAGCTGAAGCGTCTCCGACATCTGGCCTGCCGCAGTGGTATCGAGAGCGTCCCGTTTTGGATGGAGCTCTTGCGTAAGGGGAGCGCCCACTTGCTCCAACGCAGTTTGTAAGAAGGACTCGGCATACTCCAGGTGCATCCGAGATTTTCCATCGGCGAGGAGCTGCTCTAACTCTCGCGCTTTTTGCAAGTAGGTTCGCAACACGTCGGCAGAGTCACCCGGAGGAGGTGATCCCGCCGCAGGCGCTATGACGTATCGAAGCTCAAACTTGACGTCATCCAAGGCCTCCACCATTTCGACTTGCGCCAATCTGAATAGCTCCTCACGTTGATGCAGCGCAGCGCCTTCGATGCGAGTGGCGTGTTCACCGAGGAAGGAGCACGCTGATGCTAGGGAAGAAAAGACGGCTGCCCCGGGTTGCCGTACAGTCTTCAGCGGGCCCGTCTCCCCACCTTGTGCTAACAACTCCTCCGCAGATATCCCGTGTGGTAGTCCGGCTGAGGGCTCTCTTTGGGGAGAGCAGAAAAATCGAGCGACTAGGGGCAGCGCCTCGAGGGCCACTATAGCTCGGGCCATACCCTCGGCGAGGAGTTCCGCACGGCTCGGGAAGTGCGATTCCCGCATTCCCGCTGGTCCCGTCGTCCGAGTCAAGTCTATCTCCGTAGCCTCTTCCGAGGGGCGGGGTCTGTGGGAATCCTGATCGGGCATTCGATGGCTAGCTCTCCGGCGGCCAGAAGGGCCAAATAGCTCCCTTGGTTTATCGAGAGATAGTGCCGAAGTATAAAGCCCTCGGGGCAAGTTTGGCGATACTACACCAGCGGTTGTCCACACTGAAGAGAGAAGTGATGCCTAGCAGGGCCTGGCGATATATGAGCGACAGTTAGAGGCCGATACGTATCTTTGCCCGCTTGGCAGCTACACCCAGTCGCTGTTACAGCTTTGTGTATGAAGCTAAACGACGTACAGAGGAGGATACTCCTCACAGCCATCCTGCATGCTAATGCCCCGGAGGCGGCGATCGCCCGCCTCCTAAACGTGCGTGAGCACGTCGTTCGCCGTACGATGATGATTCTGTTCGAGAGTGGAATCCTGTTGCGACGCAGCATCTTCATAAATCCCTTCATGCTCGGGCTGTCGTACCATGTTGTCACCATCTCTCTTCCGTTAAGGGCGCAGAAGCATCAGAGGGGCTTCATGGAGCTTCTGTCCGCCGCCGATGAGACCGTCGCCGTGTATGAACTGGGGGGTGAGACGCAGTGTGAAGTGCGCTTCTTGAGTCGCAGCGCAGAACATCGCAAGCGGTTTTTCGAGGAGATTGCGGAGAGATTTCCTCATCCGTTCCATATCCGCGAGTCATTTCTGATTGAGGAGCAGGAATACTCAGGGATATGGGAGCCAGATATGCCAAAGACCGGAATTCCTGTGCTTAGGTTCGGTCCGCTTCCCGGAAAGGCCGACGAAGCTTACATCTCAGAGCAAGACCATACTATCCTTTCGAGTCTGGCCAACGGCTCCTTCCGGACCCTGGGTCAACTTGCTCGTCATCTCTCGATGTCTCCCTCGACGTTGACATATCGGATTCAGTCGCTCGAAAAGTCGGGAGTCATCGTCGGTCATTACTACATCGCTGATTTCAAGATGCTCAACGAGCTTCCGATCTCCCTTCGAGTAAAATCGAAGGTATTGAAAGAGGTCGAGAAAAAGGCGTTGCAGGATTTTTGCCGAGCTCATCCACGGATCGCCTGGATGTCGCTGTTTTTTGGAGGACAGAGCGCCGAGATATTTTTGAGAGTGCGGAGCTTCGCCGAGGCAAGTTCGATCGTAGCGGAGATCTCAAGCCACTTTGAGGGGGTCGTCGACTCGATAGCCATGGAGCCCCAAATTCACTTCCATAAGTTCTCTACCTATCCCTTCCGGCAGTACAGAAGCCTGGTCGGCTCGGCTGTTTAGAACATACGTGTGTATAAGCCTCGAAATCCCGGCCCATAACCCTTTATAGTAGCCTGTTAAAAACCAAGTTCCAGTCCCTTTCCAACACGAGGTATGGTATAAGCCGTCCCGGCTATTATCAAACTATCGATCGCCATGAGTATCTCCCCTGAAGAGCTCCAAAGCCTCTCCGATGAGGAGAGGATCTTAGAAGATGTTCGTACCTCCCTCGAGAGCCAGATCTCTCGCGCGCAGACACGCCTGCGCACCGAAAACGAGCGCGCTCGCGCGATCACTTCCGAGATCATGCACACCCGTCGAGTCGAGGATAAAGCGCTTCTCGCCTCTGACGAAGCGGTGTCACACGGCTTGAAGGATTCCAAGCGCGAGGAGCTCGAAACCCTCACGAAGCAGGTGGAGAATCCGTATTTCGCGCGCATCGAGCTCGAAGAGGAGCAGGCTTCAGGTGCCACTACCCGTATCGAATACAAACTCGGATTCGCCGCCAATACCGACTGTCGCATCATCGATTGGAGGCGCGCCCCGATCTCGAAGCTCTACTACGAATACAAAGAGGGCGACGAATACTGCGAAGAGATCTTGGGCCGCGAGCGAAATGGACGGGTGCTTTTGCGTAACCGTATCGAGATCGGCAAAGGAGAGCTTGAAGCCGTCGAAAACCGTTACGGCAGCTTCGTCTGGAATTCAAAAGAGGCGTCTTGGCAACGCAAGTCGGGAGCGAGCAAGGGACGACGTGAAGGCGATGGTGCGCTCCCAGAGATCTTGTCGCTCATCACAGCGCAGCAGTTTCGCTCCATCACGGTCGATGCCGATACGGCCGTTCTGATTCAAGGGATCGCTGGGTCTGGAAAGACTACAGTCGCGCTTCACCGCCTCGCATGGCTCCTTCATCACGACAACTCCCCGCTCAAAGCGCACGAAGCGACGGTGATAGTGTTGAGCCCATCGCTTAGAGCCTACATCGAGAACTCCCTCCCCGCCGCGGGACTACCCGGTGTTTCCGTACGCACCTACCACGAGTGGGCGCAGCGCACCTTCCGGGTTGTTTTTAGAGGGCGTGAGTTCTCCGCACGGCGTTCGGGTGAGCACTGCCCGTTGGAGGTTGCACAGGTCAAACGCTCCGTTGCGATCCTCACGGCTATCGATGCCGCAGTGGAGAAACGTCCGGGTTCCGCGGAGAGCGTCACGTTCGAGGATCTCCAGCGGACACTCATCGATCTTTTATCGAACGCTGCAGCGCTCGTGACACACGATCCGCGCAAGAGGCTCAGCGAGGCGGCAGTCAAGCACGCGCTCGAACGCACGCGCGAAGATTTCGAGGCCGGAGTGCTCGATTGGAACGACGATGCTCTTCTGTTGCGTATCTATCAGCGCTTGACCGGATGTGTGATCAACGAGCAGGGGATCGCAGGAACGTATGGACACGTCGTCGTAGACGAGGTTCAGGACCTCTCGCCGGTAGAGCTTGCAACGCTGATCGGATCTGTGAAGGAGCTCAAAGATCTGACCCTCGTAGGAGACGTCTCGCAGAACCTCGACCGTGCGCAGTCCTTCCCCGGATGGGAGGCGTTGCAACGCTACTGGAACTTCGACCCAACGCGCTCGCGCTACGTGTCGTTAGAGGTGAGTTATCGCTCGACGTTGCCGATCATGCGCCTCGCCGACTACATCCAGAAGCGCAGCATCGCCAAGAGTGGCCGCGCGGGAAGAACACCGATCTGGTTCATGTGTCGGGGTGAAGCGGCAGGTGTCGAGTGCGCGCTCAAGTGGTTGACCAAAGCAGGGGAGCTGTATCCCAATCGCATCGCAGCGGTTATCTGCTCCACACCGCAGGAAGCGAAGTTCGCCTACGAGATGCTCAAGCCGACATTCGGTCCGCGCGTGCGGCTCGGCGACGCCACTTCGTTTTCGTTCGAAGAGGGCGTGCTCGTTACGGATGTGCGGCAGGTGAAGGGGCTCGAGTTTTTCTCGGTGCTGTTGTGGAATCCGTCTGCACGCGCGTATCCAGCAGATGAGTTGGGGCGCAATCTCCTGTACGTCGCAGTGACGAGAGCTGAAGAGAACTTGAGTATCGTTACGTGGAATCGCGCCGCACCAGCGCTTCCGCCGTTTGCTGCATCGAATTTGGTACGCTCGATGGATCTTACTATCGTCGATGATGAGGATGATGAGAAGGAGCGAGGGGCGGTGGCGTGATCTGCCTACGCAGATCGGGGACAGTGGGGCAATGTTAAAGAGCCTCTGAATAAGTTCCTCTGATTTGCTTGAGCTTAGTGGTGATTTGATAGCGCACGCTGACGAGTTACGTTGACGCCGGACGACAAACGGTAGACGTCGGCGTCTACCGTCCATCGTTTGCCGGAGGCGTGGACGCTATACGAGCTTTTGGGGGAGAGCTTGGAAGGCACCTGAACGAATCTAAATTTGATAGCTGACGCTGACGAGTTACGTTGACGCCGGACGACAAACGGTAGACGTCGGCGTCTACCGTCCATCGTTTGCCGGAGGCGTGGACGCTATACGAGCTTTAGGGGAGAGCTTGGAAAGCATCTGAACGATTCTAAAGAGGAGAGTGCGGATGTGAGCCAGGAGATCCTTATCAGTGAGTTTCAAGGTGATGCAGCAGTTGATAATTGCACTGCATTCTAGCGCTGAGGCGCGAGCTATCTCGAAGAAACGCATACGCTCCTGAGGGGAAGACTTGCCCGAACCCTCGGCGATATTAAGAGGGATGGAGAGGCAAGAACGCCGTAGCTGGTCAGCTAGGTGGGAGAAACCTTTCGAGAGCTTATCTAGCAGTAGATGCACCTGAGCCAACAGCTCCATGGCGCAGCGATAGACGTCGAGCTTTTCGTAGTTAAGCTCTTCCATGCATAAAGTATATCGGGGACTATGGAGAAAAGTTTCCTGCTAACAGGAGATCACTTATGAATCAGGTCACGTTAGCGAGCAGTGCTCGCGCTCAAAGCGCGTTCTTCAAAAAAATGGGTGGCAAGGAAAGAACCTTCGTAGTGGAAAAAAAAACAATACGAAAAACCTTTCATAAATCCAAAAATCAGCTTCGGGGAGCGCAATCTTGCGACCGTCTCCCCGAAGCCTTTTGGCAGCCTACAGAGGATTCCTAGGCAGTTTTCCTCGGCGTAGCATCATCCTCATCGCTCGGTCGAACAATTTTCATGTCCTTGGGAGCGACTATGCCAATTCGAACTCGGTTGCCCGAGATTCGTTTGACATGGATGGTGATGTCGTCACCGATTTTGATTACCTCGTCCTCTTTCCGCGTAAGTACCAGCATGGTTAAACTCCTAAAAGCTGGTGACTCAACGAGATCTCCCCGAACGTCCGACCGTGGACGTCAGCCAGAGATCTCCTAACGTGGTTGGCCTTCCATGAAGGTTCCTTCCTCCGCCATAAGAAAGAATATCTTGAAACGTTATGGTAGTGCTAGGCGAGCAGGGGGCATGAAAAGAGGTCGCATAGGGCAGAAAGATAGCAAAAGGGTCCTTTGGGGGTCTGATTCGTACAGATTCGGTGTGGATGGGCTACGGGGCGAGGGGGATGCTTCCTCTAAGTAGTTCTGTAACTGAATGTATTTTGATTCATTAACGCACGAGATGCAGCGGTGGCGGATTGAGGTATCCTGATCATTTCGATTCACGGACGGCGTGGACGCCGTCCCTCCTGGGTGAAGCGCCCAGGTGATGCCAACGAGAACGGAGCCAAGATGCTTCCTTCCTGGTTACGGTTGTAGGAGGGACGGCGTCCACGCCGTCCGTGTTCGGCATGTAAAAGGAGGGACGGCGTCCCCGCCGTCCGTTACCGGGCTCATCTGTGCAGCCGGCTAGGTGAACGTGCCTCTCCAAAGATTACGAGGTGATTGCGTCGGTAAGGCACACGGCTACGAGATCCAAGCATACCCCTTCGAGAGCAGGCAGTAGTAGCCTCTGGAGGTTTTCGATGAGAGAGAGCGCATTCAATTCGACCGTTGATGCCGCGCAAGCGAAGGTTGAAGGCGACGTCCGTAGCCAAGTCAACCAAGTCACCAATAGCTACGATGCCGTTCGCCGCAGTATGTCAGGCGCACACGTAGCCGAAGTTGCCGAAGCGATAGCAGACCCGATCTTTCGCGATACCGTTCGCTCGATGAATATTCCACCCGAACTGGCCAGTGAACTGCGCGAGCAGATGATGGTCACCATCAGACAACGCTGCGGAGAGATCTCGCAGGGCAAAGACGCAGAGCAGCGCGAGATGCGTGCGCGGGAGGAGGAAAAAGATACCAAGAAGCCAAGCCCTCAAACAGAAACGTTCGATCCGGAGGCATTCGATCCTTCACCGAGTTCAGCTTCGCCGCGCCTGAAGAGCGATTCCGGGGAACGCCTTAATGCTCCACCGAAAAAGCGCTCATTCCTAGCCGCATGAACTAACTGAAATCAAGCAAGCTTAGGTTAGGAGAGCTCAAATGGTAGCAAATCCAGTCCTCGACAGTAACAGAACGCGTCAGGATCAGCCGACTGATCTGTTGCAGCAAGGCGAAATCCGAGGTGAGGGGAGCGCGGCGCTGCGAGACACTGTGAAGAGGTCGATCAAGGAGCTGAGCGAAAGAACACATGACCGCAGTAAGCGGGGAGACGCGCTCCTAGGTTCTGAGTGGGAGGCGAAAAATGAGTTTGCGACTCGGCCCTTTGGACACGGCGGGGTTGCTGGAGCGAATCCCGGCGCGCTGCCTGCTCTCAAGCCGACAGATATGAAGGGCGTGTCGATGCCGGATAACTCAAACGCGCGCGAAGCCTTCGTTCCTACCGATTTTGGATCCTCGTTAGGCGTGCCACTTCCGCGCCTTAGACCCGATACTCCGAGGGTAAGGGAGTCTCCGACTACGAAAACCGAACTACCCCCGATGAGCGTTCCAAAACTCCTTGACCGTTGAGAGAAAGAGGTGCCCATCAGTGATGTGGGGGTGATGAGCGCTGTTCTCGAAGATCCGCAGCGCTGATTGCCGGCACTGCGATGCAAAGAACTCATGCGCCTCCGGGGTCGCTTCATCATAGCGGCCGCACACAAAAAGCGTCGGACACGTAATCTCCGGTAGTCGAGGAGTGAGCGAGTAGTTCTTGAACGCTCCGTTGACCAGCAATTCGTTTGCTCCCCACACCGTAGTGTAGGTTTGCATGTCGGACTCGCGTTCGGATTGAGCGATAATCTCCGGTTTTTCGTCGAAGCCGTACACGAAGCGGCGGTAGTACACAGCCAAGGCTCGCGCGTATTCCGGAGTATTGATAGTTCCGGTGCGCTCACCCTCCCTTAAGATCATGCGATCCATGAGGGGAAGTTGTGCGAGCAGTCGCTGCGAGTCGGCGATCCAACGCGGAATATCGATCGAGACGCTTCCGAAGATGATGCTCTTTACCCGCTCGGGGTACCTCAAGGCGTACTCTCCAGCGACCACCCCACCGAATGAGTGTCCAAAGAGGTGTAGCGTCTCCGCTCCTAGGGCAGTTCTGAGCGCCTCGAGCTCGGCCACGAACCCCTCGACGTTAAAGAGCTTACGCGGTCCGCCACGGCGAGCCCTGCCGCACCCGGCCTGGTCGTAGAGCACAACCGGTAGAGTGTCCCCCAGGGCGTGCAGGGGGGCCAGGTAGTAGCCACAAAAGCCCGGGCCGCCGTGGATGCACACGAGGGGGGCCCCAGCACCCGAACCACTCATCTCGTAGAAAAACTCCCCCGCGGGAGCGTCAACGTAGCCAGACTTCATGCCGCAACCCCTTGAATTTAACGCCGGTTCCACCATTGCTTGAGTACGTATCTGCATGCAACAGTAATGTTACGATCGACCATAACCGATTATAGAAAGGCTCAAGTGGGATTGCATCCGCAAGTAGCCTCGCGTGGTTACCCCGGTTTTAGGCAAGGGACTATGGCCAAATTCAACAAAGACGTTCACCTCACAACCGAATTTATCACCTTCCTGCGCGCCGGGTTCTACGGGCAGATCGTGTTTGAGGGCACCCTCTCCAAGTTAGGTGTTTCGGTGCTTCCTACGGGATACTTGGAGCCCGCGCATCGAGCTTTCGACAAGGTTGAGGTGTGGACGAAGGATCTCGTGAGAGAGATCCCGATCTTCGCGACCTCGTGGTCAGCTCCTGAAACCTTCGACGCCATATCGGCTATGGGGTTCATGCGCGACCTCAAGAAGGACTTCGTGTTCGTCACCCCGAAGGTGGAGGACGCTCTGCACGTCAAGGAGCTGCAGCGTGATAGGGAGTCGGCGAAGCTCTTGGCAGCTGCGGTTTTTCGCTCAGCTTCGACACGCCTTGGGTACATCGAAGGGCTCTACGCTCTGTACGTTCAGCTCGGAGCGAAGGACCTAGCCGAGGCAGCAGCTCTCGAGTATGCACCTGCCAAGGAGCAGTTTGATCTCGCCAATCAGCTCGTAGCGATCTTCTCGATAGCATCGGAGTTCGACGAGGCCCAGTGCGAGAGGCTCAAGAGGGAGGCGCGCGCTGTTCCGGGTGATTTTCGCTCCCGAATTCACGACTGCAACATCCTCCTAAACGTGTATTCGAAGGAGTTTACCTTCGAATTAGCCGAGATTCCCCGAGACGAGGCCGAGCTCTGGATCAGCAAGAAGATACCAGCGGTAGCAGCCGGCTACTGGCGCGCATACGGGTTTTCACCAGATGACCTCTTAGAGTGGAGGCAGGTCGGCGTAAACGGGGCGCCGTTAGCGGCGAGTTGGCGTCAGGCGGGCTTTTATCCCGAGAGCGCCGTACGGTGGATTCGGGAAGGGATCGCACCGGCGATAGCAGTGGTGTGGGATAGAGCAGGCTTTGAGCCTCCACGTACAGCGGCGCTTTTGCGACGCGGTATAACCGACCCTGCAAAAGCCCCGGAGGCGGGTAGTTCTCGCGGTGACGCAGAGGGTGAGCAGGGCGAGGATGATGATGGGATGGTAGGGTAGCACTACAGCAACGATCCAAAGCGATCTCCTAAGATCTCCAATAACCACCTGAAAACAAGCCAAAAAACGACATTTTCTCCACAAAAACCGACAGCTTAGGTATCACAGCGGCGACTTAATGACATAACCTCTATAGACCATCATTTTGGAGTCTGTAGTGTCCAACCGCGTGCGTCGTTCCCGATTGAGTTTCTTGAAAGCCGGAGTGGCTCTTGGTGTGCTCTCTGCGCTCGCCGCACTTCCCGCTAGCGCCGACAACCTCAAAGGCTTTTGGGGGCAGGGCGAAGCCACGAATTGGAAGACCTCGCCGAAGGAGAACTCCTCCTCGCAGATCGAGTATCGCGACTATCCCCTCTCGATAGATCAGGTAAAGCAGCTCGAAGCTGAGGAGCAAGCCCTTGAGGAGCAGGTACAGGAGCAGCTCCAAGGAAAGACGAAGGATGTCGCGGAAAATATCGAAAAATCGCCCGAAAAGCCGCAGAATTCCGACTCCGAAAAAAATCTGACACGCGAACAGATCATCGCTCAGTACGGCGCTCCGGACGAGGAACGACCGATTCAAGCCCAGAAGGATGCTCCGCCTGAGATGAAGGGCCTGATTGCAGCTATGAACAGCGGCGACAAGGAGCTTGCATTTAAGTACGCCGTCGCTCTTGCCCGTCGTGATACCGAGACGCAGAAGGTCGTTTCCAAGGTAACCGATTACCGTCTCCTAGCGGCGGAAGCGCTCGGGCTGCGCGCCTCACAGGAGCCCGAGAGCGACAAGGAGATCGACCCAACGCGACTCGAGGTACGTGAGTTCATGGAGAAGGTTCGACGTGAAGAGCTCCAGAGGAAGATGGACCTCGAGAAGTCGCTCAAGAGCGCTGAGCAGCTTGGAGCCGAGGATAGCTGGCAGGTTAAGCCGGGCAGTACTGGCCAGGATCTGCAAGAGGACGAGATTCCCGTAGACCCGGCAGGGAAAGTCCGCTTATTGGTGTTCTTCGATGAAAAGGATCCGAAGATCAAGGAGTTGACGACCCCCCTCCAGCAGATCCTCACGAAATTCAAGGGGGACCGCAACATCTCCCTACTTGGCCTAACCCGCGGAAGTTACGCGACTCCTGGCCTCAAGAAGGTCGCCGCCGCAACCTCATTCCCGTTTCCTATCCTTAATGGAGAAGCACTTGCCCTGGATCTGAGGATACATAGGTATCCCACATTCGTGTTCGTGGCCCCGACCACCAAGGAGAGGTACAGGTTAGACGGGCTAAGGACGCCCGAGGAGATTGAGAAGGTCATTCGCTTGATGAAGGGAGGCCGGTAGTGAGAGGCGGAGTTGTGAAGAGTATCCAGAGTAGACGCACAGTGCTTCTGACAACGCTCCTGATCATGAGCGCGGCCCTCAATGCAGTGGGCATTCCGGAGGTATTCGCGCAGGCTTCACCCGCGATGGAGCAGTATCATTCGGAGAGCAAGCAGACTGTGGCCCGTAAGATAACTGCAGCGATGTCGAAGCGCTCCGTCAATCAGGCAGGCGGTTACGGAACCGATACTGCCTTGGGACGGATTCTCGATCTCCCTCCTCTCCCGGGAGAGCAAGCCTTTACTGATTCGGCGAAGATTGAAGACTCCAGGAAGTATATTGATGAGGGCAAGATTCCAGATTTTGGAAAGGACAACCGCTCGAGCGTCAACATGGTACTTCCGCCGCTGAAAGGCTTTCAACAGCTGACGGACTCCGAGGCTCTTAAGGAGATGTTCAACGGGCTCGTTACGGCAAAGGTCCCTGTGCTCTTCCAGACCTACATGATGGTGGAGAATGGAGCGGCGACGGGATACATAGGCAGCCTCAACGCCGTATCGAACGTCATGGCGAACACCATGCAGACTCAGGATTACCAGTTGAAGTTGCTTGAGCTCACGGATGATACCGGGAAGATGAGAGAGGCCTACATCAAACGTTTGAAGGACGCCTTCAAGGAAAGCAAGGAGGTTTGGCCGGCAGCGCTCTATGCGTCGGTGGGAGACTCTGCGAACTTCGAGAATAACAAAGGCATGACGAAGGAGCAGATAGGCGAGAAGGGGGCATATGACCTGAGGTGGTTGCCTACCGAGAATGGCAGCGAGGGTGAAAAATCAAAGCGTAAGTTGAGCGACCTGCTTTTCCTCGCCAAAGAAGATCAGAATGCTGGGAATCTTGGGGGGCCTGCAAACTCTTCTACACCGTACGACAATACTGACCTAAACAACTTGAAGCAGGAGTTCGTTCGCCTCATAGGTGATGTTGAGATCGAGCTTAAGACCGAGGAAGGTAGCGATCCGTCTAAGGCCTGGCTACGTACCTTGAACATGAACTTTATCGCCCCTGAAAAGGAGGAGGAGCGACGTGGTGTGGCTCGGGAGAACTGGTCCGAGGTGCAGGTAACGTGGGAGGGAATCAATATGATTCTCTATAACTATTGTCAGTTCGTGAAAGATAATCCCAACTCCAGTCGTAAAATTGAGAGTGGTCAATTCAAAATGACGGCAGCAACGTCGGATCAGATTAACAATCCGGGCGATGGCAATCCTGCGGCGCGTCCGTGGGAGTATATCAGTTCGCCCGACATCCCCGTCACGATGAGTTTGATAGAGGCGCTATT
>JBILEW010000147.1:0-6409 GCA_044351885.1 Bdellovibrionota bacterium
GAGCAGCCCAAGATCCGCTTTCGTAGCAGGGAGGGGTTTTGCCTCGCTTCCTTAGGGGATCCTCTGGTCCGAGATTGCGTCATGCAGTTAGCTTAGGGCCGCTATAAACTCGACCAATGCCACCGCCACTCTGCGCCCTCGGGTGCTTGATAGTGCTGGTATTAAAGGGAGTGCCCTGGCAGATCGCACTCTTTACGTTGTCGTTGCGCGAGCTCCTTTTCGAGCTTGAGCACCTCTGAGCGAGGGTCGGAAGCGTCTTTGATGCGATCCATGTACGACATCCTTTCCTGTACAAAGAACCGTGCCTCCTCGATGTCGCGGATCACGGCTTGGTCTTGTAGTACCGCCAATTCCGCAGAGGTCGTGGGATAGGGGTGCTTGAAGTGATCCTGAAAGTGGACGTTCATCTGCTCGGCATCAGAGAGCCAAACCAATTCGAGTT
Source organism: Bdellovibrionota bacterium (assembly GCA_044351885.1). Classification (GTDB taxonomy): domain Bacteria; phylum Bdellovibrionota_C; class UBA2361; order UBA2361; family OMII01; genus OMII01. Next base: position 443 of record JBILEW010000147.1, read on the forward strand.
TGAGGTCGCCCCATTTCGTCTGAGACTCCTCAGGCGGGGTGGTGGGCGGAGTTGAGGGTCCGTTCTTGGAAGGTCGTTGAAAAAGACTCATGCGCGGAGAATAGCACTGCCGGGGTGCTAGGCAAGTCCTTGCTACAGACCGTTCAGGGCGAGTTTGTGCTTGGTTTGGAGGGCTCTGTACCTTACCTTTGATACCGAGTTTGCTCCGGAACACAGCGCTAGAGCCGCTTCCATCGGTCGGATCTGGTGTCGGGCGTGTTTCCTGTCTGAAACGGCTGTTTTTGGGGATCAGGAGTCGGGGCTCGGCCTGACCTCTTAGCCCGCATGGGAGGGTATCCCGCGCGGGAATTTGGGGGTGGGGCCCATCTTATAGGCCCCGCCCGCCGATACCGATCCCCCTATACCCTGCGCAGGGCACATAAAGCCGAACCAAATGCATAGCATACGAGGTAGCAAGCAGTGTGACAGCGCCCGTGTATCTGTGCGCTGAAGGATGAGTTTGTATGGGTCTTACAGGGCCACGTGATTTCCCTTCTCGCAACCTTTACCTCCCAACCTCTGTATACATCCGCCAAGCTTGAAGTAAGATGTCTCCGAGACCAGTCTCAGTATTTTCCTCTCGTTCTCTACGTGCTGGGAGATCAAGCTGCAATCCCAGTTCATCGTCATTCCCCAAGTCCCAACGCTCGATCAGCTGAGTTAAAAGCTGGTGACTTTCCGCTCCCTGCTCTAAGTTCTCATATTTGTATTTGAGATTGACCTGGCGAACCGGCCGGAGAGGGTTTTGGCCACTGCTCTCCTCATCCGCAGCACAGACGGTAGCGTACAGAGTCACCCCTACCGCAACGGTCAAACCCAACCTGTACCACTGCCTCGCATTCATTGCAGTACCAACCGTCTAAGTAGGTATATCGCTCGCTACTATGCTCGCACTGTATCGTCTGTCAGGAGATCAAGCCATCTGCTAGCTAGTTGAGAGACGCGTAGCTATTCTAGCCCGCACCGGCGGAAAATGGTGTAGAGTTCCAGGCCACAGCTTTTGAGCTAATCTTGCCCCGATTTGAAGACGTTACTTGACCTACCTTGGGCGTTCCGCGAGACTCTATTCTGTTACAGGGCCATGGAGTTGCATCACTCTGTGATACTCCTCGAACCGGTATGTGCTTCCTTTAATTCCTCATTTTGTCCAGCACAGGCTTATCGTCTATGAAGAATGTTCACCGAATCACCTCTCTCTCGGCCGCGCTTATACTCGTTTTAGCATCCACTACGGTCGATGCGCAGGATTTGCCAACGACGGGCGATATTGAAACTAGGTCTGGTAAACTCGAACTAGAGAACGGATACCCGAGTGCTGCCACAGTTGAAAAAGTTTTTGACGAAATTGACTACCAACGAGCCTGTCAAGCTTACCTTTGGGCCTTGCCGCTTATGGCGATGCAGCAGTGGCAAAACGAGCACCTCACCAAGTTTCAAGCTGGCAAGTGTGACTACGTGGATTACCTCACGTTTCAAGACAAGCTGGGTCTGCTGACCGCGAACGCGACGACTCCTTATATCATGGCGTTCCCGAATTTGAAGGAGACAGGGCCGCTGGTGTTTGAAATTCCTGCAGGCCCAACTGCGGGGGGCTTCACTGACTTCTGGCAACGCCCTATCACCGACTCTGGACAAACCGGACCGGACAAAGGCGCAGGGGGCAAGTACTTAATCCTCGGCCCCGATGACCCTGACATGAAGCCCGCGGGGTATTACGTATTCCGTTCGCCTACGGTGAATATCTGGTCGGCCCACCGCGCGCTCGATCCGGATCTAGCCAAAGCACGAGCACTGATTGATGGCTTAAAGATCTATCCCTATAGCCAGCGAAAGAATCCGCCTGCGACTCGTCATATTTCCCCAAACGGTCGCAAGTGGAGCGGCATACAACCTCGCGGACTCGCTTATTGGGAGGGTCTCGCCAAGATCATCAACGAGGAGCCTGTTCACGAGCGCGATCGCATGGTGATGGGGATGCTGCAACCTCTCGGCATAGAAAAAGGTAAGCCATTCAATCCGACCGCAAGACAAAAGAAGATATTGGAAGAGGCCTCTTTAGCCGGCGAGGTGATGGCTCGCACCATCGCCTACAAGAAGCGCTTTGAAGGAGCAACCGTTTGGCCTGGCAAGCACTGGGATATCTCGCTTTTCTTAAAGGAGACCAGTCAAGAAGCCCCGCACTATACGCAATTAGACGAGCGTTCCTCTTGGTTTTACGAGGCGGTTGGCGTTTCGACAGGTATGATGGGACGGACAGTTGGGTTCGGCCAACTCTATCTTGAAGCTGCAAAGGATAGTGAAGGCAACTGGCTAAGCGGAAGCAACACGTATCACCTTAAAGTTCCCAAAGACGCACCTGTTGCCCAGTTCTGGTCGGTCACCGTCTATGACAACGAGACCCGCTGCTTTGTCGATACCGGGGTTCAGCCAGATCGGTCTTCTCGTAACGATATCGTCAAGAATCCTGACGGCAGTGTAGACCTATACTTTGGCCCCAGCGCTCCTAGTGGAAAACCAACGAGCAACTGGATCCAGACGCTTCCAGGGAAAGGTTGGTTTTCGTACTTTCGACTCTACGGGCCGACGCAAGCCTACTTCGATAGATCGTGGGTTTTGCCGGATATAGAGCGGGTGAAGTAATCTGCACGATGTCCTAACAGTCATTTTCTAAGGGCCACTATGTCACTCCACTCACTCCGCAATCTCACTACACGTACTGCTGCCTCGCTGGCCTTCTCGATCACAGCCACTGTGATCGCAGGTGCGGCGCAGGCGGAAACCTCTCGCTTTGATGAATTGGCAAACGCCGCATTCACGGAGAATCGGCCTGGGAATGAAACCGCGCAGATGCTGCGCGATGAATTGTTCTTTCAGCGCGCAACTCAAACCTATCTCTGGGCGCTGCCCCTGATCAATACGCTCGGTATGAAGACTGGCTCTGAGAGCACTTTCGGCTCTGGTTACAACGTCTTGCCGATTTGGAAGAAGCGGCTTGATGCGAAAACGTTAGTTACCACACCAAACTCCGACGTGATCTACGCGATGAACTATGTTGACCTCGGAAAGGATGGTCCGCTGGTGTTTGAGGCGCCACCGATGCTGCAAGGTATCTTGCTCGATTTTTGGCAACGTCCGATTCCGGTCGATGGTGGCAAATTCCAGGGCGACGTCGGCCTGCCAGGCCCTGATGGCGGCAAGGGTGGTAAACTTCTCCTCCTGCCGCCCGGATATAAGGGGAATGTTCCTCAAGGTTATTACGTGTACCGTTCTGGAACCAACAACGTGTTTATTTTTCTCCGTGGCTTTTATCAGGATCCAAAGAATTTAAAGCCTGCGGTCGGTCTGATTGAGCAAGCAAAGATCTATCCGTTAAACGGCAAAGCAACCGCCAAGCCGATGGTGTTTCCCGATGCGTCGGGGGTGCCGGTGAATATGTTGCCAGTCGCTGATGGTCGTGCGTTTGATCAACTCAAAGAACTGGTGGACTCAGAAGGAAACAACCTGGCAGAGTCGGATTCGCTTGGGATGTTAGCGTCGGTCGGTATCATCAAGGGCCAACCTTTCGCGCCCGATGCACGGGCAAGAGAGATCCTCGACCGGGCCGCCAAAACGGCATACAAGATGAGCCGCGTCGTTGGTTTCGAGGAGGTGTTACACCAGGGCTCTCTCAAGGTTTATCCGGACCGCCGTTGGGTTAATCCCCTCGATAACGTGACGCCGCCAGACCCACGTAAAACATTGAATCTATCCTGGAAGAATCTCTCTGGCGGATACCTCGACCTCGATGCGCGCATCTGGTTTTTCACGAATTACTACTCGGTCAGCCCTGGGATGCTCTCGAAAATCCCCGGCAAAGGTGCGGCGTATATGATTGCGTTTACTGATGGAGAAGGTATGCCTCTGTCTGGAGGGGTTCGCTATCGCTTGAACTTACCGGCCAATATCCCGGCGGCAAACTTCTGGTCAGTTACACTGTATGAAGCTGAAAACGCTTCGGGGCTTGCCAATGGCCAGCCGTTTCCTTCGCTCGGCTCCCGAGACAAGCCTGCACAAAACGATGATGGCAGCACAGACCTCTACTTTGGTCCCGAAGCACCTGAGGGTAAGAGCTCGAATTGGATGGCTACGGTACCTGGCAAGGGCTACTTCGCCATCATCAGGCTTTACGGTCCAACCGAGGCCGCGATTGAGAAAAGCTGGAAGCCTGGGGATTTCCAACTAATCAAGTGAGCTAATGCCGTCCCGCTAGCGCCCTGGAAGAGTTACTTAGGGAAGAGAAACGTCAGCACCACGCGCGCTCCCCACCCTTCAGGCCCACCCTCTGGCGACTCGATCCAGTAGCGGGGCCCAACTCCGATCTGCATTGGTTGAGAACCAACCTTAAAGAGCTGGCTGACGATTAGATTGACCGGAACCGACCAATTTCGCTCGTGCCAGTCGTAGGTCGACTCACTGTTAAACGTGATGGTCGTTTTTGTTTCTGTTATTTAACTAACAAATTGCTGCATGAATGTGGCGTTAATGTCACGCCTAGAATCCTCACCGGCAAAAGACCACAGGTGATTCGCAAGACCACCGTAGGTCCAAGCCCCATGTTGACGTAAGCCTACAGCCGTGGGGCCTATCCCCCACTTCTCCGCACCAAGCCTCTGGTCTGTTACGGATAAGAAAATCAATTAATTTTCGAGTTATATCAGGAAGCTGGGTATTTAGGTACGATTGTGGTGGTGGGCGCGTGCAATTTGTGAAGAGGCAGAGAAGAGACGGAAGCCTGAGGGGCGGTAGAGTAGGGGACTTTTGAGGGGGCGGCCGATGATTTCCCGCTAATGGTGGACCCTTAATGCGCTAATCAGCACTAAAGAGCCTCCAGCGAGACGTAGAGCTCCCGTTGCGTCGCCAAGGAAGCGGATTTTAGAAGTCATCAGGCGCTGGCTCGAACGAGTCGTAGGAGGGGAGTTCATCGAGAGCCTCTACAGTGTCGATGTACTTGGGGATTGGCGGAGGAGCCTGAAAGTGTGGGATGCCTTGCGACTTCATGATGTCCTTGATCGAGTGCTCATCCTGAATGAAGGCGATGATCCTCATCTGTGCTTTACACTTGGGACACTCAAGTGGGTCGATCTCATATATGCGCTTTATGCAGGCGGCCCAACTACTCTGACGGAACTCGACTCGACTGACTTCGGCGAGCTCACCGAAGTCACGACGATAGTCGCTCTCTTGTTCCTCGGCTGGAGGAGCAATTTTAGCGCGTTCACCCCGTCGCCTACAGGAGTACCGACCGTAGTATCGTGTAATGCTCTCATAGGTCTTCGGAATATGACACGAGAGTTGAGCAAGGAACTCGAGAACGTCAAACTCGTGAGCCGCGCCGTCGTTGGTGGTGTAGGTCACGATGTCGTCTTGTATTGAGAGCTTCTCAAGCGACAAGGGAGCACGCTCAATGTAGCGAGCGACGAACTGCTCGCTCTCTTTGTCGTGGAAGGGGTCCCCTAGCCATACGCCAAAGCCCGTATGGTCCTGAGAGAGAATCTGCGCTACGTCATCGTCAGAGATAAGCTCTTGCTTGTGGAGCTGTGAGAGGATCGTTTCAGCGAAGGCGTCCTCGATCGCCTTAAGGTCTACCTCAGAGAAGCGTGTGAAGACGCCGTCTTTCCAGTATCCGTCAGCGAGGAGTCCGTGTAGGTGCGGGTGATAATTCAAGGCTTCCCCGGCCGTCTGCACGGTGAAGATGGCGGCGAGTTCACGCTCGTCAATTCCGAGCACCTGCAAGAGCGCACCCCAGGCAGCCCGAAAGAGGATGGTGTTGAGCTTGCGGTCGTACTTGAAGAACCCCCGTAGCCGTTTTGGGATAGTAAAGACGGTGTGGCGATGGGGGACGTCTTCGATGACTTGGCTGTGGATGTGTTCTGCGAACTTTACTGCCCG
>JBILEW010000107.1:0-12394 GCA_044351885.1 Bdellovibrionota bacterium
GCGCCAAGATTCGAATGACGGCCAGGGAGTTGCCCTGGACCCCGGCGAGCATTCCTATTCGAACTTGGCTAGCGCCAAGATTCGAATGACGGCCAGGGAGTTGCCCTGGACCCCAGCATTGCTCGTTATGGCAACGGACGGCGGGGACGCCGTCCCTCCCGGATCGGAATTCCAATAGATCGGGACTCCATCAAAAAAACCGCCCGCTAACGGATTGCCGTCGACAAGTCGATTTAGGAGGGACGGCGTCCTCGCCGTCCGTATGTGCATCGCGTAAATCTTCGCTGTCCGAACGCACGCAGTACCTCGTTCGAGTTCAAGAGGTAAGACCGAATGGCAAACCACGCGTGATAAAATAGTACGTTGTCCCAACTTTATTCAGGTCTTAATCTCGTCATACACGTCTTTCTTGTGCTGACGACCATGAAAACTAGTACCTACCTCCTTTCCTTGCTTGCTCCAGCGCTCCTTTCATTTGCTTCTCTAGGGCACGCCATCAACATCGATGAGTTTAGCCCTGTGACCAAGCTTTCATCGGCCGTTGCAAACGATGTCGTTACGTCTCAAGTACCAAGCTCTCGAGCCTTGGGTGGCAGAAGGCAGCTTGCAGTCTCCAAGATAGCTGCAGCCGGTGATCCGGGAGAAGCGATCCTCGAAACTGCTCTGCAAACTATTGCAGGTACACCAACTGAGGTATTGGCCTTCACCCTTGGAACCCACGATGGATTCGGCCGCGTTACGTGGGATAGTGATGACGCTCCGAACAGCCTCTCTCCACAAGGTCTTGGCTCGATCGATCTGACTGACGATGGAGCGGACGCTTTCCAGACAGGGTTGGTATTTTTCGATTTTGCCTTCAGTAAAGAAGCTACTATCTCGTTACGTCTGTATGATTCGTCCTCGAGCGACGGCTCGAAATACTCCGAAGTGGCCATAGTTCTAGACAAGGCGTATTTGAATACTAATGAATTTCCTCTATCTATCCCGTTTGCTCTTTTCACATCAGCAGCAGATTCGAGCATTCCTGCACCCGGCGGCTCCGTCTTCAAGACTACTACTACCTTTGGCCCAGGTGGTGGCGTAGACATTACGAAAGTTGGGGCAATTCAGCTGACTTTCCAAGGTTTCGCGTCGGATATTACGATCTCGAAATTACGCACAAACGGTAAATGTACCTGGTTCCCCAAGGCGGATGGCGATATCGCCGATAGATGTGGAATCTGCTATCTCGACGCTGATCCGAGCTACAGCTATGACTCGAACAAGGTGTTCGACAGTTGTGGTTTATGCCCTAACGAGAGCGGATATCTCCTCCCAGACGGAACTCGCGATGACTGCAACGTGTGCTTGAACGGACCCCCAGGATATTCCTACCAATCGCCCAAAGACTCGTGTGGCCTCTGTCCGAGTGCGCCAAACTATGGCAACTCCAAGGATCCGTGCGGTGTGTGTGGGGGAGACGGAAAGTCGTGCGCCGATTGTTCGGGAAAACCGAACGGCGGTGCCAAGGTAGACCAGTGCGGTGTGTGTGGGGGCAACGGAACAACCTGTCTCGATTGTCTCGGAGTTCCCTTCGGCACAGCGGGACTTGATCAATGTGGCGTATGTAATGGTGATGGTAAATCTTGCCTCGACTGCGAAGGGATTCCGTTCGGAGGCAAGGTCGTTGATGCCTGCGGAGATTGCGGTGGCTTGGTAACCGATGCGACGAAGTGTCCTGAGCCCACTCGGTGCGTGACTGTCGCCGCTTCTGCTAAGGTAAGAAAATTCGAGCGTGGCCTAACCGCGAAAGCGCGAGCCCTCAGAAAGCGCTTCATTGACGAGAAAAAACGCTCAGAGCGCATGAAGTGCAATATCAACACGGCTGGTTCGCAAGCATTGGTTAGTGACGCATACGCGCATATCATCGCTCGCGGCAAGGAGATCTTCTCTCGGGGCGTCGAGGTGTGCGGGGGGGCCTGTATCACGGTTTCCTACGCCGAAGATGTCGAAAGCCTCTTGCCCTACTTCAAGACGATCGAGAAGGAGGCGAAGTTCCTCGCTCGGCGTGTGAAGAAGTGCTATTCGCGATTGGGGGTTATCAGAACCGCGGCCGGAACAAACGGACTAGCGCAGACCGTTGGCACGGTAAACAAGGACCTCAGAGGCCTCATTGCTGAGTGCAGAAAGCAAAAAGCTTGTCCGCCGCCTAAGTGATCCGAACAACAGGACACGCCCTGAGTACAAAGCTGATTGCAGCTCCAAGATAGGTGAGGGACACTGACGGAATAGTGATATCTGTCAGTGACCTGTTTTGCTATGACCAACAACCTTCCGAAGATCTCCGTGGTAACGGTCTCCTTTAATCAAGGGGAGTTCATTCGTAAGAACATAGAGTCGGTCCTCGCTCAAAATTATCCAAATTTTGAGCACATCATCGTCGATGGTGGTTCTACCGATTCGACCGTGGGGATATTGAAGGAGTATTCGCACCTCAAGTGGACCTCGGGTCCGGATCGTGGCCAGTCCGATGCGCTCAACATCGGCTTCGGTCGCGCTACTGGTGACATAATTGCGTGGCTCAATTCCGATGACTGGTATGCCGAAGGAGTCTTTCACGATCTTGCCCGGCACATGGCGGATTATCCGGTTCTCATAGGTCGGGCTGCACAGACGGACCGAGAGGGAAACGTGACCCGAGAGGTTCACAATACAGGACGCACCTTCTACGATCTCCTCCGATATTGGATTCCATACGCATGGGTTGCCCAGACGTCTGTGTTTTTTAAGCGCGATCTTCTCGAACAGGTAAAGCGTCCGGATGGAACGTATCTGGACGAGGATCTCTATTTCACCATGGATCTGGATCTGTGGTTTCGAATCGCGCTCAGGTATCCATTCGTAAAACACCTGGACAGAGTGTTGTCGTATTTCAGGATTTACGACGAAAACAAGACAGGGGCTCGACCGCATGCGACTCAACGTGAGTGCTGTAGGATATTTCGGCGCTACGTAAACGGCGCGAACCCTTCAGAGCAGCGACTCAGTTACATAATTCCGATTAACGAACCGACTGAAGCGCTCAAACCGACTATTATCAGTCTGACGCAGCAAACGTCGATCGATTTCGACATCTTCATGGTGGATTATGCGGCGAATCGGCAGGCATCCAAAGCTGTTCACAATTTCGTTCTCGATTTCTGTGAGGCGGTTCCGCAGTTGACGATTCGCTACGCAAAATCCGACGGCGCTAACGAGTATTCGGCGTTCAATACCGGAATTCGCAAAGCAGTTGCTCCAAATGTAGCCCTTCTCCAGCCCGGGGATGTCGTTGCGCCGCAAGCAACTCACGAGGCGCTTCAACTCTTCGCTCGAGACGTGACGGGGTTGGTGATACCTGCGATTCACGGCGGGCCGAAGCTCGAAAGCTTCTTCCCACCTCAAGGAGGAGTAAACATCGTAGAGTTCCTCACAGGTCCGTTCTTCTACCCCAACATCTTCGCGCGAAGATTGGCTTTGCTCGAGCTCGAGACCTTCGTAGATCCGAGCGCCCCGGCGCGCTCAATCAAGGAGCTCTTCGCGCGTCTAATTTTCAGAGTATGGTCGGTGGAAGGGGCTCCACAGATTCAGATTACTCCGGTGAAGCGAGATTACTCGGGAGAGAGCGCTCAATTCGAATCGAACAAGGATTTGATTCTGCAGAACCTTCTTGCGACCCTGAAAAAAGAGTTTGAGAGCGATCCATTTGCGATGGTGCGGGCGGCGGTGCGCGATCCTCGTCCCTTGTTTCAGGCGATCGGGTCGTAGAGCGCCTACTGATTGAGCCTCTTGTGCGACAGACGAAATCGGCTACTTTTTTTTCCTTCATCTCGCCGCTCTCGCCGCTCTCTTTGTAGATTGCCACTGTTAGGAGAACCTTGAACTGTTCGCCTTAGCTTCACACATAAGCAAGCACGTTTGCAGATGGCGTGGGCGCTTCCTTGTCTCCCCACGTGTCCTAACCTATTGAATAGGTGATACTTTTTGTCGCTGAAGCCTCGAACCCTGTATGCGCTTCGAATCATCTTAACTCGTTAGCATGAATACGTCTTTCAAAGGCCGCCCGTAGGACACGCAGCACTATGCGCACAGAACTCGAAAATGCACCGTTTTATCTCCTAGTTCACAGCGATCATCCGCTCGATCCGTTAGGTCCGAACAGTGGGGCCGAGATGGCGACTCTCAACCAGGCTCGATATCTGGCAGCTTCGGGGCGAAAGGTGTGTGTCGCGGCAATTCTGAAGCAGCCGGTTTCGGTCGATCGTGGGGTTCGATTTCTCGATCTCGGAGCGTCGTATGATGTAGAGCGGGCGTTGGACTTTGCCGACCAGCAGGGGTCGTATGTGTTGCTCGCTGCAGGTAAAGCCTTTGCCTTGATCCTTTCGCGACGTCGTGAGGCGTGCATGAAACGGATCTTCATCACGCACGATAGGTGCGCTGGCGATTCCGGTCTCAAGCCGGAGGTGTTGAATCTGCACTGCGACGCAATCCTTTCGGTTTCGCATGCCCAGAAAGAGAAGCTCATGAGCGAAGGGGCCCCGGGCGACAAAATGATAGTCGTCCACAACGGAGTCGATTTCTCGATCTTCAACCCCGCGCCACCTGAGGCGCACTCGTCGCGCCGATTGGCGTTCTCGGGAGCGCTTGTTCCCGACAAAGGTGTTCACTTCCTCATTCAGGCCTTCTCGAATCTCAAATCGCGCTATTCCGATCTCGAGCTTGAGGTATTCGGAAGCTCCTCGCTCTGGTCGCGTGGAGAATATCTCGATCTTCCGGCTCTCGCCGCGGCGCTGCCCGGTTTGACATTTCATGGAAAGAAGACCCAAAGCGAGATAGCGGACGGATTCCGGCGCTCTGCATTGTGTGTTGTGCCCTCGATCTGGTTTGATCCGTATCCACTCACCTCACTTGAAGCGCAGGCGTGTGGAACACCTGTAGTAGCTTTCAGAATGGGGGGACTGCCCGAGGGGATCGTGCATGGCGAGACTGGAGTGGTGGTAGATGAGATATCTGCGGACGCCCTTACTGTGGCCTTGGATGCCCTTTTACGAGATCCCTCCCGCATGCGCTGGATGTCCGAACGTGCTGCACAGCATGCCGCGTGCGCTTTCCGATGGGAGAGTGTCGTAGAGAAGATTGTCGATGTCTGTGAGGCCAAGGCAGCTTCAAAGCGACCTACGGAGCTGTTTTCATCCGAATCTCTCGGGATCTACGGATCCTTGTCTGGCTTACTTGGATGAAAAGCCGCCACAATCGCTCGGATGGTGATCAGGTAATGCAAGCACGAGAACGTTTAGGTTGCGCTACCGTGCTCTGAAGTACTCCCGAGTTCCTCAATCTGCCTAGTGTTGAGGTGCACACCGAAACGCGGAAGCCACAGCAGGCCGATGGTCGTCACAGGGATGTACTGACAGAGGTGTACAAGTACGGAGTAGGCGGTGGCTTGAGCGTGATCGACTCCGAAGAATTCGAGCGATTTCACGCAGAAAAACTGAAAAAGCCCCAGTCCCCCGGGGCTGCTCGGAATCAACACGCCTAGGTTGACGATGCTCATGACGAAGAGGGCGCCTTTGAACGAAAGATCGAGATCAAAGGCGTAGCCACACCAGTAGAACATGAAGGCCTCGACTGTCCAAATAAACAGCGACGAGCTCAGTACCAAGAACAAAGTGAGAGGTGTTCGTACCGCCAAGGCCACTCCTTCGAAGAGTCCGTGAGCGAGCTCCCCGAAGTGATTCTTGGGAAGGAAGCGGTCCCAGTAGGTGCGTGTCCATCCAACGAGAAGCACCCCAGCTAGTGCCAGAGAGAAAAGAACGATCCCCCAAAAGCGTGCGCGATCGGCCCAGTCGGGAAGTTGAAGCTCACCGGCGCCGATGAGAAGTAGCACCACGATAGCGGAGCCATCGAAGATTCGTTCCACGAGGACGCTCGAAAACGCTACCGCGCGCTTAATACCTGCACTCTTTCCCACGACGTGCGCGCGCACGATCTCACCGAGCCTGGCAGGGAGGACGTTGTTGGCGGCGTACCCGATGAAAACCCCTCCGAGTGCCTGATTGAAATTGAGTCCTGGCAACAGAAAGAGCGAGCGCAAGCCACGAACTTGGTACCCGAACAGGTAGATCGCAGCCAAGATCAGAGGATGCCACCACGAGATAGTGCGCAAGCTTCCCAAAAACTGATCCCACTCGACCTTTCGGAACACCAGCACGAGAAAAATTGCGCTGATGAGCCAACCGATGTGCTTTTTCCAACCTTTCATGTCTTCACTGAATCCGGCGTCCGCAGCTTCATTAGCATGCCGAGCATAAAACCTACAGCGGCTCCACCGAGATGCGCGGTAGAGCTTACCTCTGGCACCATGAAATCGAAGATAGCTTGCAAGACCACGATCTGAGTCATAGCCGCTAGCTGCGCCTTGGCCGCCAAGCTACCGGAACGGCGTAGGGCTTTGAGCGCAATCGCCCCTTGAAGGCCAACCATCCCGAGAACGCTTGCTGATGCACCGAGCATGAGGCTGGCATCACCGGGATAGAAAAGATAAGTCAGCACAAGAGCGATCGCCATGCCACCTACGCCCGATGCGATGTAGGCCATCACGTATCGCATGCTCCCAAGCATGCTTTCGACAAGCGGACCGAGGAACCAGAGGCCCATCATATTGAAAAAGAGGTGCATAGCGCCCCAATGCAGGAACTGCGCAGAGAGCAATCGCCACCACTCCCCCTGCTCGAGGAGCGGGCTGTAGAGAGCGCCGAGGGCGACGAAGCCGCGTGCATTGTCGGTGGCGTTGTAGAGAATTTGAACGCCAAAGGCCAACACATTGATAACTATGAGCGCCTTGGTTGCGGGCGCCGCGAGGCGAGCTGTGGGACCTCGTGAGCGGGCGTAGAACTTGATAGTAAAGATATAAGCGACCAGTATACCCAGTGCGATGAAGCCAGCTTGCTGGGGCATCGTCAACCAGGTGATAGCACAGGCCGAGAGGGAGACAAGGTTCAGGATCGGTATCCAACGAGGGAGCCGCGAACGGAACTTCAAGATGCTGTAAAGGTCGCCAACAAGGTTGAGGATGGCGATCAGGAATAGAATGTAGTTGATATCCATCGGGCTGCAGGCACCATACTGCCTTAGCCGCTTCTGGGCAATGTCGGCAGTGGTAGGATTTGCCGCCAAGTATGAGAGCTTATGGAATCATGAATTACATCGTTGTCCTCATACCGCTCAAACGTGTAAAAATACCCCCTGTTCGACAATTAGAAAACGCCGTACGGACCTGCGTTCCTGGCATAGTAGGTGACTCATGACTCATAACCTCTTCAACTCTCTTCAGCGCTTCAAAACCGGCTCAGGAAAAGATGCTCAATTCTATTCTCTTCTCGCCTTGGAGCAGGCAGGGATCGGAGCGATCTCCAAACTGCCCGTCTCGATTCGTATCGTTTTGGAGTCGGTGCTTCGTAACTTCGATGGCTCCCGGGTCGAGGAGCGCAACGTACACGAGCTTGCATCGTGGAAGCCCAAGGCAGAGCGAACCGCAGAGATCCCGTTCGTCGTTGCTCGCGTGCTGTTGCAAGACTTCACGGGAGTCCCGCTAGGAGTCGATCTCGCAGCGATGCGCTCCGCAGTTCGCAAGCTCGGCAAAAATCCAGGCATAATCGAGCCGCTTGTGCCGGTAGATCTCGTAATCGACCACTCAGTACAGGTTGATTATTCGAATCGTAACGACGCGCTGCAACTCAACATGAAATCGGAGTTCGAGCGTAACGAATCTCGGTATCAGTTCTTGAAGTGGTGTAAGCAGGCTTTCGAATCATTCAGCGTTGTTCCGCCTGGATTCGGAATCTGCCATCAGGTCAACCTGGAGTATCTGGCACAAGGCGTTCTCGAGAGGGATGGCGTGTATTTTCCCGATACGCTCGTAGGTACCGACTCGCACACCACTATGATCAACGGACTCGGAGTTGTCGGTTGGGGTGTGGGTGGTATCGAGGCCGAAGCCGCAATGCTTGGGCAACCGGTTTACTTTCTTACTCCGGATGTAGTTGGGTTTCACCTTCATGGAAAGCTCTCGCCCGGGGTCACTGCAACCGATCTTGTGTTGCATATCACCAATGTACTTCGCAAAGCGAAGGTGGTTGGCAAGTTCGTCGAGTTCTTCGGAGATGGAGCTGAATCGATCGGCGTCACTGATCGGGCAACTATCGCTAACATGGCTCCTGAGTACGGCGCCACGATGGGCTTTTTCCCGGTTGATGAGCGTACGTGCGAGTATCTTCTGGCTACTGGACGTTCCAAGGAGAAGGTCGACACCTTCAGGAACTACTATCAGGCTCAAGGGCTCTTCGGGATCCCCAAGAAGGGACAATGTGAGTACTCGGAGTTTCTGGACCTCGATCTCTCCATCGTCAAGCCGAGCGTAGCAGGCCCTAAGCGGCCTCAGGACAAGATCGTCCTCGGTGACGTGAAAACAGCTTTTTCTGGGCTCTTTTCTCAGGGGCTTACAGACGGCGGATACGGGAAAAAGACCGAGGAGCTCTCTCGCAAATCTGCAATCTCGGTGCCGGTAGGTGGAGTCGGGAGCGAAGGATCTGCGACAACGAGCGTCGAGGTCGGACACGGCGAGGTGTTCATCGCGTCTATTACTTCGTGTACCAACACCTCCAATCCGAGCGTCATGCTCGGAGCCGGAATTCTCGCCAAAAAGGCGGTTGAGCGGGGCTTGAAGGTAAAGCCGTTCGTCAAGACCTCGCTTGCCCCAGGGTCGCGCGCAGTCAGTGAGTATTTGGCTCGAACCGGATTGCAACCCTATCTTGATCAGCTAGGTTTTCAAGTGGTCGGGTACGGATGTACCACTTGTATTGGAAATTCCGGCCCCTTGGATGCCCACATAGAGGAATGTATCACGAAGAACGACCTCATCGGCGCTGCAGTGCTCTCGGGCAATCGTAATTTTGAAGCGCGAGTTCATCAGAACATAAAGGCGAATTTTCTTATGAGTCCTCCCTTGGTGGTCGCCTATGCGCTAGCAGGTTCAGTGCAGGTGAATCTCGAAACTGAGCCTCTCGGGAGTGACAAAGACGGCAAGCCGGTGTTTCTGAAAGAGATCTGGCCATCTGCAGAGGAGATCCTCGCGCTCATGCCGCAGGCCTTTGATCCAGAGATGTATCACAGGCTCTATAGCAACGTGGTGGCCGAAAATCCTCTGTGGGACAAGGTTCCGACCAGCACGGGCGTCGTCTACGAGTGGGATACCTCATCGACGTACATTCAAGAGCCTCCGTATTTTGAAGGCTTCGATCTTGCACTCAAGACTGTCGAGCCGGTTGTGGGAGCGCGAGCTCTCGCGATATTCGGCGACTCCGTCACTACTGATCACATCAGCCCTGCAGGCTCCTTTAAGAAGGACTCGCCGGCTGGAAAGTATCTCATCTCGCGTGGAGTAGAGTTCAAAGACTTCAATAGCTACGGAGCTCGACGTGGTACCCACGATGTGATGGTGCGAGGTACCTTCGCCAACGTGCGCATCAAGAATCTGATGGTTCCTGGTGTTGAAGGTGGAGTGACGAATCATCAGCCGAGCGGAGAGCGGATGTCTATCTTCGATGCCGCCATGAAGTACGCGGAAAAGAGCACTCCTCTCGTAGTGTTCGCAGGTCATGAGTACGGCACCGGAAGCTCGCGCGACTGGGCTGCGAAGGGTACGCGCTTGTTGGGCGTCAAAGCCGTGATTGCAGAGAGCTTCGAGCGTATTCACCGCAGCAACCTAATCGGGATGGGCGTACTTCCGTGTCAGTTCCTGAATGGGCAGAACGCCGGGAATATCGGCATCAAAGGTGACGAGATCTTCGGCTTGCGTGGCATGGAAAATGGCATACGTCCGGGACAGGACATCGTGCTGGTCGTCGACAGGTCGGATGGATCTTCCTTTGAAGTTCCCCTGCGCTTGCGCGTCGATACGAAGATCGAAGTTGAGTACTATAAGCACGGTGGAATTTTGCAGTATGTCCTCCGCCAGCTTCTGACAAAGGGATAGAAAATGAAGAGATCGTTTTTGATAGGTGCCGCGTGTGCGGTTGGGTTCTCTGTGTCGTATGCGTGGGCGGATGCCGACAAGGCGGTTGATGTCCACTCGGTAAGTGCTGAAGGGATCGGTGAATCAATCGGTACTATTACGTTTCGCGACACCGAGCACGGTCTGGAGATTGTGCCGAATTTAAAAGGGCTCACTGCAGGCGAACACGGGTTTCACATTCACGAGAATCCCGACTGTGGACCAAAGGAAAAGGACGGCAAGATGGTTGCAGCGCAAGCCGCGGGCCCTCATTACGACCCACATGCAACGGGTAAGCATCTGGGGCCTCATGGAGCAGGGCACCAGGGAGATCTGCCCAAGCTCACTGTTGGCGAGGATGGTGTGGCATCGAGCGCACTTCATGTAGAGGGCTTAAAGGTTGCCGATATCCTCAATCGAAGTGTCATGGTGCACGCGGGGGGAGATAATTACTCTGACGTGCCTGCGCCCTTGGGAGGCGGTGGTGCGCGCATCGCGTGTGGCGTTATCAAGTAATTTGTTCAAAGGAGACGCTGTCTTTTGAACTGATGACTGATTTGATCGAAGCGTCTCCATTTCCCGATGTCATCGGATGTGCGCGCACTGTGGCGCCAGTCCCAGGTCGTCGGGTTGTGCTTCGAAGTGTCGATCGGTGCCAAGCTGCGGTGGCGCCGTAATCCGATGGATATTGAATGACCTCTACCTTCATTACCCATGTCGTGAATATCAGAAATATGGCTGTTCTGGTTCTAGCCTTCTGCTCTCTAGCCTTGGCACAGGAGCCCATCCCAAAGAAAGGATCCTGTCCGAACGGCTACTATACGAGCGGTAACTATTGCGTTCCTTCAGGCACACGTTCGAATCCTGCGATTGCTAAGACTGGTCCTTGTCCGAATGGGTACTACATGAGCGGCAACTACTGCGTGGCGACAGATAAGAATCGAAGGATCGCAGTTCCGAAGAATGGTCCGTGCCCCACTGGATACTACACTAGCGGTAGCTACTGTGTGAGTACGGCAAAGCCAGAGTAGAAAAGTCTACAAAGAGAACAGGGAGATCGGCGAGAGATACGGAAGCTTCCCCACGTCTCACTGCGCTCGCTGGACTCTTTGTGAGATTTGGTTCTGCTTAACGGTGCATCCAGCTCACATTCCTTACGTGTGTAGAAAAAGCAGATTATGCACAGAGGCGGTTGTTCGCCCGTCCCGAAAGCGATTTTGGGTCGTTTATAGTCTGAAATAGCCAAGGCTTGAAGCTTTGCTAACTCCCATCTGTTAAGTTAAGGCCCATCACACATATCTATCTATACATGTGAGGGGTAGCCCTGTGGTTGAATTCAGCAATAAACCTTCGGACGAACGTACTGGCGTTTCGAATGCTGGTGAGCCGAGCCACGAAAGTGTTGTGAAGCTCTTGGAGCTCCCCTCCGACCTCGGACGAGTATTCGATGATATCGCGGCGCGCCATAAAATAAGAACGCCGAATATCCGAGAAGAAATCGCAGATCTCCGATCCCTTAAGGGCTCGGCAGTGCGTGAAAAGATCCCGGAGCGGTTACGTCAGGTGATTGAAAGCCCCTACGAGCATCTGACGCAGCACCTTCGGGATGTAGGCCGGCATACGCCGCTCAAGGAAGGCCTCCTCAGAACCATGTCCGATTCACTGTGTGTCTTGGCCCATAGGGTTCTTTCGACTGAAGGCCCCTGTCTTCTGCTCTTGGATAGAGATGATACGATCGATGGGCGAATTCTACCGTCAGACACGGCGCACACAGAGGGGGAATTTGAGGGAGAGTATGCAGCGCGGTGCATACGACCAGGCCTCCAGGGATTTTTGGAGGAGCTGCCTCGGCACAAGCGGGAACTAGAAGTAGGGATCCTTACAGCACGGTCCCCTTACAGCGTTTTTGATTCACACAGTGAGGAGCGCTCCAACTGGATGCGATCGTCGTTTTCCCCGAATCATGTCTACAGCTCTGCTGAGTGGCGAGTCTCAGAGGGGTCGTGTCACATGGGGCGTAGATTTTTAGCTGCGCTCTGTGATCCTTCGAGCGAGCTGTTCTTGGATGTCGACATAGACCTAGAGCCAGACAACTTACCTCCTGATGGAAATCCGTTCGGGAAGACCGCTGCTGTGCGTATGCTAGAGCGCGAGCACCCGGAGAAGCACATCCTGCTGTACGACGACCTCGAGCCACTACCGTACTTTCTACCCGGGCAAGCTATCATTGCTCCGTCCATAGGTGTTTTTCTTGACCAGATGTTCTCGCTCAATCTCCTAACCGAGCTCAGGCTTGTATAGGGCATCGAGGTAGATCTGGGCTAG
>JBILEW010000140.1:0-7304 GCA_044351885.1 Bdellovibrionota bacterium
AATCCGCCGTGAAAGTCTCAGGCACGAGTCGTGCGCTCTCCACGCCGGTGCAGAGCGCAATCTCGATAAAATTTGAGCGTACTGTCAGCTTGGTCGGACTAGGGCTTTCCACATAGTAAATGAAGTTAGTGTGTGGAGTTAAGGGAAAGGTCCAAGTGGCACTCCCGTAGTCATCAGTATTGCGGCTGCCTCCAAACACCTCAGAATCTCCTGACGTCGCATCGAGACGGAAGAGGAGTAAAGGGATGTCAGTTAGGCGCATACCGTTCGGAGCGATGGCAACAGCTCGCAGCAAGCACCCCTCCCTGATTGCCACGAGCTCGAAAGGATCAAGTCGTCCGTCGTTCAATTGTTGCGAACCTAGGTTGTGATTCCGGTTAAGTTGAGGTGACAACGCAGCACACGAGTCCGTGAGAACTTCGAGTCGAATCACACCGGTCGTTGCCGTGTGTGGTGCTCTCCAGGAGCTCTGCCCGAGGCTCAGATAGGTAGCGCACAGCAAAATAAAGCTTGTCCAGAAAATGGAATGATTCATCGACATCTTCAGATCTTGAGAGCCGCGCCTTTCGGGCCGAAATGATTGTCCTCACGGCTCAAAAAGACCACGCTCGAAGCAGGATGGTGGATTGTGATCCCTTGCGGGCTTGGCTATTTTTGACACTTCACAGGAGAAGCCGATGACGACGAGTGAGCAGAGTGTTGCACAAGAGCTGGTTCATGGAAGCGATGCTCTGCGTGGTACATCGGTAACGGCAGTCGAAGAGCTCGCTGGAGACATGTCGACACGTCGTTTCTTCCGTGTCGTTCTCGCCGGAGGCCCAGTGCCGAGCGCCATAATGATGGTTCTCTCCGGTGCGCCAGGCCCGGTTGGTGGAGGTCCTCGCGGACTTAGCCAGGATGATACATACGTCGAAGTAAGCACCTTTCTCAGTAGTCACAGCGTTCGTGTGCCGCAAATATATCTCGATGCGCGCTCTCGAGGGCGGCTTTTGATTGAAGATATCGGGGCTCTCTCGCTCCTTAATTATGCGCACGACAATTCCTATCTTAAAGACGTAGCACTAAGCACACTCGGGAGCGATCCGCTGGAGGCGCTGTACACAAAGGCTCTCCGGTTCGAGAAGCTTTTTGCAGGCTTGCCCAAGGATGAAAGAGTTGTCATCTATCAACGCCAAACTACCCGAGAGCAGCGCGCGACACAGATACGCGAATTTTTGGAGCACTACGCTCGACCGCGCGGTCTTGCCGATAGCGATGCGAAGATCGTCGAAGCGTTGATGGAGGAGGTGTGCGAACGGGTAGCTCGTCACTCGCTCCAACCATCGCATTTCGATTTCATGGCCTCGAACATTCATATTCTTCCCGACGGCGAACTGTGCCTCATCGATTTTCAGGATATGTGCCTCGATTCCCCAGCACGCGACATCGTATCGCTCTTGAATGACAGGGACTCTGATTCAGCGCTCGGCAGGGAACGGCAGGGCAGGCTTCTCTCGTTCTTCATGAAAGAGATAAATTCTCACTCCGACTTTCCACAGCTGTACGACGAGTATCTTCTGTTGTGGGACTTTCGTGTCTCAGGCCGCTTTGCGCTGCTCGCAGAGAAGCGCGGGATAGACCGCTACAAAGCCTGGATCCCAGGAACACTCAGGAGGCTTGGCCGTACGCTGGTGAGAGCAAAAAAGGTCATCCCGCACGCCGAAGAAGCTCTTGCTATGCTTTCCCGCTTTTCGCCGGAGATCGAGGAGGGTCGGCGGGATCCGTGGGATTTTCCTGCATAAATCATTGCAAGCTGAGTCATAGACGCAGCTGACGCTGTATGCGTAGAACGACAAAAGCGGGTTGGGGGTGAGGTAGGAGACTCTTTGGCCGGCTTCCGTAGAGAGTCTTGTTGTGGCTCTCTTCGGCTCGGTGGTATTCTATAGCGGAGATTCCGGTAGTAATGGCCGCAAGTATCTTGGAGCAGCGTATATGGAAGAGGGAAAGGGGCACGCAGTCCTGGACGCGCAGACCATAGAACAGTGCGTCATAGAACAGAACTGGAATGCGTATACTGCGCAGGACCACAACACGTGGAAGACCTTGTTCAATCGGCAGATTGAGACCCTCAAAGGAAGGGTGTGCGGCGAGTACTTCGAGGGCCTCAAGACCCTGCACCTCACCGCCGAAGAGGTTCCGAACTACGAGAAGATGAACAAACACCTGCGAGCGGCAACGGGATGGGAAGTGCTTCCTGTTCCGGGGCTCATCGCATCGCGGCCCTTCTTCTCGATGCTTGCTAATCGCCAATTCCCAGCGGGGACATTCATTCGTACTCCGGAGCAGCTCGATTATCTGGAAGAGCCTGACATCTTCCACGATGTATTTGGCCATGTGCCGCTCCTTACCAATCCTGCATACGCAAGTTACATGCAGGAGTACGGTCGCGGTGGCTTGAAAGCGATGGATCACAAGGGGGTAAAATTTCTCGCCCGGTTGAACTGGTACACGATTGAGTTCGGTCTGATCAGGAGCGGTGGTGAGATAAAAGCCTATGGAGCTGGTATCATGTCTTCGTACGGCGAAGCCAAGTACGTGATGAACGATCCCTCCCCGAACTTTCTTCAGTTCGATTTGGAGCGAGTGCTGCGTACCGGTTACTACATCGACGATTTCCAGGCGACCTACTTCACCATCGACAGCTTCGAGGCCCTGTTCAACGAGTGTATTGAGCGCTCTTTCATTCCACTGTATGAGGAGTATCGTGCAAAGCCGATGCTATCACCGTTCGAAATTCTCGAGACCGACACGGTTCTCCGGAGGGGAACGGGCGAGTATTGGAAGGATTTCGCGAAAACCAAGACGAAACTCAAGTAGGGAATAGTATGAGTAAGCTTGTCGAGAGAAGGTGTGCCGCCTGCGCGCCGGGAACTCCTCCGCTCAGTCAAGAGCAGCAAGGGATGCTCGGTGCGGAAGTGCCTGCGTGGACGGTCGTGGATGGAGTGAGAATCAGACGCGAGTACAAATTCAAAACCTACATGGACGGAGTTCGTTGGGTGCAGCTGATAGGGCAGGCTGCTGACGCGGATGATCATCATCCGGATATTCATGTGTTCTATCGCAAGGTGCTCGTAGAGCTGTGGACGCACACGGTGAACGGGTTGAGTGAGAACGATTACATCTTGGCCGCAAAGTTCGATTGGATCTACGATTCGTTCGACGGAAAGCGATAAGGGGATCTCCTCCCATTCTTCTGATAATATCTCTATGAGCGGTAGTCCCTCACAGATTCTTCCCTTTCTCTATCTCGGCGATTACCTCGATGCTCGCAATCTCGATAAGTTGAAGAAGCTGGGAATCTCCCGGATTCTCAATGTGTCAGACTCCGCACGCTACGTCGAAGATCCGGAGATATGCCTCTGTCACATACCGATCTCTGACTTCGGAGACACGCACTTGCCAGCGGTGTTCGAGCGCTGCTTCGAATTTATATCGAGTGCTAAAACCGAGGGGCAGACCATCTTGGTGCACTGCCGCCACGGACAGAACCGTTCGCCCGCGGTGGTCATCGGATATCTCGTGCAACTCGAGTCGCTCTCTCTGAAAGACGCCTACGCGCTGGTAGCTGAGGCACGTCCTCGTATCGGCGTTCACGAAATCTACTTCGAGCAGCTCCGAGAGGTCGAACGAGGCAAGACAGGAGTAAATACCCTTACGCAAAGCGAGATAGGTCCCAGTGTGCAGGATTTTCTAAGGACCTTGCGGCGTGACTCTGATGGATAGGTAGCTAGGATAGGGTTACCATCGGCGAGGCTCGCTCGGCTACGCGCCCTTCTCTCGGGCACCTGATTTGGACCCTTTATAGTACTGAAACCCGAATAAGCGACGGTTTCTAAAGGGTTAAAGGCGACAAGGCGATCCTAATGATAGTCGTTAAATACGCTTTTCATGGACGCAATCTTAGTCGTCGAAGACAACAGCTCTCTGCGCACAGTGCTGTGCCAGGTTTTGGCGCGGGACGGTTTTTCCGTGTTGGAGGCGGAGACGGCAGAAGTCGCGCATGAGCTCCTGGGCTCCCGCGCGGTGACCTGTGTGCTCTGCGATTTTAAACTTCCGGGAGCAGATGGAATCGATCTACTGAAAATGGTGCGCGAAGCGCATCCGCGCCTTCCATTTGTAATCATGACTGCGTTTGGTTCGGTCGACATCGCTGTAGAAGCGATGAAGTCAGGAGCAACGGACTTTATCAGCAAGCCCTTCGAGCCAAGCTCGCTCGCTCCGATGCTCCGCGAAGTCATACAGCACAATCGAATTCTCGATCGGTCGTCTTTTACCCGACGGGGCGCATCTCATGCTATCCTGACCCACTCGCCGAAGATGGAGCGAATCCTGGCTCAGGCACGTCAGGTGGCTAAGGTGGATACGTCGGTGTTGTTGCTGGGGGAAAGTGGGACAGGAAAAGAGGTGCTAGCTCGTTACATTCATGAGCACAGCCCGCGCCACGACAAGCCCTTCATCGCGCTCAACTGCGGGGCTATACCCGCAGAGCTTCTCGAAAGTGAGTTCTTTGGTCACGAGGCAGGGGCGTTCACAGGTGCAACACAAACTCGACAGGGGGTTCTTGAGGCTGCATCTGAGGGCACTGTGTTCCTGGACGAAGTTGGAGAAATGCCACCGTCGCTACAGGTTAAGCTCTTGCGCGCCCTGCAGGAGCGCGAGATTCGGCGGGTAGGTGGAAGTACGACTATAAAAGTTACTCCTCGCATCATCGCAGCTACGAACCGTTCGATGGAGGAGGCTCTCGCGAATGGCGTCATGCGAGAGGATTTTTATTTCCGACTCGCTGTAGTGACCTTCGCATTGCCTCCGCTGCGCGATCGTATCGAGGACATCAAGCCATTGATGGAAGGCTTCATCGCACACTTCAGAGGCATGATGGGACGGGAGGATCTCGAGATATCTCGGCTCGCCGTGGATATTCTCGAATCATACTCTTGGCCGGGAAATATCAGAGAGCTCGAGAACGTCATCGAGCGCGCGGTTCTGTTGGCCGACGACGAGATTCACCCTGAGCACCTTGGCATTCAGTTGCATCTCGATCTGAAAGCGCTCGAAGAGGCAACCAGAACGCTGCCCGAGATCGCTGCTCGAGCAGTTGAACATGCAGAGATTGAAGCGATCTCGCGAGCGCTTAAAATTACCAACGGTAACAAAACAAAAGCGGCCCAGGTTTTAGGAGTCAGTTACAAGACGCTTCTTCACAAGGTTAAGGAGTACAAACTAGAGCAGGGCGAGATCGAGGCTTCCTCGAAGTAGCTTTAGCGCAATCGAGCAGACCCATTGTCCGAACACCTTTCCACTGGTGAGCCCTTTACTCTCTTGCTACCGCTGTCGAATCCGCTTCTTGGAGAACCACTATGATCATGAAAAGATGTCTCGTTTCTGTTTTGACGCTCCTATGTCTCTCTAATCCAGTGGGCGCGCTTCGTGCCGATATCGATGCAGATACCCTCGCGACCCTCAAGTCTCGCTTCGCTGCTGCTGACAAAGACAGAGATGGCAAGCTCACCCGTGAGGAGTGTCAGGCGGGCATGTCCCGAATTTACAAGGGATTTGATCGCATAGATGCGGATCAAAAAGGCTACATAACTTTGGACCAGATTGTCGCTTTTGTTGCTAGTCGCTAGGAACTAGCGATGTTTCACGAGTCTACGCCAGGTAAGGGGCATGCTCCGGGTGCTCCGTGCCATCCCCATTGCGTTATTATATTCCGCCACTGGTCAAGGCTGTACACTGAGAGGTGATCAGGGTTCAAGCCGACACAGGCATACCCCGCAGCGCCAGCTGCCTCATGCACGGCGCCCCAACAAGAGGATAGCGCGATCAAAACTCCGCGCGGGCTCACGAAGTGGGGAAAATATGCTACGAAGACTATCGTGCTACCGTTAATTTGAAGCTCGAACGGGGCCTGTACCTCGAGCCCGAGATCTCCAGCGGCCTGACGACACCGTGCGGCGAGCCGACGAGTATAAATTCCATCCCAATCCACACTAAAACTCTATCAATAGCTGTAGTGTGTAAACAAGAAGAGGGACAGCATTTGGAGGGTGATACTCTCTCGTTCTGAAAATCACCCGTATTTATATTCATGAATTGTCGCTTAGACTATGTAGGTTTGGCTTCCTCAACTGTTTGTACTTCAGCGCTCTCTGAGCGGTAGACGTCTCCATTTAAGGGTATGAATTTGCAGGTCATTCAGCAGTAGCCAGTGCGGTCGCGCTGAATTACGTACCCATCCAGAGGTTTTACGTCCGCCGCATGAGTAGAAGCCGCAAGCTGCTATACAAAAGAAACTGTGGCATGCGCACAGGACCGGGGATAACATAGAGAACGGGACTCCAGTTTGAGAGAGACAAGTTATGAAGATCATCAAAGCACTCATCGCATGCGCTCTAGTTGTCATCCTCGCGATTGCGCAGCCCGCGATAGCAGCGCCCAAAGGGAAGGAAAAGAGGGAGGTTCGAGCACTCAAGTTGGCGCTCAAAAAGCTCAACCGTTCCGAGAAGCAATTCGGTAAGATGTGGCGTAAGGCCAGACTTGAAACTAGACAGCAGGTGATCCGGCAACTCAAAGATTCCGACGATAGTGATGATGACGGACTCCCGGACGATATCGATAATTCAAGCGTCGAGGGAACTGATCAGTGTAGTGCTGATAGCGATGGGGACGGCCTCGATGATGGAACCGAATTAGAAGACGGTTTGGATCCATCCGATGATGACTCGGACGACGACGGTACTCCCGATTCGCGAGACAACAAAGAGGCTAAAGGGACCGCGACGTACAACGCCCCACTTCTCACGGTCACAAGTTCGAAAGACGGGCAGGAGACCGTGTTTACCCTCGTATTCGATCCAGAACCCCAGCCTACTCAATTCGAAAACATATCCCCAGACAGCTTAGAAGGCGCATGCGTGGAGGTGGAGGGGTTCAGTGAGGGTAATTCCTTCATCGCTGTTCGCGTCAAGAGTGACGATGACTGCGATGGTGGAAACGACGACCATGGCGGCGGGGGAGATGATTAAGCCTGGACCGGATTCTTTACGGGAAGCGACTTAGCAATCTCTTTCGTAGCAGAGGATAATATCGTCGCTTCCTTATGTGCTGCCAGAAGTCAATCGCTTACCTAATCTCTTACCGGTAGCAACTATCGCCAGGAGTGCGAGGCCTACACAGAATCCGAGCATTACGATTGCTATCAAGGTCAGGGCCGCGCGAATAATCTCGGTACCAAACGGCGCCAGAGAGCTCGTGACTTGAGTCGC
>JBILEW010000074.1:0-19555 GCA_044351885.1 Bdellovibrionota bacterium
GCACCGATCTCGGCGAAGGTTCCGTAGCGTTTCGAGTCGAGGTTAATCTGAAGAGCTTTTTGGCGCGTGTCGTGAGAGGAGTTTGGTGGTGCACTGATCATGGTCTGAGCATAGACCAAGGACTGGGAGACTGAAAGATGTTCGGACGGCGAGGACGCCGTCCCTCCTGCGCCCACGAAGCGTACAACCCTGAGTGGTGGAAGACTACTCCGTATTGGGTTGTGACGAAGGAGTCTTAGGCGTACCAAACGCCAGCTCTCGCCTAAGGAAGCGAGGCAAAACCTACCCGTCGCGAGAAAGGGGAGGTTTGATTGATATTTGATTTTCGCGGCGGAGAAAAACCGCAGATGTATCCTCTGCGATACATTGAGGATTTTTCTTTGTCGCAAAAATCGAAGAGGAATCAAAGATCCGCTTTCGCAGCAGGGAGGGGTTTTGCCTCGCTTCCCCAAAGCTCGTCTAACGCCCACGCCACCGTCAAACGATGGACGGTAGACGCCGACGTCTACCGTTTGTCGTCCCACGTCTACGTAATTCGTCAGCGTCAGCCATCAAAGCAACACTAATCCCCCCACGGCGTGGGTGCGGCCCGGTTTGTTGATGATGGTAGGTGTGCCTACGCGAGGATCACGTACCGGATAACTCTCACCGCTTCTTGTTATCCCGAGCCTCTATAAGCGACGCATCGATAGCCATCTTCACGGCTTGCTCGACTACTTCGCGCTGCGACTTGGATATGATGCCTTGAGCTGCGAGCTTCTCGGCCTCTTCCGTTATGATCGTCATGAGCTTCTCGCGTTGCTCGATGCTGACAGCGCCGATTGCCCCAGCTTTCCCGACGCCAGATACTCCTGTAACGCTTTTGACAGCGTCCGCACCTTTGACCTTGTCGACCTCGGAGAGAGATTCGGTCGCCTTGACACCCTTGGTCGACCCGGACGACCCTATCGCTCCGATCTTCTTTTCGTCATCTTTGTCTGCCATAGCAACCTCGCGCTCTCAACCCGATTCCTGAAGTACGTTGGTAAACGGACCCTTCTCCCCGTTCTTGTTAAGTTTACTCGCCAATTGCTTGAGTCCTGGCCTCACCTTGGGGGTGGGAACGGGCTTTCCGACGGCGATACTCTTCTGAAGGTAGGCGAGCAGAACTTTGTGTTCTCGCATGACGTTGAGACCATCTGTTTCCCATTCCGCAGCCACGGTCCGCAACGACAAACCATCCCAATACACTCGATACAGGAGCCACTGGTGAATGGGGTCGAGCACCGCCATGACCTTTACCATGCGTTTGTAATCCACGAGGTCGTCGGGTAGGGGATCGGATGCTACCGCTTGTCGAGTAGCAACTATACTGGCTCCTACGAGGAGTTCTCGTACTGCGGAGCGAAAGTCTTGCTCGTCGTTGCCCGAGGATTCCTGGACGGGCAGTCGCCCTTCACGCAGTTCGGGGAAAACTCCGTACAACTCAGCGGAGAGTTCGCGAGCTTTCGCCTCTGTCGCAGATGCGTTGGCCGAACCGCGCGACCAGCCCTTTGACTTGCGCGCCGCATCGGTTGATGCTTCGTGTATGCGTTTACGTGCGTATCCTCTGAAGGGGATGCCGCGCGAGGGGTCGAATCGGCGCGAGCAGAAGATCAACGCCTCCATGGCTGCGCCGTCGAGGCCATCGAGGCGCCAGTCGAGATTCCAGCCGCGAGCCACAGCACGAGCGATGCTCTCTGCCCACCCCCGGTGCTCCAATACCAGGTTATTCGCCTCGTCTTCCGAGAGTTTTTGTCGTTCCGTCACTACAGGTATCCTCTCCCCGGGCTTGAACGCGCCCTCTATGGCCTATCGGCAGTCTGACTGCGCAAGGTAACTCCGAAATACATCCCGTAACAGCTTGACAATAGCCGAGAAACTTACTGTTTCCAATAGCTTATCTTTTTGTGAAGCAAATCGTTATGCCCAGCAGATAAGGGGGCAGATATTCGTTGACGTTTTTCGGTGCGGGTATCTGAAACGATCAGTTTACCTCAGGGAGCTACAGCACATGACTGCTTCATCTACGATCGAGAATAAGGGGAGAAAGATAAGTGACGCGGTTGCAGCGCGTGCCTCGAAGATTGCGCGGGAAAAGTCTGACAAGGTGGTGGATTTGGCTGCGGTAGCCCAAGAGAAGAAGGGCGCTACGACCCCGGCGCAGCAGGAAGCCTTGATCGTTAAGTATCGCCTCAAAGCTCGCAAGCTCGGACGCAGCATTCTCCGAGGATGGCACGCTCGCTTGGACCTCGAAGAGGTCGACAGCATCGTAGACCTCTCCCTGTGCGAAGCAGTAAAGCGCTTCAACCCCTACAAGGGCGCAAGTTTTATGACTTTCCTTTATTACCATCTCAAGGGGAACTTGATTCGTGCGGTTTCGACTGCGGCAGCCTCGCACTCGATACCGGTCTTTCAGGTAGAGCAGGCCGAGTTAGAGCGTGGTGAGCGAGAGCACTTCGTAGGCCACCAGTTTCGTGGATTGAGCTCTTCCGAAGTTGCAGAGGCTCTGACGAGTCAAGACGCTCCTATGCCCGACGAAGCTCTGTGGCGTAAGGAGTTGCACGACAAGAGCGCGGCAGCGTGTGAGAAGCTCGATGCCCTCGAAAGGGAGATTATCAAGCGCATCTTCATTCAAGAGCAGCAGATCATGGACATCGCATCGTCGCTCGGATACAGCCGGTGTCACATCTCGCGTGTCAAGAAAAAGGCTCTCGAGACCCTTCACGGTGAGCTGCGTGGTTCGATGAACAGCGAGGATTTGGGACAGATGCCAAATTTCGAGGAGGAGCAGGAGGAGATCGAGCTCCGCTTGGTCGACCGGCGTCCTATCCACCGTCGTCGTCCACGCTCCAAGGTCTCGCGGTCTGAGCGAGTACTGGCAGCGAAAGCCGCCTAAGCGGATCGCGGGTCAGATCTTTCTGACGACTATAATGGATCGTTCGATATCGGTGCCTGGAAGGATCACGGTGCGAATCTTTTCGACCGTACCTCCCAGGCGCCCGACAGTTTTTTCACAGCCCTTCATCTCATCCTGATAGCCGCTACCCTTCATGGCAAGGACCCGGCCTCCCCTCTTTGCGAGCGGGAGGAGCCATTCCATCAACTTCGGATACGCCGCTACTGCTCGCGAGACAACTACGTCGTACGCGTTGCGATGCTCCGCTGTCTTGGCCACGAGCTCGGCGCGTCCATGTATTCCGACTACGTTGGTGATGCCACATGTGCGCGCTGTGTCAGTAACAAAACGTATCTTCTTGGCGGTAGAGTCTAGAAGAGTGACGGAAGCTTCGGGAAGGAAGGCAGCAAGCGGAACACCGGGAAACCCCGCTCCCGTGCCCACGTCCAGTATACGTAGCCCCGGGCGTGGTTCGATCTCTAGGAGGCATGTTAGCGAGTCCAGGAGATGCAAGGTTGCGTACTCCGAGCGCGGAATGCGGGTGAGGTTGAAGGTCTCGTTCGTTACTTCGAGAATATCGAGGTACTGGAACAGTGCCGCTACTCGCGGCTCGGATGCTGACACACCGAGTTCCTTGATTCCGCGTTCAAATATCTCTCGCTCGCTACTCACGAACCCTCTCCGCTAATAGTACCCACGTTGCGCTACGCCATCGGAAGAAGAAGAGTACTCCGAATGGAGCCTCGTGAGAATGCTCCTCCAACGGGAGGGCCGCTCGGACCTCTTCCAGATCAAGGGGGCAGGTGCGCTTCTTGAGCTCTGTCCTGCGACTCCACCTGAGGGATTTGACGGACAGCTTCAGTTTTTTGAGGTGGTACGGAAATGCATCTAAGATACGAAAGGAGGTGAGCAGAGGATCGGGAGTTGGTTCTTCAGAGGAGATGCCATAGGCGACATCTGGTGCTATCTGCCGTATCCCTCTCTCGGCGAAGAATCTTCCTACCTCCTGTGATCGGTTGACGACAGCGTGAGCTTCTATGATGAATCCCTCGAGAGATTCGGCGTGTGGTAGAGGGTGCACGGCCCGAGATGGTGACCACCCTTTCCCGATATCCGCGACAAACACCGATGAATCGATAGTATCGGTGCCGTACCACAGGGTTTGCTCAAGACACTCCGATCCGTAACCGACAAATTCTCGACTCCATCCCAGCGATGGTGCATCGATGAAAAGTCCCGGACTTACTTTGATAGCTCTCTTGTGGCCGATCGAGAGCTTCATGACGAAGTCGAGCGGCGGAGAGTAATCGGAAGCTTCCTTGATCCGATCCCCTTCTCGCGAACGCCGAGCGGGATCTGCGAAGAGTGCGTCGAAGCTACCCTCGAGGTGCTGTAGGACCTCCTCCGCCGTACCCACGATGAAAGTAACGTTCGAAATTCCGCGTAGCTCGAGATTTCGCCGAGCAAGCTCGGAGGTAGCAGGGTCGGCCTCGAGTGTCGTGACTTTGCCGCACACAGCGGCAAGAGCGGCGGTATCCGACCCAGAGCCCGTGCCTATCTCGAGCACATGCGATGATCCCCGAAACCCCTGCGCGCGATGCTCGGCTATCGCCGATCTGCTCGCTTGTTGCAGGACAGCGAGAGAAAAGTATCCTCCTCGTGCCCAGTCGCCGAGCTTCTGCGGCGCAGAGCGGCGAGCAACGAAGATCTCCGCCGCCATGTTGAGTGCCTGGGGGTCAAGTTCGGGAAATCTCTTCCTCAGACTCAGCACGAGGCTCGGCAGGTCCACGGAGTTCGAGAGTGTCTCCAGAGCGGCGAGCACTTCGTCGAGAACAGCCGATGACGCAAAGGGGGTATTCACTGGGGCTCACGCACGATGGTAGATAGGTGACGACACTCTCTGTTGTCATCGGTTTCCATCGAGCTGTCAAGAGCGCCTGGGGCGTTGCCGATATTCGAGGGGTGGGTCGTCTGGAAGGATTGTCGAACGATTTGGAGTCGCAGCCGACCACGAGCGCAGTAAGTGCCAAGGAGGCGAAGGCGAGACTCTTTTTTGAGCGAATCGCCGCAGTAAAGATCGACATCGTTCGCTTTCGCCAGTCCCGCTCTACAGCTCGATAGAGGCTGGCTCGAAGCCTTCGCATCCGCTGAACGCAGTGACTCGTAGATGCAGGGGGGCATGACTCGGGTGTCCACACTCGTCGACGAAGTTCTCCGGCGCCGCGCGAGTTTGTCTGATCTGAATCAGCTCTCGAGTCTTGGTGTGGTGCTCTCCAAAATGCGCGCACAGCCCACATTGACCAGTATGGATCGGTATCATAGTACAGTTCCTTATTTCGTCATTTCCTCGTTACGTCCGAGTTTTCGATTCAGACATACAGTAGCTGCGGTCGAGGTAACAATGATCGCCCTTATCGATGCCGCTCTCCTGGGCGTTCCTTTCGCAGACCGATGCAGACGTACATGACAACTCGAGGAGGGGCACGCAGCTCCCTCCTCGGTTGCCTGGTGCCTATCTACGCTCTCCGTCGGGTTGTTCCCTGACGACTGCTTTGACCTCGAGTCGTTCTCGGCGAACGACTCTTTGCCCGCGCGCGGTCTCCACCCACAGAGCGTCGCTCCCCTGGCTGCTCGGCGCGTGGAGAAGCCTCCAGGGTTCGCCCAGGAGACGCCTTTTTCGTCTGTGACGCCGCTCGTGCTGGTGGCCGTGACGCGCTCTGCGCTGAACTCCTTGTGGTACGGTTCCGTTTGGCGGGAGTGGTTTTCTTCTGTGTGGCTGCTCGTGGCATTACTAGTCTCCTTGTTCAGTCTTAGGAAGCGAGGCAGTCCCTACACTTTCTCGCTAGGGGCAGGTTTTGCCTCGCTTCCTTCGAGATGACTCGTTTCATCCGCGAGCTTCTCGAAGCGCGGCGGATACTCAGGCGCAGCATGCGGGAGTATGGAGCTGGTGGTAATGATGAGGGTCATGGGCTATCATCAGGACGTCATGACGCTCGAAGTACTACTCTCCGCACAGGATATCACGAAGACATTTCGAGATGGTGCGATTACAAGCGAAGTGTTGCGGGGCGTTTCGATGGAGCTGCGCGGAGGAGAGTTCGTAGCTCTCGTTGGACCCTCTGGGTGCGGTAAGAGCACTTTGCTCAATATCTTAGGATTGGCTGACAGACCGACGAGCGGGATTCTTTCTCTTGTGGGGGAGGAGCTGCATGCGGCGTCCGAGGCGCGACTGAGAGCGTTTCGTCGGTCGAAGCTCGGGTATGTCTTCCAGCATTTCAACATACTTTCGACCCTCTCTGCGCGAGAGAACGTGATGGTGCCGCTGCTCTTGAATGGGCTCCCGGCGCATGAGGCTGAGAGTAGAGCCGATGCCGTTCTCGAACGGGTGGGGATGGCGCATAGACGGGCAGCTATGCCCTTCTCGTTGTCTGGAGGGGAGCTGCAGCGCGTGGCGATTGCGCGAGCGGTTGTGCATCGACCGGCTGTGATCTTGGCCGATGAACCGACCGGCAATCTCGATTCGACGGCTGGGGAGAATGTTCTCGAGCTCTTGGGGGCTTTGGTGCAGGAGGGGATAGCGGTGCTCATGGCAACGCACAGTGAAGCAGCGATGGCTCGTTGCTCGCGCACAGTTCGGATGAAAGACGGAGTGGTGGTGTAAGAATGCGTGAGCATACATGACTACGTGGCTCTTTCGTCGTTTCGTGGTCCGCAGATGGTTTCGTAGCCCTGTTCGCCCCCTACTCATGCTTGCGGCGGTGGTGCTTGCTACCACGCTCTGGAGTGCGGTGCTGCGCACTACCTTTTCTGGTGTGCGCTCCTTCGAACGCTCGTTGGGTATCTCAGCTGACGATTTTCCTGTGGTCGTCGTGCCTCAGGGAGGGCGTCTGTTGGCGTCAGAGGTGGGCGCATGCCTAGCTGGGCTCGGCTCGGCGTTCGAAATGAGGGCCATTCGTCGTGAAGGAGCGCGCCTGATAGCGCCGTCTGGTTCGCTACCGATCCGAGTGGTCGGTATAGGTGGATACGGAGAGGAGTCACCGCGAAGCACGGGCGAGATGGGCGAGACGACAGCCATCTTTGTGCCTCTTCAGGTGGCGAAGCGGGTGAGGTTGTCAGAGGGGGAGCGTGTGGTGCTCGATTTTGATGGCGCGACCCTCGAGGGAAGACTTCAGATCTCCGATGCCGGAGAGCAAGGGGATTCGGGAGCTTTTGTATCGGTGGCGCTTGCCGCCTTTGCGGACCTCTCTCCTCGTGGAGCGCTCGATGCTGTGCTGGTGAAATCGCGTGCCGGAGAAGATCCCTCCATGGTGCGCGCACAGCTGACTCGATGGTTCGAAGGGTGTTACCTAGGCCGAGCTCCGCTGCGAATCGAGACTGCAGAGGGACGTGTCGCCCATGGTGAGCGTCTTCTGGGGGCATATCGGTTCAATGTCCTGATCATGGCGGCGATGACTCTCCTGGTGTGTGTGCTGCTCGTTTCA
The DNA here is from genome assembly GCA_044351885.1 of Bdellovibrionota bacterium. Lineage (GTDB taxonomy): Bacteria > Bdellovibrionota_C > UBA2361 > UBA2361 > OMII01 > OMII01. Next base: position 7,399 of record JBILEW010000074.1, read on the forward strand.
CAGGCAACTCACGCGAGCTTGCTCACCCTCTCTCGGGAGCTCTCGATTGTGCGCACGCTCGGCATTGGCAGACTCGCGTGTTTGATGATCGTTGTCGTGGAGGCTGCGCTTCTCGGAACGATCGGAGCGATGCTGGGGATAACGGTTGGATATCCGCTTACCCTCGAAATATCGAGTTTTTTGTCGGGTACCGCCTCAGAGATTTACAAGCTGGAGATGGAGAGCTTGCAGGGGGGAGGGCTGCTCCTCAGTGAGTTGGGTGTGGCCCTTACGATCATCGCTGTCGCGATCCTTGGGGCTCTGATAGGTGGTGTGCAAGCATTGCGAATCTCTCCGAATGTTGGAACCCGGAGGGAGTTCGTTCACATTCGACCGCTCAACGCCTCGGTCGTTGTGAGCTCTGCTGCGGTGACAATCGTGATATTTGCATTGACGCTCGCTGCCACACTGATGATGCCCACTTTATGGGGTAGCTATCTCTTGGTTTTGACAAGCGTAGTGCTCGTCATGGGGATGACGCCCCTTGCGGTATCGACGACACACCGGCTGGTGCGGTTCTTGAGTTCGTCGTTGGTGGCGAGATTGGCAGCAGGTGGTGTCCGCGTGAGTGGCAGAGCGTACGTCTTGGCTGCGATGGGAGCAGCAGTGGCGATTACCCTCATGGTAGCCCTTACCTTGATGGTGGAGAGTTTCAGAGGGACGCTGGCGAGCTGGGCGGACACTCGATTGCAAGGAGATCTCTTTGTATCATCGGAGGTGCAGGGTGCCGGGAATGAAGGAAGGCTTCCGCAGTCGTTTGTCCGTGATGTGGCAGCGCTCGAAGATGTACACCTTGCAGTTCCGTACTACGAGTCCGAAGCCTCTATTGGAGAGAGTTCCGTGGTCGTGGGTGCAACCGATCTTGGGACACAGGCCGGTAGGGGTGTGTATCGGCTCATCGAGGGCTCTCTCGATCTCCCGCGGCTCATCGAAGGAGAGGCGTGTCTCATCAGCGAGAGTGCTGCTCGCAAGCTAGGGCTCAGGATCGGAGATGCCGTGGAGATTGAGCACAGGAGATTCTCCGTCCAAGCCGTGCTCCAGGAATTCGGCACGGAGCGGCCGATGGTGCTCGTCGATGACGATGTTTTTCTCTCGCTCTATCCGGAACACAGGCCGCAGTCTTTAATCGTCTACCTCCGGGATCCCTCCAAGGTGGCGAGTGTCAGGATGGCGCTGGAGGAACGTGGACGTGGAGGTGTGGTCGTTCGCGATCAGCGGGAGTTGAAAGACCTCGTCATGTACCTTTTCGATAGAACGTTTCGAGTGACTGGAAGTGTTCGATGGATCGTGTTCGGAATCGGTGTCTTGGGGGTGGTCGTAGCTGGGCTACAGCTATTGTTGGAGAGGCGGCGTGAAGTGAAGACCCTGGTCGTAATCGGCGTATCTCCGGCGCAGGTGGTGGCCTGGAGTGTGCTGGAGGCGTTTCTGGTGAGTATGGTGCCATTCGTACTTGGAGTAATCATGGGAACCGTCGTGGGATGGGTTCTGACCACCCTTGTTAATCCGCTCTCCTTCGGATGGACCCTGGAGTTCAATGTATCGACAGCTCCGATTTTCTTCGCTGTTGCCTTTGTTGCGTGTGTCAGTATCGCTCTGGTGCTGGCATCCTGGTTGGCGGCGAGAAAAATTGTGGGGATCACTACGCTCTCGGATGAATGACGAGAGGACAGTCGCGGTTTTCGAGAAGAGGCAGAGTGTGAGGACGTGTGCTATGTCATGGGATACTGCAAGCAAGATTATCGGGCTCCTGGCGGTGGGGCTCTTGTGCAGAGTGGGAGTTGTAAGTGCTGCGCCCTCTGAGTTCTCGGTTGCGAAAGAGGGAGCGCTGCTCGCCTTCCCACGAGACCACGGAGCGCACCCCGACTATCAAACCGAGTGGTGGTACTATACTGGCCAGCTGTACGCTGAAGGGGAGGAGCCGTTCGTCGCGCCACCTCGATACGGTTTTCAACTCACCTTTTTCAGACGGGCTACCAAAGGGGTAGAGGGCTTCACGCAGGAGTACCTCGCTCACGGTGCACTGACCGATATCCGTAATCAGAGGACGTCCTTCTCGTCCCGCATCGGGGGAGGTGGGTTAGGTGTCGCGGGAGTAGCGGAGTCGACCTTGATGGCGTGGTCCGGCGATTGGGCCGCAGATCTCATTGGCAAGAGTCACATTCTTAGATACTCGCTTCCGGTGCGGGAGACGCAGGGAGGGCCTACGTTTCTACGACTGATAGGAGCTGCCACCTCCGCAGAGTGGCTGCAGGGGAACAACGGCTACAGCCGCAAGGGACGGTGCCCTTCGTGCGCCTCGATGTATTACTCGCTCCCCGGGCTACAGCTTGAGGCCAACCTGGTTCGTGCCGGTGAGGCGCAGGAGCTGCACGGTGTTGGGTGGATGGACCACGAGTTTATGAGTCACTCCCTCGAAGATTCACAAAGAGGATGGGATTGGATGGGGCTGATGTTCAGGGATGGTCGGAATCTGATGGTCTTTCGCCTACGAGACGAGAAGGGTGGAGCAGATTATGTCAGCGGAACTCTGCGTACCCCCTCTGCATCGATCCAGCTCGGAGCGCAGGATCTCTCAATGACGCCGCTCCAGCGGTGGCGCAGTCCGGAGTCGGGTGCCGAATATCCGGTGTCGTGGCGCTTGGAGATTCCGGCTCACTCCATCTCTGTGGTGGTCTCTGCGAGGGTTCCTGCTTGCGAAGTGGGAGGAGAGGGTGGAGCGAGTTTGCCGCGGTATTGGGAGGGGCCCGTCGCTGCATCGGATGAATCGGTGATCGGATATCTCGAGATGACGGGGTACTCGGGGAAGGTTTCGTTGTAGGTCAACGCGCTTCTGTCTGTCAACTCTGCGTTTTGTACTGCGCGCCCCACGTCTTGAGTGCGCTCGCCAACTTCTGCTCGAACACCTCTGGAGAGATCCCGAAGCCGGTCGCGAATGCGCGATCTTTGTCGACCCCTTTTCGCAGTGCGGCGAGGTAGACTCCGATCTTCGAGAACCCGTAGGTATCGACGATCGCTTTGGAGGCTAAGAGTGATTGCGCATAGGCGGGTGGCACCATAGGCGTGCTGAGTTTGGTAAAGCCCCCCTGCAGGAGCGACAGCGGAACGGGGTCGTTCACCTGCAGCCAGCTCTTGAGAGACGCTCTGAGAGCCGGATGCTCCTCGCCCTCGGCGAGTTGAGCGAGCCCCTCGTCGAGCCATCCTGGCGCTCGGCCTCCCGAGAGGGCCGAGATGATGGCGTGTGTGTACTCATGCTTGACCGATCTGTGGAGGTTTTCGAGATCGATCGGTTGAGTCGTAGAGAGAGGGATCACGATCTGTCCTCGGATGAACATCGCATTGGTCCATGCGGGAGCGCCGGTCAACTCGTAGAAGGACTGCTCGTCCATCAAGCGTATAGAGGTGCTGAAGGCCGGAATAGAGGCGAAGCGCTGCGTGTATTCTGCATGCGTGTTGTTGAGGGTCGTTACGAGTTCATCAGCTACGTCCGACCACCTCAGGGGGGAGATGAGGGTCAGTTTGCTACCACCGGTGAGTTGCAGGGGGGTAAAACGGAGTGACCGTGTCTCCTCGGCAGAGTATCGGGCACGCTCGGGTCCCGACTCGCTCGGAGGTGTGGCAGATACCGGTAGCGCTACACTCAGGAGCGCCAAACCTCCGAGAACACCTTGTTCGAGATAACGACTCAACAACTTTGAGGAGCGAAAGCTTCCCATCTGTACCGCCACAACCACGAAAGCTCACACACCCTCTTTCTCGAAGAGATGCGGTGTTAGCTGTCCTTACAGAAAACTGTCGGCTCAGCTAACTGCAAACATGAGTTGATTGTGTTTAGTTTGTTAAATCAGCGTGTTAGAGGGGCTTTTGATGATCTGTATCTTGCTAGCATAGGGGCGAAAGGTTCGTCATTTCCTGGCGATAACGAGCTTTTAGCCTCTTCCTGGGAATCACTGCTCGTGAGCGGCGCCGAGGGGCTTAAGAGCGGTAAAAGTATGAATTTTCTCTGCTATTCGCGTGGATTCGCACACCGAATCTTGTGAAACAACCACGATATTAAGTACACTGTAAGGAGGAGTTCCGCTCACGGAACATCGAATAAGAAGGCCGTTTGATAGTAAGGCCTCATTCTCGAGAAGGGTCGATTTTATGACAGCAAGTGCAGGTTCATGTAGTAGTGGTTCGGGTCCCAAGAACGTAGCAGGAGACGGTTCGGATGGATTCGTTCCCACTGATGAGATGCCGATTTTCTTCACGGATGCAGCGGTTGAGGCCGTGGCAAAAGCGTTGAAGGAAGAGGGCGAAGAGGGCGATTTCCTGCGCGTGTCGGTAGTAGGCGGAGGCTGCTCTGGATACCAATACGGCCTGGACTTCGACAAAGAGGAGCGCATGGGAGATCTGGCGCTCGACTTCGGTGGGACGAAGATCGTCATCGACCCGATCAGTGCTGGATACATTCGTGGTACAGTGGTGGACTACGTATCAGGTCTGCACGGGACAGGATTTCAATTCAAGAATCCGAATGCCAAGAGAACGTGCGGATGCGGTAGTTCATTCAGCTAACAGGAACGCTGTGTTGAATTCCTAGCTTTGAAAGCGGCCCACGTGGCCGCTTTTTTTGTGCCCAAAGTAATCCAATTGTGGTGAAATCAAAGGTAATCATGTGCTGTTCACCCGAGGGGTGTGAGTTTTGCACGTGGGTGAAACTCTCTCTTTACAGGAACGCTATCCATGCGCTCGTTTCGGTTTTTCCTCTCGTCTCTTGTGGTGGTGTCATGTGTTACAGGGTGCTCCGCTCCGAAACCCAGGCCTGGTTCGATCGCCTCGATAATCAAAGCGAATCAAGATGGGCTCGAGGTTGACCAAACGGTCGATGATCAAGCGCGCGCCGCGGTTCTGGCGAGTCCACGCACCTTTGTGATCTCGTGGGATGACGATCGTATGGCGTGGGAACGAGCTCGTTTCTTTTTCGAGAAGTACGTGGCCCGCGAGGAGTCGCGTGCGCCGGTTGTTTCGAAGGTCATCGGAACTCGCTGGGCTCTGACGAACGGAAAAAATGGACCCTACGTCTACGAGGTGTGGAAGGATTCTGTAAGTAAGGGGTTTAAGTACACCGTGCGCTGTACCGCACAGAATGGAGGACAAGTACAGGAGGCGCAGATGAACGCCGGTAACCTGGCTCGCTTCATACGTGAAGGGAAGCTTGAGGTCTCTTTGTTGCCGAAGGTGTGATCCCATTCGCTGAGACGGCAATGTAATTAGCCGCGGAGGTTGCACCTTTCTAGCGAGCCAAAACTCATCTGTGGTCTCACTTTTGAACTTAGCACGTGCACGTGCCCGACATCTTGATGTTTTCGTTTGGGGTGCGTTTACGTTCAGGTGCACGAGCACGTTCACGTGATTGAGTGATAGGTTTCCCCTCGTTTCCCTAGCTACAGGTGCCGAAAAAATTTCGATTCCAGAGCTCAAGTTTCTCCACGCACGGCCGATAACTCTGAATTACGGGTTCTACGATTGTCGGTAGCAGGTGTCCTCCGGTAGCGCAGAATCCTCCTGGCCCGTAAAAGGGTCAAGCAGTTTAGTCAGTTGGTTCATGCCGAGGTTGTTCTGTGACGGTGTTGTTCAGCCGCGCATCGCTGTGCAAGACGTGTGTCCGCTCGCTGGTTGCCGTAGTGGCCTACGTGCTGACCATCACTCCTGTAGCGGCCCAAACTCCGAAAAATCCGCGACGGGTTTTCCCAGGTGAATACCTGATTACCTTGCCCGCTTCGGGCATAGAGGCTCGTGCCATGCGAGCTATCGAAGCGCATGGCGTAGCCGGTATGAAGCGGCTAGCCCGTGGAATCTTCCTTCTCGACACCGTGAAAAGTGCTCGACGTCACAGCTCGGGCGGGACTGGCACCAGTGTTCCCGTCGATCCGCACGATACCTTTTGCAGAGATCTACTTGCTGCGGGGAAGGTCGCTGCGTGCTCCCCCAACTACGAGGTTCGCATCGATGCAGCAGCGCCCAATGATCCGATGTTCTCCTCGTTGTGGGGACTTGGGGATGGGGCAGGTATAGGCGCACAGAGGGCCTGGAACGTATCGACCGGTTCGTCGGACGTGGTAGTCGCGGTGATAGACACTGGAGTGGATTACACTCATCCGGACCTGCGCGACAACATGTGGAGTAACCCGGGAGAGGTTCCAGGCAACGGGATTGACGACGATGCCAACGGCTACGTCGATGATGTGCATGGTATCAACGCTATGCAAAACGCCGCACGTCCGGGAGATCCGCAGGATGAGAACGGACACGGAACTCATGTCGCCGGGACGATCGGAGCCGTCGGCCAAAACGGCCAAGGCGTGGTGGGAGTCAATCAGCGCGTCAAGATCATGGCACTGAGGTTTCTAGGTGCTGCGGGTGCCGGCTCCCTCTCTGACGCTATTACGGCGATCGATTACATGCTGGCGATGAAGAGTAGGGGAATCGACGTTCGGGTAGCGAACAACTCGTGGGGTGGTTCGGGGTATGCTGCAGCACTGGCCGATGCGATTCAGAGAACCGAAGAGGCCGGGATAGTTTTTGTTGCTGCTGCAGGTAACGAGGGCGTCGACAACGACGTAGAACCCTCGTATCCGGCAAATTTCGAGATAGCCAACGTAGTGTCGGTCGCAGCCCTGGATGAGTGGGGCAATCTGGCGGGCTTCTCGAATTACGGCGCCACGACGGTCGATATCGCGGCTCCTGGTGTGGATATTTATAGTACCTTTCCACGGGATCGATATGTGAAGCTGTCCGGCACCTCAATGGCCACACCTCACGTCGTGGGAGCGCTTGCACTGCTTTTTGCAGCCGAACCAAACTTGTCTTATGCGCAGGCGCTGGAGCGCCTCTACGGGGCCGGTCTAGAACGCAGCTCGCTGTACGACGGTGGACGCAGAACCCCTCTGGTGCGTACGCAGCGCAGCGTGGATGTGGGCCGTATGCTCTTCAATGAGACGAAGCCCCTTCCGGAAGGTGGAGGTGTTGAGCCGGCTTGTGTCTATGATCTGAACGTGTCCAATTTGGCGTCCCAAGGAAGCATCGATACAGCGGCGGACAGTCAACCGATAGTGCAAAGAGCCGACGAGGGGGAGTTTTACCGCCTCGATCTCCCTTTCCCATTCCCCTTCTACGACACCACCTTGTCGACTCTGTACATATCGCCCAACGGTGTCGTGTACGCCAATCCTCCATCGAGTATCGACTTTGAACCCGGCAGGCAGGCTCCGATCCAATCTATAGCAGCTTTCCACATCGACATGGTGCCCATCTCTCCCAGACACGGAGTGCGAGTCTTCAAAGGTAGCGACAAGGTGACGATCCTCTGGGCGGAGGGTTTGTTCGCCGCACAGAAGGCGGATGGTGACGTGAGCGTTCGCTTGACTCTGCATGCCACGGGAGTAGCCGACATCTCTGTCTCGTTTGGCGCAGGAGCGGATGCAAGCTCCCTAAGACGTCTAGCGTTGGGAGACCCCTTTCAGCTACCGGCCTCTCGGCCAGCTGCTCTCATAGGCGTTTCGGGAAATTCTACCGCAAGCTCGAGTACGGTCGATATTACTGATTCTCTGGGTGGACTGGTTTCGTCGCTCGACCAACAGCTCGTTCTTGGGGTTTCGATGACGCCTCGTTGTAAGGGTGGGACGAAGCCGAGTGTGAGTTCAATAGCGCTGAGGCGAGGTGCGTCTGCACATTCGACTAGGCCTTTGAGAGTCCGGGGAGAGCTGACGGGGGATGGGAATGGGGACGTGCCGGTGTCCTTGGCGCACGACTCGTTTCGATGCGAAGGCTTCAAGATGATGCGACTCCAGAATGGACGAGCCACATTTCGGGTGCAGGTCCCTCGGGGGCCCATGCGGGTTGTCGCCTCCTCCGGAGCGGCTCGTGGTAGTGTCCGGCTTTCCTCCAAGCGTAGTGGAGGTTATAGAGGGCGCGATAGGCGGAGTGGCGTGCGGATGTGCAAAGCGATGCTCCGCTCCCTTCGTGCTATACCTTCGGCGTGAGATTATCTACGAGGGGTACAACCTTTCGATTGAGAACGTCCGTTTAATGTCCTTGTAAGCGCATACCTGCCGTTCTACCACGTGAACGTACTCGTGCCACTACTGTCCAACATGAATATCCCATAAGTTCAGCTGCTTGTGGGGCTCATGCTCATCAGAGAAGTAAGAAGAATCGTTGAAAGCCTGTAAAATAGGCTTTTTGTAGACAATTGAGATGCTCAGAATCTGTAGAACTGTGTAGAGGCTGAGATTGGTCAAACCAAGCTTCTTCCTGGCGATGATGACGAGCACGTATGTGCAAATGGCGGTCCAAAGTTGAACGTGCACAGCGTTCTCCGTTACTCCGAAGAAGGATTTGATTCGCAGGTGTTGCTTGACCCAGCGAAAGAAGAGCTCGATGTCCCAACGCGAACGGTACATCGTAGCAATAGTGAGAGCAGGAAGGTCGAAGTTGTTTGTCAGAAAGAGGAAATGCTTTTGGTCTTGGCATCGAAGAACCGTATGAGCCTCAACTGAGAAGGATAGACTTTCTTGGCTCTGTCATTGGTCAAGCAAATAGTCTGATCGACTCGCAGCCCGGTATCTTTGTCTACTGCGCGTGAATATACTCGGCGATAGCCGATGTCTCGTTTAGCTCGGATGACATAGAACGACTTAGCCTGGTCGAGCCTAAAAAGACGTCCATAATCAAGGTACCCACGGTCCATGACGTAGAATGCTCCCGGCTCTAACTGCAGGGTATCGAGCACTGACAGCTCGTATGTTTTTCCGCTTGTAATGGCGATAAAAGTGGGGATTTTCGATTTTAGATCGAGTTGCGTATGCATTTTTATCCCGCCTTGTGCGCGGTTGTACGGTGCCCATGGAAAGAGCGATAAGCAGACCTGGATGATGGTTGCGTCAAGCGCGTAAACAGCGCTGGATACTTGCTCAAGGAGCGATGGCTCCTCCGCCTTATGTAGCTCTTGAGCATAGGCGATGAGTACTCGTGCGTAATCGGCAAAAATCCGCCAGTCCCGGTTGGCGTTAGCATAAGCAAGAGTGCTCCGAGAAACGGAGCCTCGGATTCCCATGTGATAGAGCTTCTTACCCTGAGAGCGAAGACAAACCTCAATGTCTCGCAGACTTTCTCGGTAGGTAAGTTGCGCAAAGCTCATGCAGAGAAAGTGGTCCCAGAACGAGAACCCGCGCGCCTCACGTTTCTTTGCATACCGTTCAACGCACTTGTTGAACTCGTAACGAGGGGGAAGCAACTCGATGAGCTGAGCAAAAATGGTCTTTCCTAGGTTCATGCCTCATCATTTGGCAAGACCCCTGAAATCCCCAAATAAATTCAAATCGAAAAATCGAAAAACCTCACGACAATACAATCGCTACAGGCAATTATGTCATTTGGATGTGCGCGCTATTGGACACTAGTGCTACGAGCACGTTCACGTGCTAGGTCAAACGTGAGACCGCAGGTCAGTATCACCTGGCTTCGCTAATATCCCTGCTCGTGTTACTTGGACTCTCGCGTCACGTCGCCCGCAGCGAGCTCTGCCTGCATCGCCTCGAATTCGTCGGGGGCCTTTCCGGAGGATGATCGCCCTGGGGTGTCCTGCAGTTGGTGCGGTGGCAGGTCCTCCCTTCCTTTCTGGAGCCAACAGGCCTGTGAAGGATCCCGTTGAAGGGTATCGAGCGTTCCTAAGGCATCCTGCAGGGCAGCATACGTGGGGTAGTACTTGGCTGCAAGGGCAACCTCTGGGGCTTTTCTCGTCGTACGAATCGATTCGCACCACAGAGCTGCCATTTTGACATCGCTGGTTAGCTCCATGTCGTCTCCCGAGGAGCCTTGCGTAAGGCCGATAAGGCCATTCGTCAGGGCGTTCGCCCTCTTGATGCCATACCCTAAGCTTTGAGCAAGCACCGAGCCGATCTGAACACGCGTGCATCCCCAGCGTTGCATCTCGAGGTCGCAGTCCCATCGTTGGTTCTGCTTCTTCAGGAGCCTTCTGTGCTCCTTGAACCCGTTTGCGTCGTGACGCAGAAAGGCGGCAAGCCCCAGTATGGGGGCAGCCGCCTGCAATACGCAGAGGCCCGCCCCAATACAGGGAATAGCTCTGCCCACCAGGAAGCCGAGGTTCACCTCCTCGATCAGGGGCTCCTCGAGGCATTTCAATTCGTCGGCATCGCAAAGTGCTTGCGCCCGCCGCCAAAGATAAATCACCCCTAACAAGGAAGCGATCTCGAACGAAGAGAATGCCTTAAGGACGCTTGCTTCAGGAGTTCGGCACGTGCCCGATATCACCGTGGGCATGAATGTGGATGCGGCGAAATAGAAGGGGGCGAAGAGGGACGGACTCTTTACGAGTCGTAGGAGCTGGTAGAGCGTAGAAGCTGCCGGTTGAGTTGCTCCACTCGACTCTTCGCTCAAGAGTGTTCGAATGGTGGTCACAAAGGGAGCAGGCGCTGTCCCGAATACTCCGGCGTATCCCCGGGTGTACTCCCAACTTTGAGCGCTCATTAGTTCAGTAGTATCAGCCATCTCGGTGGTATCCACAGCAGACAGACGCAGTCGTGAAACATTTCGTCTCTCAGGGTCCAGCTGGGTGAGAGTGGTCTACCGTGCAACCCCGTGCGCGAAGACGAAATCCTTCTTCATATGGTATCGGCAGTGTGTGTGATGGGGTTGAGAGTCTCCGTGCCTCGGATCACGAATTTCTCATATATGTCGCGAGGGAGTCTCTCAGGGTATTCGACACGGCATCACGGTAGCCGTGCAATATAAGTAGTCAGGCTGCTATGGCAGGTAGAGCAGGGGCGAATAGCCGGGTTTAACCCTTTGATTTGTTTGATTGAGTTGCGCTGTGCAGCCGAAGATGCCCGCGCAGAGTTTGGGTGTGTCACCTGCGTCGAGTTCGCATCGCCTACAGCTCGTTTCTACCTCCTGAATCGTGGTTCAGGGGGAAGGCGACGGCAGAGAGACGAACGGTGCGCGCGGAGCTTCACGAGAATCTCGCATGTCTCGCAATGCGCCGATTCGTCAGCGCGTCGCTTGAAGTATCGAAGGGCTGATCGAAGGAGACGCCTCGAGTGCGCGAGGCGTGAATGCGAAAGTAATGCGCTGGGATGTAACACTAGTTCGATCTAGGAGCCTCCATCTGAATCAGTCGGAGTGGTGCACTGCGAGAGTTCCTTCTTCGACTAGCATCGTTGCTCACTCCATCGAACGGGAGTAACTGAATGCGTGTTTTTCCGCGCAAAAATGGCAGTTCGGTTTTTGTGATCACGCTGCGATCGTGCTCAATCGAGCCGCGCAGATTTCCAACTCGAAAAAAAAGTGCGACCCTTGTCTAGCGAGCGTCATCACACAAGTTGAAATAAGGACTTGCCAATCTCGAACAGCGGTGCCAACCTGCACCCAGATTAGCGCGGAGCACTGTGGATGACTCGTCAAGCAATTGACGAGGAAGAGGTGCTCGATAAGAGGAAGTCGGTCGCGAATTCTTCTCGTCACAAAGCGCTACAACGCGGCTCACTGGTAGTAGATGGGTGAGGCGCGGAGTTTGAGAAAGGTTTGTCGAGGGTCTTGAGCTCAGTCGAGAGGCTGAGTGAGAAGGTCCCTCGAAGCTGCACGAAAAATTCTTTCTTGCGAAGTTATTAAAACTGATCGCAAGATAGAGGTAGGCAGCTAGTAAAGTGCAGTGCATGTTAAGCTCTACATCCTATCAGCCGATAGGAGGGGCAGACAGACTCACGAGTGATACTGCGAAGCAACGTTCACTATTGAATAGCTTCAGCGGCGCGTGAGGAAACAAGTTTCGGTCAAGCGATGCTTGCGGGTTTGGGGAGAATTCTCACTAGAATCCGGTTAGTGGAGCGAGATCGGTAAACAAAGGTAGACGGGATACTGAGGACGCTCAGACCTCGTCAACATTGGAGAAAAAGAAAATGGCAGCTAAGAAACCAGCAAAGAAAGCTACGAAGAAGACCGCTCCTAAGAAGAAGACCGCTAAGAAGGCTTCTAAGAAGAAGTAGTCAGACGTTTGTAGCGTCTACAAGGGCGTCCCTAGCCTTCGCAGGCTAGGGGCGCTTTTTTTATGTGTTATTAC
>JBILEW010000076.1:0-19137 GCA_044351885.1 Bdellovibrionota bacterium
TTTAGATCGAGAAACATCGCCATGATTACTTTGCTCCGCACTCTCAGAAGTTCAGCACTAACAGCCTTCGCACTCATAGCGCTACTCTGCACCTTTGCCACGGTCACGTGCCAGGAAGCACATGCGACTCCGTGTAGTACCCGCAGCGTTTCGGTTACCCGCATCTCGTCACCGATCTTCTACTTTGACCCTAGCCTCACACCAAAACTATCGAGCGGATATGTCGGCTACAGGATCTCCAACGATTCCGGCGCTGCTATCGATGATCTGTGGGTCGCGGTCGACAACTTCAAAGGTGCGGTGATCTCTCCTGCGCCATACGAGAACGGCGTAAGTCATGTCGGGCCGCTCGGGGCTGGTCAGAGTACCGTCGTATTCTTCTATCTCTCGGCAACACGCCAAACCTCGACCCCTCAAAACCACGACGTTGTAGTCTATGATGGCTCCCCAGAGCTTACTACTGCCGTATGCGATCAGACATTCTCTTTGACGACGTACGACACGATCTCTGCAAATCCCAACAAGGTGTTCGGTGTCTCGATATCTCCTGCCGTACCCGAAGTGGGCGGGCTGTTTACGATAACAGTTCGAGGAAACACAGGGCAGGTAGGAAGCGCAGGAATTTTCGCCTTCACTCCAGCGGTTCTCTCGTCGTGGAGAGCAGATGCGTTCGAACTCTCAAGTGTGAGAATGACCCTGACTGGGAGTGAGAATCGTACAGTTCAAGATACGCTCTTCTTGTCGAAGATCAATCAAGGCCCCTCGGACTACGTGCAAACGTACGTGTTTCGAGTAAAGGGTAATCCTTCGACGAGCACGAAGATCTATCCAGCCAACTACATCAGCAGTGGTAACGAGGTCAAACATACTGACACTTCGAGTTTCGGAGGATTGCCTTCTATCCCTTCACCGGAAAACAAGGTCAGCCTCAGTAGCTTTGTTACCTCTCCCACAACCCCCACATGCGTGTTGCCGGGTGGAACTCTCTCCTTAAGCCTGACGATCACCAACGCCGGGACGGTACCAGCTCGACTAGATGACATTCAGGTATCGCTGCCGATCTCGCCAGCACTGCCTACGTACCAAACGGGATCGAGTGTCTACAACGGTCAATCAATTAGCGATCCCCTCGTATCTGGTACGACTTTGAGCTGGTACCGGGTGTTTGATATTCCTGCCGGTTCCTCGCGAACACTCACCTTCACTGTGACCCTCCCAGCGACCACTGGAGCATACAACTTCAGCGCAGTCGGACACATCGATGACCAGCAGATCGATTCGACCTTGACGCAAACAGAGCCCGCACCTGCAGTGACGGCGGCGTGCGTAGGCGTGCCGCCGACTGCTACCCCCACTCCGACCCCCACCCCTTCCCCTCCTGCCAACGATCCCGATGAGGATAACGACGGAATCAGCGACAATACCGAGGGAACAACCGATCCAGATGGTGATGGCAAACCCAACGATCGGGACCTCGACTCGGACGGCGATGGTATTCCGGACATTATCGAAGGTGGTGGAGAGGATCAGGACAAGGATGGCCATCCCGACTCTCCGCTCGATACGGACAACGACGGTATCCCAGACGAATTCGATCCGGACAACGGCGGAACGCCACTGAATCCCCCTGACAGTGACGGTGACGGAACGCCAGACTTTACCGATCGAGACTCTGACGGAGACGGTATTCCTGATGTGATCGAAGCTGGCGGAGAGGATGACGATGGTGATGGCTTACTTGATCCTACCGACGACAACGATGGAGACGGGCTCGATGACAGCGTAGATCCAGACCAGGGTGGAGACCCGCTTCCGATACCCGACACAGATGGGGATGGAACTCCCGATTACGACGATGGTGATAGCGATGGGGATGGCATACCCGATTCCCTCGAAGATCCAACGGACGAGGATTACACTCCCCCGTCGAATAACGATTCGGACGGAGACGGCATCGATGATACCTTCGATCCTGACTCAGGAGGAGATCCGCTCAGTCCTACCGACACAGACAGCGATAGTACACCGGATTACCGCGACACTGACTCAGATGACGATGGAAAATCGGATACCGACGAGGCATTCGACCAAGATGGCGACGGATCTACAGACATAGTGCCGAGTGGCAACGACAGCGACAAGGATGGAGTCGACGATGCCTTCGAGCAGATCGATACACCTTCGGAGATCGATCCAGACCGCCGCAGTGAGGTATGGGAGGACTCGTGCTCACCGACGATCTTGTCGAGAAAACTCCGCAGCTCTCGTTCTGCGATAACCGCCCTCCACCGCCGGGTGGGACTGTTTGCAGGCAAGTCTCGCCGCTGTGGAGGCTCCGGACTGACGGTGGAAGTAGCGGCAGCAAAGAGCACTTACGACCTTATTATGGAGCGTCTAGCGCTCGAATTCGGCGGTGATTCGTACCGGTGCCCAGCAAACCTCTGCTTCACATCCAGCACGACGAGAGGAAAGCGAAGCATCAATAAGCTGATTACCAGACTCACTAATCAAGCTGCTTTCGCCAAGAAGCAGGCGATAGCAAGCTGCAAGACACCTGCGCATCCTCCCGGATTCATAGACAACCGCATGCGAACTGAGGACTATCGTCTGCAGGCCGCTAAGGCGTTGCGGGATCTGCCGAGTACTATGACGCGCTGCCCGTAGGGAAGCGAGGCGAGACTTGGCTGTGGTCTCATTTTTGAAAACATCACGTGAACGTAGACGTAAACGTGCCCGAAACAAAAAACTCAAGTTTTCGGGAACGTTCACGTTTACGAGCACGTGCACGTTCAGGTGCGGAAAAACATAGGTTTGCCTCGGTTCCCTAGCGCCGATGCCCGGGCAAGCGGATATGCTTTGCGATCACTCGCATAACGGTCTGCTCTCGGGAGAGAATGAATATCCAACCACCGTGGATTTTGAACGAGTCTCCCGATACCCCGAAGCGCTCCAATGCACCGGAGATCTTCCGTTTCTCTATCGGCTGGGCCAATTGGTAGAACGACGAGAATCTCTCGAAGCACTCTGCAGATGTAAACCAACCAGGAAAGCGCTCACGCGGCTCTCGGGCACGTCGGATGAGCTCTGCAAACTCACCGTACGCACGCGCGTGAACCGAAGCCCGGCGTCCCCGGAGATCATAGAACCCCATCAGATCTCGGTGCTTGGGGGTAAGCTTGAAGGATCCGAGTTTTTCCTTCGGTGCTCGCACCAGTTCTTCTCTTAGGAAGCCACTCAGATTTCTGCCGTTGAGCTCCAGAACTCGCTGTAGCGTACCTCTCTCCTCGATGAAGAGAAACTTACCTGCAGCTCGCATGTTTTTTGTCTTCGAACTCCGCACATCGAACGGAACGAGGATCGGGAAGGTTCGAGGAACAGTACGCGCGCGACGTACCAAGCCTATCAAAACGCGGAGACAGGTCGATAAATTCTGCTCTATCCCTGGGTAGCGCCTCTGAAGAAAACGAGAGGTACCGGCAAGATTCAGAAAGCCCTTCAAGATACCATCCGAAACAGTTATGGCTCCTCCGCGGCGTTGGACTACAGCCTCCAAACCACCCTTACCGTGTTTGAACTCGACCCCTTTGATGCTCTTCAATAGAGGATCTGCGGGATGGATATAGTTCTGCGTAGAGAGGAGTGAGCCTAAATAGTACGGCAATCCAAATTGATGTGGATCGGAGATGGGGGCAGATATGAGAAAGCCTGCCAGTACATTCTTCCCCTCGACCAAGTATTGGCGGATCGGCTGCTGTTCTCCGAACAACCGTTGGCGGCATTTGTCGTGAGTCTTTTGAGCGACACCCTTACTCTCTTCGAGGATCCAAGCCCGGTATAATTCGGTAACTGTCTCGACTCCGCGCTCATCTACGAACAATCCCTTTGACACGACCCGCACGAGGTCTCGTACCGGCTCGAAAGCCTTGGTGTGGCGGAGGCTGCCAAAAAATTTTACCAGGGCGGCTCTATCGTCGTTTGGAGATTGATTCGTCACAGCGCTTTAGTACCACAGCTAAGGGAGCCGGCAAGAGCTGATTGAGAAACAATCCTGCTCTTCCTCACTTTCAGTTGGATAAAAGATGCGTAGCCAATGCCCTACCAGCAGGGTAATTTGCGCTTATGGAACTTCTCTTGTTAGCCGCAGTCATCCTTGCCGGTGCTGGCACTGTGGTCCAAACAGCCATGAATGCTCAACTCCGTTCGTCGCTGGGGCATGCTCTCTTGGGAGCCTCGGTCAATTTCTCCGTCGGATTCCTTGTGCTCGTAGCCCTGGTTACGCTGATGCGCATCCCCCTCCCATCTCAACAGACCCTCTCGAGTACGCCTTGGTGGGCCTGGTTTGGAGGCGTTTTAGGTGCGACGTTCGTTGCTGTAGTAGCGTTCGCAAGCAGAGACCTCGGGGCACTCCTCGTAATGGGTCTGATCATCGTGGGGCAGGTGATTGCGTCGATTATAATCGATCACTATGGGCTCCTTGGCTTTCCAGTTCGACCCTTTGGGCTCGCCAAGATGATTGGGTGTATCCTTTTGGTTGGGGGCTTTCTCTTGATGAAGCGAGGATAGACGAAATCTACCTAGCTGAAGTTTTTGCTACTCCAGTCTTTCGGCTCTACCCCCTTGGACCGCGGAGCTTCTGCTCCGCTCGCCAATAGCATCACGACTCAAGCACAAAGCGGACTAGAAAGTCCGCGGTCCAGTTGGGGGCCCTGTGCCCTTGGACCGCGGAGCTTCCGCTCCGCTTGCCAATAGCATCACGATCCAAGCATAAGGCGGACTAGAAAGTCCGTGGTCCAGTTGGTCGTCTGTAGCGCTGCTACTGAATTACTGAACAGGAGCATCGCGAGGAACAGGGTGAGGAACCCCCTCTCGGATCTTCACCGAGAAATCCGGACTCGTCCCCGCAACTTGCGCCCTCTCGTTGACTAGAGAACGACTCATAATCTCCTCCAGCGAGAGACCTGGCATCAGGTTCTCTCCCTCGAAGAGGTACTCCGGAACGTACCCACTGAAGAGGATCTTCCACGTATATGCTGCTTTGGCGCCGAACGCCTTTACGTGCGCCAGAACCTGCGTCGTACAGTTGGTGGTAAAGGTGTTGTAGAAGGCGGGTCGCTCGCGGAGCTCATTTATCTTGTTCATGTAGTTGAGAAAGAGCTTCTTGCCGTTCCCGAGAAACATCCGCGTGCGCAGCACGTAGACCCGCTCGGCAGGCTTGCGATGATTGGTACGAACTCCGATCACATCACGTTCATCGGCTACCACATAGGTCAACTCATAATTCCGGAAAAACCCTTTGACGGCAGAGTACGCCTCTCCTTTTTCCTTTCGAGTTTCTATCGATACGGCGAGGAAATCCTTGTCCTTGAATCCAAAGCTCACCATGATGTGGGCGATCGCTTTACCAGCCCAGTACGAAACGACGAGGTCTACCTCACTCAGGTCGTTGAGATTTACAGTCCTGTCCTCGTATATCGGATCGAAATCCTCCTCTGAGCGGTACGTGAAGTTGCGGATGTTGTGGATAGTAATCTCATCTCCTTTGATTTCAGCCCACGGCGTTGCGACGCTCTCCGGCGTCCAATCTCTCTCGTTGCTTGGCTGTAGCGATGCCCACAAGCCTCCAGTCGCCACGAATATGGTCAACGCTGCTACCCTGAGGATAGCGCGTCGCTTCCAACGAAAAAGCGAAAGGAGCAGCACTGCCCCAGAGATCGTGGCAGCGGGTATCCGAAACGGCTCCGACAAAGCTGGTGAAAAAAGCAACACCAGCACGCACCATCCTCCCAGAAGGATGACGAAGAGTATCCACAGGAATTTCGCAACAAGAGCCTTCATGACCAGAACAAGCCTTACTTGGATTGCTTACCTCGTGCCGCAGGCGCCACACGCGCTCTCTTGGACGTTCTCTCTTTGAGATCCAAGCGCAAGATTCTACGAATCTCTTGCACCGCGAGCGGATGTGCGTGGGCTGTGTGATCTGCCGGAACAATCAACTCCGAGACTGCTCCATCCAGATGAGAGCTCGAATACTCTACAACTCCGTCCGAGCTGTTGGGGGTGTCACCCTTGCCGCGGTCTCCGATGATCGAATGATACGGAATCCGAGAATCGATCGGAAGCTTCGAGATACCTATCAAACCTGGATTTGTCTTCGAGAGGCTCTTGATACTCGAAGGCGGACCGGAATCGAATTGGGTTCGCAGGTCGGGCCTGACGACGTTCCGAATACTCCGACCGAGAGCCGCCGACTTCGTGAGAATATTCTTCGGGAGAGTTATGAGAGCTCTCCCTATGCGGCCAATCCAGTTGTCTGCGATGTCACTCCCGCGATGCGGAACTGCGACGAATATAGCGCGCTCGACATACGGTTTCGCTTGAAAATCCATGTAACCGGCAAGAGCCTCCCGCGTCTCCTCGTCGAGCTCCTCGAGCTTGCTCGGATTTTCGAAGAAGTAATTCTTGAGCTCTTGGCTGTCCTTGGCCACTGCGGTGTGTGTCAGGATACCACCCATGCTATGACCGATGATCACCATACCCGGAACCTGCTTTTTCGCAGGAGCGTTCGATTTCAGATACGCATACAGCTCATCGAGCTTCTCTCTGAAGGTCTTCTGATTTTCTATGATCGGAAGATTGGTCGGATAGAGGTAGTGCCATACCTGGAAGTGCTCGCGAATAACGGCATCACCCATCAAATCGTTGTGCAGATCCATCCATGTGAGGGGATTCGAGAAAAGCCCGTGAACCGTCACAAGCGGGATCTTCCCGGAGTTGTAAGGCTCTACAGTGTAAAAACCGGTATCCTTCAAAAGCTCCTCGTTACCTTGTAAGGCACTGAAGAGCCCCTGCCACGCCCCTATCTGCGTTCGGTCGATCATTTGCGCAAACGGCGCCGAGAAGTCCGCAGCGAGCGGTAGCTTTTGTCCGTTTATCGTGGTGGTCTCGGCTGACAGTACGTTGTGTACTTCGAGAGTAACCGGACAAACCTCTCCGGTGCATCCACCATCTGGATAGCGCAGCACGGCGGTGAGGGGGAGGCAGACACCTACTCGAGGCAGGTACTGTTCCTGCTTACTGTTGTCTCGTCGAGCGCGACACGCGGTAAGACTGACTCCTACACCGGTACGACGATATCTGTTGGTCAGCCCTTCGAGCCCTATCGAACCAGAGGGGATGATGTTGTCGTATTCCCTCGGATCTTCGTATTTCGAGTTGGAGGAAAGGGAAAAGGAGAACTTTCGACCGAGCGAGGTCTGAATTTTCTGGATAGCCCCGTCGTTCCAGTTGTTGGCGGTCAGGTACGAGACGACTCCGCGTACGGCCCGATCATAAAATACCTTGAAACTGTCGCAGCGGATATCGAGGGGATATCTACATTCGGAGAGAAAGAAGCCTTGGCTCGCCAGATCTGCAGCAAGCAGATAGAACCCTACTGCTTTCGCAGGGTCTCTTCGCTCCACCCTCTGAGCACGACCGATCAGCACCTCGCTAGAGATGTAATTGAGATCGGCCTTGTCCGAAAACTGCTCGAATTGCGCGTAGTATGCTGGAGCAACACCCTGCTCAAGTACCTCCTCCTGGGTGAGTCCGAAGCTTCGGATAGCTTGCGCCGTCAGAGGGCTGAACTTGTCGGACGACAAGATGTCTTGTCTAAATTCCCTCAAACTATCGGCGGGATCGATAGTTTTAATTTTTACAGGCGCGCACGAAACACAGAATAAAGCTGATGCACCGGCAAGCAATCTGATAATTCGCATAGAATAGACCTCCGATGAACGTACCCGCACGAATGGGACCATACGCGGAATATGGCGTGAAGGAGGAGAAAAGGGAACCCCCCAGTGAACGCCCATCAGCTAAAGGCGACAGACGACATCCTGCTAGGTCCCCGATAGCGACTGGACGCCAGACTCTCTGTTCCTTCTACCGTCGGCGTCTTAATGCCAACAGCAAGCGGAGCGGAAGCTCCGCGGTCCAAGTTGCGGCCCCCTTTGACCGCCGGTGACACGATTTGCCTTGCGTATCCCAGAAACAGAAAAGCGGTGCCCGAGATCTCTCTCAGACACCGCTTCCATTACAGCTTGGTCTGTAGCTGTTACCAGCTTAGAGATGCAGCCGTCTGATACTCGGTAACTCGGGTCTCGAAGAAGTTCTTCTCCTTTCCGAGATCGATCGTCTCACTCATCCACGGGAAGGGGTTCTTCGAACCGTACTGAGTCTTGAGCCCGATCCTCTCCAAACGACGATCTGCGATGTACTGAACGTAATCGCGGAACATCGGAGCCGTGAGACCGAGGATACCTCGCGGCAAGCAATCTGCCGCATATGCATACTCGAGCTCTACAGCCTGACGGATCTTGTTGGTCAGGTGCTCTTGGAACTCTGGGGTCCAGAGGTGCGGATTCTCGGCCTTGATCGTGTTGATCAGGTCGATACCGAAGTTCAAGTGGATGCTCTCGTCACGCAGGATGTACTGGAACTGCTCGCCGATACCGGTCATCTTGTTCTGACGGTGGAACGAGAGGATCATCACGAAACCACTGTAGAAGAAGATACCCTCCATGATCACGTAGAAGCCCACTAAGTTCTCGAGGAACTTCTGCGCGCCTTCGAAGGTAGCGGTCGAGAAGTCCGAACGAAGAATGTCTTGGGTCAACGTCATCTCGAACTGGTCCTTCTCATGGATCGAGTTCACCTCGTTGTACATATTGAAGACCTCACCCTGGTCAAGCGAGAGGGACTCCACGATGTAGTGGAAGGTATGCGTGTGAACAGCTTCCTCGAAAGCCTGGCGCAGGAGGTACTGGCGGCACTCAGGGTTGGTCACATGCTTGAAGATAGCCAGGGTGATGTTGTTGCCTACCAGGCTCTCTGCAGTGCTGAAGAATCCGAGGTTGCGCATGATGACGCGACGCTCGTCATCGCTCAAACGATTGGACTTCCAGAGCTCGATATCCTTACCCATCGGCACTTCGCTCGGGAGCCAGTTGTTGGCGCACCCGTTGAGATAGTGCTCCCAAGCCCATTTGTACTTCAGGGGCATGAGCTGATTAACGTCAACTGCCGCGCAATTAATCAGCCGCTTATCCTCGGCACGGATGCGCTTAGCCTGCTCGCCATCAGAATTTCCTCCACCTGTCGAACCCGAATCATCAAACGTCAACATCGCTATCTCCTTTACACCTTTGTAACCGCAGCCCTAATTCACCAACCACGCGGATCTAGGGCCGCATCTTTATTCCTTCAAAACTCTTACTGACAGCTCTCACAATCTCCATCTAGACCGCACACCTTGGGCACAGCAAGGCTACCCTTGTCCTGTACTTGAGGTGCCACCTCTTCGACCGCTTTTCGTTCGACCACAACCTCTGCCGAAGCCGACTTGTTCTTCATCCATCGAGGCTGCAAGCCACGACGATTGATATCCGTTGTCGACTTCTCGATCTGAGTTGCACCGAGCGAACGTAGGTAGTAGGTCGTCTTGAGCCCCTTCCTCCAAGCCGACATGTACATGTCGTGCAACTTCTTGCCACTTGGCTCTGCGATATAGAGGTTCAAGGATTGACCCATGTCGATCCACTTTTGACGACGACTTCCGCACTCAATCAGCCAATCTGGCTCGATCTCGAAAGCAGTCAAGTAGATCCTCTTCAGGTCATCTGGAATCCTCTCGATCTCCTGAATCGATCCGTCGAAATACTTGAGGTCGTCGATCATCTCTTCGTCCCAGAGATTGAGCTTCTTGAGCTCGTCTACGAGGAACGTGTTATGAACGATAAACTCTCCCGACAGATTCGACTTCGCGTAGAGGTGTTTGTAGTTCGGCTCGATCGACTGGCTCACTCCCGTGATATTCGAGATAGTGGCCGTCGGCGCAATCGCCATCGTGTTGCTGTTGCGCACGCCGTTCTTCTTCACCGCCTCACGCACCACATTCCAATCAAGAGTAGAGGACGAATCCATCTCGAGATTTCCACCCCGCTCGTCCGCTAGCACCTTTATGGTGTCGATAGGAAGCATACCGCGATCCCACTTCGATCCCTTATACGACGAGTAGGCACCCTTCTCTTGCGCCAACTCGGTCGAGGCGAGAATGGCGTAGTACGAGATGAGCTCCATGCTCTCGTCAGCGAACTTAACCGCCTCTGGACTCGCATAGCTAATCCGCTGTGCGTAGAGCGCATCCTGGAATCCCATGATACCCAGTCCGATCGGTCTGTGTCTGAGGTTAGCATTCCGCGCTTCTGGTGTCGGATAAAAGTTGATGTCGATGACGTTATCCAACATGCGCACCGCTGTACGCACCGTCTTCGCTACCAACTCGCGGTTGAGTCCGTTCGGACCAACGTGCTTAACCAAATTGACCGAGCCGAGGTTGCACACCGCCGTTTCCTCCGCAGAGGTGTTGAGCAGGATCTCCGTGCAAAGATTCGAGCTGTGAACCACACCAACGTGATCCTGAGGAGAGCGGAGATTGGACGGATCCTTGAAGGTGATCCACGGATGCCCCGTCTCAAACACCATACTGAGCATCTTACGCCACAGAGCCACAGCCTCGATCTTCTTGAAGAGTTTGAGCTCGCCGGTCTCGGTCATCTTCTCGTACTCGGCGTAGCGCTTCTCGAACTTCTTTCCGACGAGGTCGTGCAGATCAGGCACATCGCTCGGGCTGAAGAGAGTCCACATTCCGTTTTCGGCGACCCGCTTCATGAAGAGGTCGGGGATCCAGTTTGCGGTGTTCATGTCGTGCGTACGACGTCGCTCGTCACCGGTGTTCTTGCGAAGCTCGAGGAAGTCTTCGATATCCAAGTGCCACGTTTCGAGATACGCACACATCGCTCCCTTACGCTTGCCACCTTGATTGACTGCCACCGCAGTATCGTTGGCAACTTTCAAGAAGGGGATAACGCCCTGGCTGCGACCGTTGGTTCCTTTGATACGTGCTCCAGTTGCGCGCACATTGGTCCAATCGTTCCCGAGACCACCCGCCCACTTCGAGAGCTGCGCATCGTCGGAAACACACTTGAAGATGTGCTGCAGATCGTCCATCACCGTCGTCAGGTAGCAGGAGCTGAGCTGCGGATGGAGCGTACCAGCGTTGAAGAGAGTCGGAGTGCTCGATGTGAAGAGACACTTCGAGAGCACATCGTAGAACTCTATAGCACGCTCGTTCTTCTGCTTACCCTCGTTGATGCTGAGCCCCATAGAGACGCGCATCCAGAATATCTGAGGCGTCTCGAGGCGCACATCCTCGTGATGGATCAGATAACGATCGTAGAGGGTTTGGAGTCCAAGGTATGCAAAGTCCTGGTCGCGCCCAAGGTCGATAGCCTTGGCCAACTTATCGAGGTCGAACTCGAGCAGCTTGGGATCCATGCGCTCGACCGAGACACCCTTCTTAAGGCACTCCTTGAAGTACTGCTGGTGCGCCTTCTCGAGATCAGCACTGTGCGCGTCTACCTTCATTGTTTCGCGGTAGACCACATCCAGCAGCAATCGCGCGGCAACGTACGAGTACGCAGGATCCTTCTCGATCTTGGCGCGCGCTGCCATGATGATCGCCTGATCAATCTCCTCGAGCTTGATGCCTGGATAGAAATTCTTGAGCGCCTCTTGGAGCACATCTTCGCTCGATACCAAGTTCTCCAAGCCCTTGCATGCATGCACAATACGCTTGCGAAGCTCGGCTTCGGCGACTGTGAGCTTCGCACCGTCTGGGGCTGTCACATCGAAGGTCACGCCGGTGGCAACAGGTGCTGCTACTGGCTCAACCTTTGCTGCCTCCTTCTCCTCGATCGCCCCCTCGAGCTGACGCTGTGCTGCTCGTTGCGCTCGGTACAAGATGAAATCCTTGGCTATCTGATAGTAGCCTTCAGCCATCATCTGACGCTCGACCTCGTCCTGGATCCTCTCGATATCGAGCTGATGACCCTCGCGAGCGATCTGCGCCGCGCGAGCGACTACTTTATTCGTGAGCACGTTGACGGAATTGACGATGTCGTCCGGGGTCTGCCCTTCGATCTGCAACGAAGCACGGAAGGCTCGCTCGATCGCCGACGCGATCTTCATCGGATTGAAGCGCACCAATGTTTTTCCATCTCGTCGCATCACCTTGAGGTTACGAGGAGAGTCATCACGCGAGCTTTTGTGCTCGTCGCGGTAAATAATGTAGTTGCGAGCGACATCGTAGTAACCGCCCTGCATCAACTTGACCTCGACGATATCCTGGATTCCTTCGACGGTGACGGACGCTCCCTTGGCGGCCTCGACACTGACAGCTTCGACCACCTGGTCGGCCACCATCTGCGCGGCACTGTACAGCTCCTGGGGAAGGGGCGAGCTGGGGGCGATCCCCTTGGTAGCCCGTAAAGCCAACTCAACGGCACGGAAGATACGGGCCCGGCGGAACGGTACCAACATTCCGTTGCGCTTCACTACCGCGAAGTTCTCGAGGTCAATTACAGCTGTCGGCTTGGCCTTGGCCTTACCGTTTGCTGCCAGCATTCCATTTTCTGCTGTTATTTTAGCTACTTCTGCTCCAGCTACTGCAACTGTCATAAGCCTTTATACTCCCTTTCAGCACCCGTTCCGGCTGATTCCAGGCAACACAAATCCCCTTCGCTCGATAGCGACCGCAAAAAACACCCCTGCTGTACTACCTAATGTGAAGATTAGTTTGAGGGCCATTCCTACTATATGTAGTAGCCACTCAAGGAACCAACTACAAGATATATGTACGGGCAAGAGGAGCTAGTTGTCTACACGAAATGTGAGCCCTGCTTTTAAAAAAGATCTACCTATCTGGTAACACCTTAGAACAACACGGCGATTCATTTTGAGACTCTTTTTTATACTGACAACCAGTCCAAAGCTCAATCCCTGGGGCGCCCAACAAAAGATCCAAGCCACTGACCTAACTAGGTTTTTTTCTTTTACTCACCTCACTGACGCCGAACATAGAGCGCGCTATCGAATAAGGGCGCGGGATGATTCGTACGATTCTCAATGCCCGTACTGGGAGACGGTGCAGACGGAAGCTTTTAAAAAAGCAGCACCGCCCTTATTATCGCCACTCATTCGGGCCCATAGCTCAGCTGGTAGAGCGCATCGTTCGCAATGATGAGGTCGGCGGTTCGATCCCGCCTGGGTCCACACTTCGCCCCGCTTCGCGGGTGCTACGTGTGGCAAGCCACTGTTAGCGCGGGGCGAAGTGTGCCCCTCGTAGCTCCCCGACCACAGGGAGGGGGCGTAGTGGGGCTAAAAGTCCCCGCTTCGCGGGTGCTACGTGTGGCAAGCCACCAGCCAGGGGACGCGCGATACCGTGCGGGAAGCCACGCTCCATGCGGGGCGAATTGCCTGCTCGCTGGGTGTAGCCCCTCTGGACCGCGGAGCTTCTGCTCCGCTCGCTATTAGCACCACGACTCAAGCACAAAGCGGACTAGAAAGTCCGCGGTCCGGCTGCCCCCTCCCCTGGACCGCGGAGCTTCTGCTCCGCTTGCTATTAGCACCACAACTCAGAGCACAAAGCGGACTAGAAAGTCCGCGGTCCGGCTGTCCCCTCCCTTGGACCGCGGAGCTTCTGCTCCGCTTACTATTAGCACCACAACTCAAAGCACAAGGCGGACTGGAAAGTCCGCGGTCCGTTCCACTCTCTAACCTTGAAAACCCGCTGCAAGCATAGCAAGGTAATGGCTATGTACCTCGCACCACTCCGAGCTCGAATACTCCCCCCTCTAATCTCCGCTATCGTCGGAGCACTCATTGTGGTCGGGATATTTCTGGCAACGCGCTCGACGAAAGCGCGGCTCTCTCCGCAAGATACCCCACGCAAGGTAGCCGCTCGTACCCCCATCAGCGCTGAGGAACAGTCGAACATCGATCTCTTCGAGACTGCAAGCCCGTCCGTTGTGTACATCACGAGCCTCGCTGTCGAGCGAGATCTCTTGAACCTCAACATCTTCGAACTACCACAAGGAACCGGGTCCGGCTTCATCTGGAACGAAGAGGGCTACATCGTCACAAATTTCCACGTGATCCAGCGAGCTCAGGCTGCTCAAGTAACACTATCGGATCGCTCGACCTGGGATGCACAGCTGGTGGGTATCGAGCCCGACAAAGATATCGCTGTGCTCAAGATAAACCCCACAGACGTGAAGCTCGTTCCTGTTCCGTTAGGAACGTCAAAAGGACTCCGCGTTGGTCAGAAGGTATTCGCTATCGGGAATCCGTTCGGGCTCGACCACACACTCACGACCGGTGTGATCAGCGGCCTGGGGCGCGAGATCCGTTCTGTAACGGAGCGCCCCATTCAAGGTGTGATCCAGACCGATGCTGCGATCAATCCTGGAAACTCGGGGGGACCGCTACTCGACAGCGCTGGACATCTGATAGGGATGAATACCGCCATCGTAAGCCCCTCGGGCGCGTATGCCGGCATCGGCTTCGCAGTACCGGTTGATACGATCAACCGAATCGTGCCTCAACTCATACGCAGCGGCCACGTCAAAAAACCAGGGCTCGGAATTCGTGTGATCGAAAGCGATTTTCTGCGCGAGCACGGCGTAGTCGGGGCGGTGGTTGCCGATGTTCTTCCAGATTCTCCAGCTCACAAAGCGGGGATCCTACCACTTCACCGCGGACCCGGAGGAAACATCGCCCTCGGGGACATCATCACAGCGATAGATGATGTTGCGGTTGAAAACGGTGAGGATCTTCTCAAGGTTCTCGATGAACGTCAGCCTGGAGACAAAGTCCGCCTCACCCTTGCTCGCGGTAAGGAGCAGCGAGAAGTCAAAGTTCAGCTGGGCCTGCTGCAATAGCGCGCTCCTGTTGCTGGGGGAAATGACGCAGAAACCACCCCGCAGCGAGATCGGCAACCTCTTGTAATTTTCCGGCCTCCTCGAAGAGGTGACCAGCCCCCGGAACGACATACAGCTCACGTTCACAGTGCATCTTGGAAAACGCCCTCCGATTGAGCTCGAGCACGTCGCGATCTTCTCCTCCTACTATCAAGAGTGTTGGAGCCGATACCAAGCCCAGGGACTCATCACCCGCTAAATCCGGGCGCCCACCCCTCGAAACGACGGCCTTCAATTCACCGGTAAACTGAGCAGCGGCGCGCAATGCCGCTGCTGCACCGGTGCTTGCTCCAAAAAACCCGAGCGGAAGGTATCGGAACTCACGCTGATCGCTAACCCACGTAGCCATATGGAGTAATCGCTTCGTAAGCAACTCGATGTTGAATCGATTGCTGTATATCCGATCCTCCTCAGGTGTCAGGAGATCGAGAAGTAAGGTGGCGAGCCCCTGCTTGTTGAGGTAGTCCGCCACGAACTGGTTACGCGGGCTGAGTCTACTACTACCACTCCCGTGCGCGAACACAACCAACCCATACAACGGTTCGGGCAGTGCAAGATCTCCGGTCAAACGGTGATACTCATCGACGCTCGATACGATACGTTTTACGACCATCTCAAAAGACCCACCGACCACATTAGCTCTACCTGAATTATCTTATATCCGCTCTCTTCGCTGTTGGGGTGATCGCGGAGAGGGTACGGTCACTTCGAAGTAAAATTGCCGTATTGGCTGCCAATAGGCGGAGGTCCAAACGCATCGAATTGTCGGTTCACCGAATTTCAGTGTAGGGCACATATTTCGGCCATAGGGGCGCGGCGGCCCTGACGATCGCCTTTTTTCCATACATACTTGAGCGTGTCGAAGCCAAAGATGCGTCCGGCAACAGGCTTGGTAACCCGATAAGTCGCGTATATACACAACAGGGAATCGAGGTCGATTGCACCTTCCTCATCCTCATACATTTCGAACGCATCCGGATTAGGAGATGAGATGTAGAACTCTCCACCCCCAGAGAAGACATACGCAAGCGCATAGGGCACCAAGGCATCCCATGGCCCCAGCTCCCCACATAAAAAATCATTGTACTCGAATCCTAATGACGCCTCCCATGTGTCCAACCTTTCTTCGTCGAAAGGAGCACCGCTAGTTGCGGATAGAGACTTGTCTATGAAGTCGTCGATGTTCACCGCACGGGTGCCTTTGGAAAGGATCTCGGAGTCAGGCATATAGATCTCGGCTAATTCCTTGTCGTGAGTTTTCAACACCACGCACACCGACAGTTTTTGCGGTTCCTCGTCATCGATTCCGCGCCCCACAAAGGCTCCTCTGTCGGTCTTACTAAACCATCCACGAAGCACCTGCTCGAGAGAATGAGAGGTATCGAGCAAGTTTTTTATCTCGTTTCGCATCTCTTCGTTGGCATGAGCACTGTATTTGATCTCTTCTATCTGCATGACTCCCTCCGCATTTTCTTCCCGTAGACCTCGACCGTCGTGTGAGGCCGTTGTGGAGAGTAATCGGCCAGGGGCATTTTTAGTTGCGTCGCCCCAACCAAACATTTACTTGATATACCAAGCTGCAAATTGGAATAATCCACTCAAGATAGGGCTTCCTATCCATTGACATAGTCGGCAAGCACAGGGTATACGGCTAAATATAGGAACCAAGGGGCGGTTATAGATCCTCTAGGAAAGCGGTATCGTGAAGAATTCATTAGAGAAAGGGCTCGATTCAGTAGAGATAGGCCAAAAGGCTGTAATCTCTGATCTTAAAGGCTGCTCGACAGAGCTCCTGAGCAAGCTCGTCTCTATGGGTCTAGTTGCTGGCTCCGAGGTCACTGTTACTCAGCGAGGCTTCTTCGGTTCCCCGATCAACGTGCGTCTCTTCGGTTCTGTTCTCTCTCTCCGCAGCGCTGAAGCTGCACACGTTCAAGTTCAGCCCGTCTAAATACTCATGGCTGGTTGTGGCCCTGCTCGATAGCTCCGTGGACACATGCCGTAAGGTCATCGCTCTCGTTGGCAACCCGAACTGCGGAAAGACAACCCTCTTCAACGCTCTGACGGGCTCTCGCTACAAAGTAGCAAACTATCCCGGTGTAACGGTCGAAAAGCGCGAAGGATCGCTCGCCCTCTCCCCCGATAGCTGTGCTCGAATCTTCGATCTTCCAGGCACGTATGCTCTTCAAGGAACGACCCTGGACGAGAAGATCGTTACACAGTTCCTAGGCGGTGAGATGGTTGGATGTCCACGACCCGATCTCGTTGTCGTAGTGGTCGATGCAACCAACCTCGAGCGCAATCTCTTTCTACTTTCCGAGCTGATCGATGTCGGAATTCCGATCGTTCTCGCCGTCAACATGATGGACGCTGCGGAGCGTGCCGGTATCAAGGTCTACACAGAGCTCCTCTCGCGCCACCTCGATCTTCCGGTAGTCCCAATCGTGGCACGATCAAAGAGCGGAATTAGCTCACTAACTGATGTTGTAAAAAAGACGCTCGAGCATCCCGCTGTCTCGAAACAACGCTACGCATGGATCCCCGCCTCACACGCTCTCAGTGAACGGATCCAACACGACTCACAGCAGTCGCTCGCAAATGATCCGACATTAGTCACTACGATCGCCACGATGAGGTACTCCTGGATCCGCTCGATCGTGGAGAAGAGCACCAAACACGAAAAGAGCCCATCGAATGGCTTTCCCGAACGACTCGACAAGGTGCTCACCAGCAAGATCTGGGGGCTACCGATCATGCTCGGACTCTTTGCCCTCGTGTTCCAAGCGATCTTCCTGTGGGCACAGCTACCGATGGATCTCATAGGGAGCGCCGTTGACGCAGTGAGCTCCTGGCTCTCGCAGAACCTTCCACCAGGAATGCTCACGAGTCTCCTTGCCGAAGGGATCGTGCCCGGCGTCGGAAACGTTATCGTCTTCGTTCCGCAGATAGCGATACTGTTCCTATTCATAGGCCTGTTGGAGGATTGCGGATACCTCTCGCGCGCTGCATTTCTGCTCGACAACTTCATGCGCAAGATCGGTCTGCAAGGCCGTGCCTTCATTCCGCTCTTGAGCTCCTTCGCATGCGCAGTTCCAGGCATCCTCTCGACACGAACGATACCGTCGCGCTCCGATCGATTGGCAACGATCATGATCGCGCCACTCATGAGCTGCAGTGCGCGATTACCGGTGTATGCCGTGCTCATCGCTGCGTTCATTCCGCGCTCATACATCGCCGGAGTGCTCTCACTTCAAGGTCTGACCCTGCTGGGAATGTACGTGCTCGGCATCGTAGGTGCGTGCATCGTTGCGTGGGTGCTCAAGAAAACTTTGGCCAGAAAGGAGCACTCGTTCTACGTGATGGAGATGCCCCCACTGCGCATGCCACTACCGCGTGTAGTCCTCCGTGGTGCATACGACAGCGTCGTCTCCTTCTTGAAGAACGCCTCGACGATCATCTTGGCGTGTTCGATAGTGCTGTGGTTCCTCTCCTCGTATCCGAAGCCTGCGCCCAATTTCCAGGGCAATGCAGTACGTGAGAGCTATGCAGGTCAGATCGGCGTAGCTATCGAGCCGATTATCAAGCCGCTCGGTTTCAATTGGGAGATCGGGATAGGAATTATATCTTCGTTTCCCGCGCGAGAGGTTTTCATAACAGGCCTCTCTACGGTGTACGAATTGGGTGACGGCGATGATGATCACCAAGGGTTGGTAACACACCTCCAGAAGAAACGCGACGATGGGAGCTTTACTCCCCTTACCGCGCTCTCCCTCATGGTCTTCTATGTTTTTGCCTGTCAGTGCATGTCGACCCTCGCTGTGTGCAAACGCGAAACGGGATCGTGGGCGTGGACCTTAGGAATGTTTGCGTACATGACTGGGTTAGCGTATCTCGCGTCGTTTGTGACGTACCAAGTTGGGAGTAGGTGGTTGTGATGCAGAGAGTTTTTGCTGTGCTGCTCTTGTGTGCGGCTCTTGGATATCTGCTCATGCGCTTTACTGCGGGCGTTCGCAGGAAAAAAGCCAAGGGTGGTTGTTGTGGGTGCAAGGGGACGTCTGATGTCGTCCGTGAAATCTCCGCACACCGTTGATAATTCGAATCGCAATCGGACGGCGGGGACGCCGTCCCTCCTCGATGTGGTTCATGCAACAACGGGAAGGTGTCGGCATACGGTCCGTACGGTGCGCGGGCTCTGCGAAATTATTGTCTGATTCCAGGAGGGACGGCGTCCACGCCGTCCGCAAAATCTCTGCGCACCATCGATAATTCGAATCGCAATCGG
>JBILEW010000077.1:0-19015 GCA_044351885.1 Bdellovibrionota bacterium
TACTACTAATTATCCCTGACGTTGCTTGTGCTTCGGCGTACGGCTACAGAAAACATACACCTTACCTTTACGCTTGATGACTTTGCAGTAGCCACAAATGGGCTTTACGGACGCTCGGACCTTCACAACTCATCTCCAAAAAAGCTCACTACGCAAGCTCACTATGCAATGCCGAACTGTGTGATAAGGGACTAACCAAACACACCGGTTCGTCGAAAGAGGCGCCATCGAGAGCACCACAACTACCTTCAAGGGAGCCGTTTACCCTCAAAAAAGAGGCACCTAGAGGCGCACTTTAGGGCAAACAGACGTCCGAAATCAGGACGCCCGATTCTACATATTTCCACCATATTGACAAGTGCTGGGGCCGTATAAACCCTGGTGTTTCGCTTTTTCCAGCCTCTTTGGGGCTGGAAAACCCTGGTGGTCTGGTGAGGGCCCGAATAAATGCTCTCAAGATACCCTAAGGAGCAGAATATCCCCAGACGTCCCGTCCGCTATATACCGAGCAACCATCGATTCGACACTCTCACAAGAGACCTGAGTAACCCATCCGCCCCTCAGTCCTACAAGACTGTCCAACCCATTGACTTCTATCAACAAATCAAGCGATCACCTGAACGCCCTCGTGTGGGCAGAGAGAGCATAACCCCTTGCTCATAACTATATATCGGGGGTTTCCACGTGAACGTGCTCGTGCACGTAAACGTGAACGTACCCGAAATTGTGCTCAAAATGCCCGAATGTGCCGGTAAGCTTAAACAATCAAACAAGCAGCGCTATCTCTCGATAGCACGAGGGGTGGCGATGGATCGTGACGCGCTCTTTGACCTGCTTAACGCTATATGCCGCGCTTATCCGGACGGGTATCACGTCAAGAAGACTTTGCTTACAAGGATTACGGCCGGGCTTTCCAAGCCATACCTTCAGCCAGCACCACTCGCATTACGGGTACGTTCACGTTTACGTGCACTAGCACGTTCACGTCCGCACCATACCGAGCCTTCCCCGCTCGAAAGTCGGAAGCGTCTAAAATATCAGACCCCCAAAGCCCGACAGATGCGCCCAGAAACCTCATCGACCGAACCTACCCCATCAATCTCTCTGAGCAGTCCACCCTTGCGGTAGTACTCAGAAAGGGGGGCAGTTTGAGCCCAATATACGTCGAGCCGTTTCTTAGCGACCTCGGCATTGTCATCGGTCCTCGCCCCACCTGAAGACACCCCTCGCTGCTTGATACGCTCGAGGATAATCTCTTCCGGCACCGAGATGTCTACCACGTGGCGGAGCGGAACGCTCAGGCTACGGAGCATCGCATCGAGCTTCTCGGCCTGAACCAATGTGCGGGGAATCCCATCGAGAAGGAAGCCACTGCTGCAATCGGCCTGGCGTAGACGGTCGGCTACCACCTCCATAATCACATCATCCGATACCAGCTCGCCAGCATCCATGATCGACTTGACCTTCCGGCCTAACTCGGAGCCTGACGCCACAGCTGCTCGCAGCATCTCTCCAGTGGAGATGTGAGGAATTGCGAATTTATTCGAGATGAGAACGGCCTGCGTACCCTTGCCCGCCCCCGGTGGACCCAACAATACCAATCGCACGATAAGGCCTCCTTTCGTAGCTCGTCACTTAGCGACGAAGAAGTCGGCCACGAGCATAGCTCATAGAGCCGATTCCACCTCGTACCTTTGACGAACGCGCCATGAAGTTCTCGTAATTCTTCGCCAACAACATCGATTCGATCTGCGACGCCGTATCCAGCGTTACGCCAACTACGATGAGCACGGCTGTACCGCCGAACACAT
The DNA here is from genome assembly GCA_044351885.1 of Bdellovibrionota bacterium. Taxonomy (GTDB): domain Bacteria; phylum Bdellovibrionota_C; class UBA2361; order UBA2361; family OMII01; genus OMII01. Next base: position 1,812 of record JBILEW010000077.1, read on the forward strand.
ACGCAAACTGAGACGCGCCCATGCCCAAGTACACCACCTGTGGAACGACACACACCATCGATATATAAACGGCTCCCCACAGAGTGAGTCGATTAAGTACACCGTAGAGGTAGTCTGCTGTCTCCTGTCCCGGGCGCACGAGCGGAATGAAACCTCCGTTCTTCTTGAGATTGTCAGCCACTTCGACAGGGTTAAACACCACCGCTGTGTAAAAGTAGCTGAAGAGCACGATCAACCCGACATAAGCGAGCTCGTAGCCCCATTGTCCTGGCGCAAACAACTGCCCGAAGAAAGAAAGGTTCGCTGCAGGGATGACCGTCATGATCGTTGCCGGAAGCATCATGATCGCTGACGCGAAGATCGGCGGAATCACGCCTGTCATGTTGACCTTCAGCGGCATGTACTGCGTCTGCGCCTGCGTCATCCTCTTCCCTACCATGCGGCGCGGGTACTGAATCGGAATTTTACGATGAGACCGCTCGACGAAGATGATCGCGTAGATCGTGAGCAGCGAGAAGAACAACAAGAAGAGAATGGCGAACGGTGAGATTTCACCAGTACGCGCGAGCTCGACCGTCGATCCGAAGACCTGGGGCATGCGAGCAGCGATACCGGCGAAGATGATGATGCTCGTACCGTTACCGAGGCCACGCTCGGTGATCTGCTCACCGAGCCACATCACGAAGGCCGTACCAGCCGTGAGCGTGAGCATGGTGATAATCTCGAACGACAGGCCCGGCGTAGCTACCAAGCCCTTACTCTCGAGAGCTCGTGCAATCATGTAACTCTGAATGAGAGCGAGAACGATAGTTCCTTGTCGCGTATAACGCGTAAGCACTCTGCGACCCGCGTCGCCTTCCTTCTTCAAATTCTCGAGGAACGGAATACTCGGCGAGAGCAACTGAATAATGATCGACACGGTGATGTAGGGAGAGATTCCCAGAGTAAATATCGAGAACTGTTCGAGGGCTCCTCCAGAGAAGAGATTGATGAGCCCGAACAAGGTGTTGGCATTATCCTCGAACATGCGGCGAATCGCGGAAACATCCACCCCCGGTGTCGAGACGAATACACCGAACCGGTACACCGCCAACATCCCGATTGTGAACATCAAGCGCTTCTTGAGCTCAGGTATCTGAAAAACCTGCAGGAGACCGTTCATCGAGTCCTCTTCCGACTTAAAGTGAATACCATCGCCGCACCTATCGCACTGCGAATAGCCACGGCCACTATACCTATGATTCCGCGAGCCGGAAAAGCCACCACGATGATCGCCGCAGATTCTCCAAACTCAAAAAACTCGAGGGCATGACCCGGAGAAAGCGAACCTCAGAGGCTCTCCAACTCCGCGACTATGCCCTCGCCTGTGTCGAACTCATGCTCGATTTACTGAGCCGAAATTACTTCCACGGTTCCACCGGCAGCCTCGACCTTGGCGCGTGCGCCAGCCGAGATAGCGTGCACCTTGAGGTGCAACTTCTTGCTGAACTCACCCGAATCAGCCAACACCTTGACACCTGCGCGCTTGGTTCTCTTGGCGTAACCGAGCGAACGAATTGTGTCGACATCGACCGTAGCTCCGTTCTCGCAATTCTGAAGAGCCGAGAGACGCACTATGTTGAACACGTTCTCTCCAAGGGTTCCCTTGCGAGATACGAAACCGACCTTCGGAAGACGTCTGTAGAGAGGCATCTGACCTCCCTCGAATCCAGGACGAACTCCACCGCCGGTACGAGCTGTCTGACCCTTACCTCCCTTACCGGAGGTCTTTCCGTGACCAGATCCCTCGCCTCGCCCTACGCGAGTGCGAAGCTTACGTGAGCCAACATTCGGCTTCAATGAACTGAGAGTAATATCTTTCTTGGACATATCCGTCCTCACCACCAACTACGTTACTTGACCGGCTTTACTTCGAGCAGATACTCGACGCGCTTGATCATGCCCTTGACCGAATCGTTCAGTGTGAGCTCACAGCTCTTGCCGATCCTCCCGACACCGATCGCCTTCAACGTGCTCTTAACAGCCGGATTCCGACCGATTGCACTTCGAACCTGCTTTACGATTACCTTGCTCATAACTACCACTCTTCAAGCTTACTTGATTTAGTACGGATGGTACCCCATCTCCTCGATCTTGACGCCACGAACCGCAGCTACGATCTCGGGGTCTTCCAGCGAGAGCAGCCCCGCCATCGTTGCACGAAGTACGTTCTGCGCGTTGCTCGAGCCGATACACTTCGTACGGATATCCTTGATACCACAAACATCCATAATGGCACGAACCGATGCACCTGCTATAACGCCTGTACCGGGACCACCTGGCTTCAAGATAACCGACGACGGGCCCGCCTTACCGAGCACGTCATGGGGTATCGTCGTACCCTTGAGCGGAACCTTGATGATGCTCTTGCGAGCCTGCTCCGAAGCCTTGCGAATGGCATCGGGAACCTCAGCAGCCTTGCCGAGTCCGAAACCTACGTGTCCCCGACCATCGCCGGTTACAACGAGGGCGCTGAAGCTGAAACGACGTCCGCCCTTCACTACTTTGGCAACACGGTTGATGAAAACCGTCTTATCCGTCAACTCACCGCAGCTATCTGCGGTAACCCTGCGCTTATCGAGAGAATCCTTAAGAGCCATACATCTCCGAACTAAAACTCAAGACCACCTTCACGAGCGCCGTCTGCCAGCGCCTTGACTCGACCTGTGTACAGGAAGCCATTACGATCGAACACCACGCTCTGAACCTTGGCGGCCTTCGAACGCTGAGCCAACACCATACCTACCGCCCGAGCCGCAACTACTGACTTGGTGCTCTCCTTGGCGTCTTTCACCTCTTTCGCCAACACGGCGATCTGAGACTGAACCTCTTTGTCGAGGGTGGAGGCACTCGCGATCGTGCGGTGTCCTTCGTCCGAGATCACCTGCGCGTAGGTGTGCTTGGAACTTCTGAAGATACTCAGACGTGGACGAGCCGACGATCCCTGTACCTTCTTACGAATTCTGAGCTTCGTTCTCTCCCGAGCTCCCGAGGTTACTTTTTTGCTCTGCGTTGCCATGTGGCTACCACTCCTAAAGCGTGCGAATACCCAGATTACTTCTTACCGGTCTTACCAGCCTTACGACGTACCTTCTCGTCAGAGTACTTGATACCCTTTCCGAGATACGGCTCAGGAGGCTGAACATCCCGCACCTTCGCGGCGAAACCACCCAGAAGCTCCTTGTCGGCAGCCTCCAGGTCTACGATGTTCTTGTTGATCGTGCACTTGACTCCCTGAGGAATCTCCATCACGACATCGTGCGAAAACCCGACAGCGAGAACCAAATTCGTTCCCTGCAGCTTTGCGGTGTATCCTACTCCGTGCAGCTCCAGGGTCTTCTTCCAGCCTTGGCTCACACCCTTGACCATGTTGTTGACGGTCGCTCTCGCGGTTCCGAAGTCAGCCCTGGATTGCGTGTCGCTACCCGACTGGGTAAACACGAACTGACCGTTGACCACCTCAACACCTACACCTGCTCTCATGGAGTAGGAGAGCTTCCCTTTTGGGCCCTCTACCGAAACCACTCCGTTTGCCACCGCACCCTTCACTCCGGAAGGGATAGCCACTGGCAACTTACCGATACGTGACATGTAACACCTCGCTCACTATCTCAAATCAGCAACCAACTAACCGAACAGGGCGATTACCTCGCCTCCAACACGCGCCTTGCGGGCTTCGTGGTCCGACATGACACCTTTTGACGTCGACACAATCGAGATACCCAAGCCGCTCGAAACACGCGGGAGCTTATCTGCTGAGTAATAGCGACGGCAACCAGGGCTCGAGACACGCGAAGCTCTCGAGATAACCGGACGTCCGCTCGAGAAGTACTTCAAACCGACTCGAATCTCGCTCTTTCCATTTCCGAGATCCGAGACCTCGTAGCCCTCGATCATCCCCTCTTTCGTGAGGACTTCGAGAACGCTTTTGTTGAGCTTCGATGCGGTCACCGACACCAGCCTGTGGCCGGCGCGCTGTCCGTTCTTGATGCGGGCGATCATGTCCGATACGTGATCATTAATCATAGTGTTCTTTCCTGCCTACTACTTGCGAAACGGCATACCCATTAGTTCCAACAGCTCCATCCCTTCCTCGTCGGTCTTAGCCGTCGTCACGAAGGTGACATCCATACCGCGAACGGTATCGAGCTTCTCAATCTCAATCTCAGGGAACACGATCTGCTCCTTGATGCCCATGGTGTAATTGCCACGGCCGTCGAATCCCTTGCGTGGGATACCACGGAAGTCACGCACGCGTGGGAGCGCGACTGCAATCAATCTGTCGAGAAACTCGTACATCCTCTTCTTGCGCATCGTCACCATGACTCCGATCGGGAGCCCTTCGCGCAGCTTGAACGCTGCGATGGACTTGCGTGCACGGGTAACAACCGGCTTCTGTCCCGAGATGCGGGTCATCGCATACTCGACGAACTGAATCGACTTCGAGTTGCTCACAGCATCTCGGACACCCGTGTTCAGGACGATCTTCTCGATCTTGGGAACCTGCATCGGCGAAGAATAGTTGAACTTCTTCATCAGAGCAGGAACGACCTTCTCATTGTAGTGGTCAGCCAAACGACTCATAATACCCCTAACGACTCTTCACCTACGCATCAAGCTGAACGAACTGCTTCGTCGAAGGATCCTTGTATCCGCGAACCCTCTTTCCGTCCGTCAAGATACTCTTCACCAGACGTACCGGCTTCTTGAGCTTCTCGACGTAGTACATCACGTTCGAAATGTGTATCGACCGCTCGACTTGAATCTTTCCACCCTCTTCTCCCGGGGCGGTAGCTTTCTTGTTCTTTACGAAGAGATTCAATCCCTCAAGAACGACTCTGTCGTTCTTAGCGCCGCAGATCTCCTTGATCTTCGCTACCTGACCCTTGAGAACACGCTTGTTCTTGTTGCCGCCGGAGATCACCATGACGGTGTCACCCTTACGCAGCGACGTGGGGACTCTGTCGGTCTTTTCGTTATTCTTGGCCACGTTACTTCTCCTCCAGGACTACAGAACTTCAGGCGCCAACGAGACGATCTTCATGAACTTCTTACCACGCAGCTCACGCGCTACTGGTCCGAAGATACGAGTACCGATCGGCTCTTGCGAGGCGTTGATCAGAACTACGCTGTTGTCGTCGAATCGAATAAAAGAGCCGTCCTCGCGCGAAACCTCTTTTGCGGTTCTCACGATCACTGCCTTGTGCACCGACCCCTTGGCGATCTTGGAATTCGGGATAGCCTCTTTTATAGCTACGACGATGACGTCCCCGACGCTCGCATAGCGACGACGAGTACCACCAAGCACCTTCACACACACTACTTTTCTTGCGCCCGAGTTATCTGCCACTTCGAGCAATGACTTAAGCTGGATCATATCTCTTCACTACCCAATAGACGCTACAGCTACTCCGCCTTGGTCAGAACCGACTCGAGCTTCCATCGCTTGAGCTTGCTCAAGGGACGCGTCTCGACGATCGACACTTTATCGCCAACACCACATTGGCCCGCCTCATCGTGAGCGTAGAACTTCTTCGTCTGACGGATGAACTTACCGTAGGTGCGATGCCGAACCTGTCGGACAACGGAAACCACGATCGTCTTCTCCATCTTGTTACTGACAACGATACCGGTCTGACGCTTACGGATGCCGCGCTCGGATTTCTCCTGCGTCTCGGTTGCGCCCTTTGCAGCCTTTGCGTTCTTCTTTGCCTCTGCCATACTCACTACCTTCGTTTTTGGCTCTTTCTCAGTGACTTATCTCTATGCCTTACGCCTTCTGCGCCTTCTGACGGATCATCGTCTGAACTCGCGCGAGCGACCGCTTGGCGTCTTTGAGCGCGCTGCTCTTCTCGAGCTGGCGAGCCGAAAGCTTGAACCGCAGACGCATGCACTCTTCTGCCAATTGATTTGCCTTGTCTTTCAAGGCACCTACGTCGAGGCTCGAGATCTCTTTGATGAACTCTTTCCGCTTCATGTCAACAACACCTATACGTTACCCTTATCACAGCGGCCAAAACGGAGGCCGAACTATGACTGTTTCCGGCCCTTAAATCAAGCTGTCGCTCCGGACAACTACCTTGGTCTTGATGGGCAATTTCGCCGCGGCAAGCTTGAGAGCCTCGGTCGCTACCTTCTCGGCAACTCCGGTCATCTCGTACATGATCTTTCCAGCCTTTACCTCGGCTACCCAGTGCTCAACAGCGCCCTTTCCTTTACCCATTCGCACTTCTGCGGGTTTGGAGGTCAAAGGCTTGTCCGGGAACACCTTAATCCACACCTTACCGCCACGCTTTACGTGACGAACCAGCGTTTGACGAGCGGCCTCGATCTGACGGTTAGTTACCCAACCGGCCTCCATGGCCCTCAAACCAACCTCTCCGAACTCCAAGGTACACCCGCGGGTCTCCTTGATCTTGAGGTGCCGGTACAACTTCATCTGCTTGCGATAGCGTGGCTTTTTTGGCTGCAACATACATCACTCCGACGAAAATCTTTAAGAACCGGCTTACAGGTTGATCGCCTCTGCCGCGGCTTCCTCGCCTGGCGCGAACTTCTCACCCTTGAACACCCATACCTTCACACCGATAATGCCGTATGTGGTGCTCGCCTCTGCGAAACCGTAATCGATCTCCGCACGCAACGTGTGGAGCGGAACCCGCCCTTCACGGTACGATTCGGTACGAGCGATCTCAGCTCCATTCAAACGACCCGACACACGCACCTTGATGCCTTCCGCGCCGACTCGGAGTGCACGATTCACGGACTCCTTCATCGCACGACGGAAATTCACGCGGCGCTCGAGCTGAAACGCGATGCTCTCTGCAACGAGCTGAGCGTCCATGTCAGCCTTACGGGCCTCAATGATGCTCAGGTTCACATCACGGGACACCAACCCTTTGAGCTCCTTGCGGAGATCCTCGATGTCCTTACCCTTCTTACCGATAACGAGACCGGGCTTAGCGGTGTAGATGTTGACCTTGACCCGTGCAGCAGCGCGCTCGATCTCGATCTTCGAGATACCAGCAGCCTGCAAACGGCTCTTCACGAAGCGGCGAATCTTCACGTCTTCGCCGATGTAACGACCGAAATCCTTGGTGGCGAACCACTTCGAACCCCAAGCCTCGATAATTCCTAGTCTCAATCCGCGTGGGTTAACTTTTTGACCCATATCCGAGCTCCCTTACAAATTCCTTACTTCTCACCGAGGACGATGGTCATGTGCGCCGAACGCTTGCGAATCGGCGTTGCACGACCGTGCGCTGCTGGCATGTAGCGCTTGAGGGTACGGCCCTCGTTCACCCAGCCGGCGGTGACCCACAGCGTATCGACGTCAGCGCGCGCCTGCTCACGAGCGTTGGCGATAGCCGACTCGAGAAGCTTCTTGGCGAACGATGCGCCCTTCTTAGGCGAGTAGCGCAAGATGTTGAGCGCTGGCTCGACCTTCTTACCCCTGATCAGATCGATCACCAGGCGCGCCTTGCGTGGCGACATCCTGATGTGACTGAGCGTTGCACGAGCGATCTCACCCGTCGTTCCTGTCTGTGTGTTTGCCTTCTTAGTCATACTAGCAACCCTTACTACTTAGCCTCGAGCCACATCACTCTATTAACCGCCCTTGGCAGAGTGCCCATGGTACGTGCGCGTCGGCGAGAACTCACCGAGCTTGTGCCCAACCATGTTCTCAGTCACGAATACGGCGTTGAACTTCTTCCCGTTGTGTACGGCAAAGGTCAACCCAATCATGTCCGGGGTGATGGTCGAACGACGTGACCAGGTCTTGATGGGCCCCTTGTGAGCACCCGACTTAGCCCTCTCGACCCACTTCAACACGCTAGGTTCTACGAACGGTCCTTTTTTAATCGAACGAGCCATAGCTCCCTTCTCCTAAACTACTTACTACGACGACGTACAATGAACTTCTGAGTGCGCTTGTTGACACGGGTCTTGAGGCCCTTGGCCAAGACGCCGGTCGGCGAGCACGGATGACGACCTCCGGAGGTCTTCCCCTCTCCTCCACCCATCGGATGGTCGACTGGGTTCTTCGTGACTCCACGGTTGTGCGGTCTGCGATTCAACCAGCGGCTACGACCAGCCTTACCGATCACCACGTTTTGGTGCTCAGAGTTGCTGACCGAACCGATCGAAGCATAGCACTCGAGGGAAACCTTACGCATCTCACCCGAGGGAAGCTTCACAGTGGCATACTCGCCCTCTTTAGCTACGAGCTGCGCGGCATTACCAGCCGAACGAACGAGCTGAGCTCCTCCGTAACGCTTGATCTCGATGTTGTGGATATTCTCTCCTAGTGGCACCGCCTTCAGAGGAAGCGCGTTACCCGGCTTGATCTCGGCATCAGGACCGGCGCTTATCACCTGCCCAACTGAAAGTCCCTGCGGAGCAAGTATGTAGCGCTTCTCACCGTCAGCATAGACTACCAAGGCGATACGAGCCGAGCGGTTTGGATCGTACTCGATAGTTGCAACCGTGCCTGCGATACCGACCTTGTCACGACGGAAATCGATGATGCGATAGCGGCGCTTGTGACCACCACCCTTGTTGATGTTGGTATTGCGGCCGTAGTTGTTACGTCCACCGGTACCCGAATACTTAGCCAGCAACCCCTTCTGTGGCTTGGTTGCCGTAATCTCCGAGAAGTCCGCTACCGTCAGGTAACGCCTCGTCGGTGTGAATGGTCTAAAACTCTTAACAGCCATGACTGTACCTCAACTCGATTACAAGCCTTCAACCAAATCGATCTTGCTGCCCTCTACGAGGGTAACGTATGCCTTCTTGTAGCCGGCACGACGTCCGATCGAACGAGCGGTTCTCTTTACCTTTCCGAGAAAACGGCATGTGCGGATGCTCTCGACCTTAACCGAGAACACACGCTCGACCGCGCCACGAATCTCGTCCTTCGACGCGCGTGGATCTACACGAAACGTCACGACACGACCGTTTGCTCCTACCGTCGCGCTCTTCTCGGTAATCACCGGCGAGAGAAGCGTTGCGTAGTCGCCTACTTTAGCCGCTGCAGTAATCTCTTTCTTCTTTGCCATAAGTCCGTCCTACCTAACTTCCAGAAGACTACCCTACACGAGCCTCGAGCTCAGCGAGTGCCGCGCGCACGCACAACACCTTCTGGCTGTTGAGCAGGTCGTATACGTTGACGCCTGATGTCGGCACCACGTTGACCTTCGCGATGTTACGCAAGCTACGTGCAAAGAGCTCTCTCTCCGCCGAAGCCTCGTTCGGAACGATCACGAGCACCTTGCAACCAGACAATCCGGTCTTCTCAATAAGAGCTGCGGCGTCCTTGGTCTTCCCAGTGCTGCCGTCCATGCTCTCCAGAACCACGAATCCCTCTTGAGCGCTCTTGACGGCTAGAGCCGACGCGAGAGCACCCTTTCTCATCCTCTTCGAGAGGCGGAACTCGTACGAGCGCGGCGTTGGACCGTGAACCACAGCACCACCGACCCACAGGGGCGAAACGCTCGAGCCAGCACGAGCACGTCCCGTGCCCTTCTGCTTGAACGGCTTCTTCTTGCCACCCTGAATCTCACTACGGGTCAAAACGTCGTGCGTACCGGCACGTCGCTTTGCTCGCTGCCAACGAACGGTTCCGTGCAGGAGCTCCGTCTTGATCTGTGAATTGAACACATCCGAAGAGAGGGGCACGACACCCTTCTCCTTACCGGAGGCATCGAATAATTTTGCGCTTACAACATCAGCTGACATATCTCATTCACCTCCAGCTTAGCTTCCCTTCAACGCTTTACGGATAACCACAAGGCTACCACGCGCACCAGGGATTCCACCCCGTACGAGGATGATGTTCTCTTCCGGCTTTACCCCAACTACCTTGAGGTTCTGCACGGTGACGTTGTCTCCACCCATGCGGCCCGGCATCCTCTTGTTCTTGAAGATACGACCTGGGAACTTACGACATCCAACCGCACCCACGTGACGTCGAACCTCGTGAGTACCGCGGGTCATCGGCTGTCCCTTCATCCCGTGCCGACGAACGACACCCTGGAATCCGCGCCCGATGCTGACACCGGAAACATCTACTATCTCACCGTCCTTGAATACGTCTGCCACGGTGAGCTGCTTGCCTACCTCACCCCATCCAAGCGTCGGAACATCGCACCGAACTTCTTTGACGTGGTAGAACGCGCCCTGTCCTGCCTTCTTGAAGTGTCCAGCCTCTGCCTTCGTGCAGCGCTGTGTCTTCTTCGGCTCGAAACCGAGCTGAACCGCGTCGTAACCGTGAACGTCACGACCGCGAACTTCGAGGACCGTGCACGGTCCTGCTTGAATGATTGTTACTGGTATACTCTGACCTTCAGGAGTGAAGATCTGGGTCATTCCCAGCTTCTTTCCCAATAGTCCTTCGGAGTAATTTTTTGCCGTGTTCATGAAGAGGTCCCTACTTTAAATTGGTACTTTCATCTCCTACTGGAGCTTGATCTCAACGTCGATACCGGTCGAGAGCTCGAGCTTGCCCAACTCGTCGATGGTCTGCTGCGTTGGCTCCAGGATATCCAAAAGCCGCTTGAACGTGCGGATCTCGAACTGCTCACGGGACTTCTTGTCGACGAAGGTCGAACGATTCACCGTGAACTTGTTGATGCGGGTCGGCAGAGGAATTGGACCAGCTACGCGGCCGCCAGTGCGACGAACCGTCTGAACGATCTCTCCAACAGCTGCATCCAAGAGCTTGTGGTCGTACCCTTTGAGTCTGATTCTAATTAACTGCCCGCCAATCATGGCATCATCCTTTTACTTTCACGTTTAGCAACTTTCGCGTTTCCGAACCTGCCTGAGAAACCTTTTTAGGAAGCGCCGGGGGCTCGTTGGAGCCCCCGACGCTCACAACCGTCGAAACTACTCGACGATCTCGGTCACAACGCCGGAACCGACCGTCTTTCCACCTTCGCGGATAGCGAAGCGGAGAGTCTTCTCGATACCGATCGGCTGATACAGCTCGACATCGACGTTGATGTGGTCGCCTGGCATAGCCATCTCGACACCCTCAGGGAGCTTGATGGAACCAGTTACGTCTGTCGTTCTGAAGAAGAACTGAGGACGGTAACCGGAGAAGAATGGCTTGTGACGTCCACCCTCTTCCTTCTTGAGGATGTAAGCCTCTGCCTTGAACTTCTTGTGAGGCTTGACGCTGCCAGGAACACAGAGGATCTGGCCACGCTCTACATCGTCACGCTTGAGACCACGGAGGAGGCATCCTACGTTGTCACCAGCTTGACCCTGATCGAGAAGCTTCTTGAACATCTCGACGCCGGTTACTACGGTCTTCTGAGTGTCGCGGAGACCAACGATCTCGACTTCGTCACCGACCTTGATGATACCACGCTCTACACGGCCCGTTGCTACGGTACCGCGGCCTGCAATCGAGAATACATCCTCGACCGGCATGAGGAACGGCTTGTCAATCTCGCGCTGAGGAACTGGGATGTACTCGTCGATCGTAGCGAGGAGCTTGTCGAAAGCGCCAACGCCGATGTCCGAAGCCTCACCCTGGAGAGCCTTGAGAGCCGAACCACGGATAACCGGGGTCTCAGCACCTGGGAAGTCGTACTCAGAAAGGAGATCGCGAACCTCCATCTCGACGAGGTCGAGGAGCTCTGGATCGTCAACTGTGTCTACCTTGTTGAGGAACACAACGATCTTGGGAACGCCTACCTGACGAGCCAACAGGATGTGCTCGCGAGTCTGTGGCATCGGACCATCCGACGCACTTACGACGAGGATAGCACCGTCCATCTGAGCAGCGCCGGTGATCATGTTCTTCACATAATCAGCATGGCCTGGGCAGTCTACGTGAGCGTAGTGGCGATTTGCGGTCGAGTACTCAACGTGAGCCGACGCAATCGTAACGGTCTTCGAATCGTCACGAACAGTACCGCCTTTGGCGATGTCCTTGTAGGACTTGACGGTTGCGAGACCCTTAGCAGCCTGTACTGATACGAGCGCTGCAGTCGTTGTGGTTTTACCGTGGTCTACGTGGCCTATCGTACCGACGTTGACGTGCGGTTTGCTTCTATCAAATTTATCCTTTGACATGCTTTTCTCCGGTTTAATTAATCAAGACAGATTAAAAACATCACTTTTTCGCTATGCTCTCCGCGACGTGAGTCGGCACGGGTGCATAGTGATGGTACTCCATAGTGAAGGTGGCTCGGCCTTGTGAGTTCGAGCGGAGGTCCGTTGAATAGCCGAACATTTCGGCAAGCGGAACCTCAGCCTTCACCGTCTGAGCGCCGGCCCTCGGTTCCATTCCGAGGATACGGGCACGCCGTCGGTTAAGGTCACCCACGATATTGCTGACGAAATCATCGGGGCACACGACCTCAACGGCCATGACAGGCTCGAGCAATTGGAGCTTCGCCTTATTGCAAGCGTCCTTGACACACATGGACCCTGCAATCTTGAAGGCGATCTCACTCGAGTCTACCTCGTGGAAGCTTCCGTAATAGAGCGTTACCCTGACGTCGATGACCGGGAAGCCTGCGAGGATACCCCCTTCGAGGGCCTCTTCAACTCCGTTCTCTACGGCTGGGATGTACTCTTTCGGGATGATGCCTCCCTTAATCTCATCAACAAACTCAAATCCTTTGCCTGGCTCGAGCGGCTCTACGCGCAGGAGTACGTGGCCGAACTGACCACGACCACCGGTCTGCTTGGCGTACTTGCACTCAGCCTCAGCCTTCTTCATGATCGTTTCACGGTACGCGACCTGCGGCTTTCCTACCGTGGTGTCAACACCGAACTCACGGAAGAGACGCTGCTTGATAATGTCGAGGTGGAGCTCGCCCATTCCCGAGATCAGGGTCTGGCCCGACTCCTTGTCGACGCTCACCTTGAGCGATGGATCCTCCTTCGCGAGCTTCATGAGCGAGAGGCCCATCTTCTCTTCGTCGGCCTTGGTCTTCGGCTCGATAGCTACCGAGATAACCGGGTCAGGGGCGTGAATGCTTTCGAGAACGATCGGCTTGTCGATGTCACACAGGGTATCGCCAGTGATAGTCTCCTTAAGCCCTACCGCCGCTCCGATATCTCCTGCGCTGACTTCCTTGACCTCTTCTCGCTTGTCGGCGTGTACACGAACCACACGTCCGATACGCTCCTTCTTTCCACGAGTGGAGTTGAGGACGCCGCTACCTGCAGTGACGGTTCCCGAATACACACGGAAGAAGGTCAACACTCCGACGTATGGGTCAGTGATGATCTTGAACGCCAAAGCTGCCATAGGAGCATCTGGATCAGTTGCTCGCTCGATCTCCTCTCCTTCTTTGGAGTCCGGATTGGTTCCCTTTACTGGGGGGATATCGATTGGGCTGGGCAAATAATCCACAACGGCGTCGAGCAATGGCTGAACGCCCTTGTTCTTGAACGCTGATCCGCACAACACAGGGAAGAGCTCCATCTTGAGCGTGCCCTTACGGATACCGGCCTTGACCTCTGCCTCAGTCAACGCCTCGCCGCCGATGTACTTCTCCATCAACGTCTCGTCGACCTCAGAGATGCTCTCAATCAGGTACTCACGAGCTGCATTGGCCTCGTCTTGAAGCTCTGCTGGGATATCTGCTACCTCGAACTTCGCGCCCTTGGTCTCGTCCTTGTAAAGGATCGCCTTCATTTGAACGAGGTCGACAACTCCGAGGAACTCGCTCTCTGCGCCGATAGGAATCTGAATAGGAACTGCCTTTGCACCGAGCTTCTCACGGATCGAGGCCACGCCCTTGGCAAAATCCGAACCGATACGATCCATCTTGTTGATGAAGCAACAACGAGGAACCTTGAACTTGTTGGCTTGGCGCCAAACAGTCTCGGATTGAGGCTCTACACCGCTCACAGCGTCGAACACTGCAACTGCTCCATCGAGTACGCGCAGCGAGCGCTCTACTTCGATAGTGAAGTCAACGTGGCCTGGAGTATCGATAACGTTTATCTGATGCTCTGGACGATCGCCGTGCGAGCCTTTCCAATTACAGGTGGTAGCGGCCGAAGTAATGGTGATACCACGCTCCTGCTCGAGCTCCATGTAATCCATGGTAGCAGCACCCTCGTGTACTTCACCGATCTTGTAGTTGATGCCGGTGTAGTACAGTACGCGCTCTGTGGTCGTCGTCTTACCAGCATCGATGTGGGCCATGATGCCGATGTTACGAACTAAACTGAGATCCTTCTTGGCCACGACAAATTCTCCTAACGAACCCTACTATCGAACTACCACCTAAAGTGCGCGAAGGCCTTATTGGCTTCGGCCATACGGTGAGTGTCCTCACGCTTCTTGACTGCGGAACCCCTGCCCTGCGTTGCATCGAGCAACTCGTTGGCGAGACGGTCTGCGAGGCTTCGCTCACTGCGGCTATCTGCAGCTTCCTTCAACCAACGGAGAGCGAGCGACTGAGCGCGCTCTGCACGAACCTCGGTCGGAACCTGATAGGTCGCTCCACCGACACGTCGCGAACGAACTTCGACAACTGGCTTGATGTTGTTGAGGGCCTTGTGGAACACCTCTACAGCATCGGCTCCGGTCTTCTTCGCCATCTCGTCGAGAGCAGCGTATAGGTGACGCTCTGCGACACCCTTCTTGCCACTGTCCATGATTACGTTAATCGCCTTCCCGATAACGACATCTCCGAAACGTGGATCAGCCGCTATTGGTCTTTTGAAATCGCGCTTCTTTCGTGACATAGCACCCTCTTACCGAAAAATTACTTAGGCCTCTTGGCGCCGTACTTGGAACGACTTTGCCTACGGTCATTCACTCCGTGCGTCTCGAGTACTCCACGAACGATGTGGTAGCGAACTCCGGGGAGATCCTTCACACGGCCTCCGCGAATGAGAACAACTGAGTGCTCCTGAAGATTGTGTCCGACTCCGGGGATGTAACTCGTCACCTCCATTCCAGTCGTCAAGCGAACACGAGCAACCTTGCGAAGCGCCGAATTCGGCTTCTTCGGGGTCTGAGTGTAAACCCTGGTACACACGCCGCGGCGCTGCGGACAACGTACGAGCGCTGGCGACTTGCTCTTGGCCTTCTTTTGACGACGTCGACTTCGAACTAACTGATTAATCGTTGGCATCTGCTACTAGCCCTTACTAATCGATCTCTCTTCTGCACCCGCTCGCGCGAGCGCATTCCCGACCAGCGAATTACTGGCGCGGCGCGGTGATTACCATATTCCGCACTCGATTCAAAGGCTTTGGCCCTAAAAGAGGCCGCTTCCCATCGAGGCGGAACCAGGGCTCAAGGAATTTCCCCCTCTCGACCCTTCACGTCACCTAGCGTGGCTTTCTATTCGTATTCTTCCCGGACAGAACGGTTTTGCCGATTGAGGACTCCCAGCTTTGGGAGGCTACCGTTGCCTTTGAGGGCGATACGGAATCTCGGGGCCTTTCTGACAACTCTTCAGCCAAAGATGGTACCGACCGGGATACGGCAGTGCATCTCCTGCAACCCACTGATATTCCTTTCGGATACCGGGAGGTTCGTGCTTCGAAAGCCACCTAATTCCTTGTGGAAACAGGCGCACCATTCGGGGCGGCCGAAATTTGTTGCGCCGGAGGAGTATCATGTGGGGGTTCGGGAGTCAAGGTAGCGGGGGTGTGTTTGACCTCGGAGAGCGATGGTTTTATCGGTGGCGGCCTCTTCCGTGCCTACCTGCCCTGGGAGTCTCCAAGCCTGTTCCGAAGGTACCTACCGCCCCTGACCTCAACTTGAGCGGGGCAGCGCGCGCCACGCTTATGCCACATCGTCGAGGCAACAGCTCATACCTTTTTACAGCTTTGGAGGGTTGTAGCTAGGTGCAACTCTCAGATGGTGCCCCGTGACCATCGCAGCTCCGAGCATGGAGGTTCGTGGGCTGGTTTAATTCGGTTGTTGGAGGAGATGTGTATGAAACCCTATTCGTGGCTCCCTGTACGAGGCCAACTGCGGACCGGTCTCTTGATTGCTGGGGTGGTGGTTGGGGTGGTTGCTCCGCGGGTGGGGATGAGTCAGATAACTCCACCATATCCGAACCCGACCAACAATTTCACAGTAGCTAGCGTAAACACCGGAATCCTCGGAGGGAGGAATGATGCTGGGCCCTCTTCCTCGGCCCCCTCGAGAAGACAGCTTTTGACTCAGGGGTCCTCATCTGAGGACGCCCCTAAAGGCTCGGGCGCAGGAGACGATGGTCATATGACAAGGCCCGCTGAGCCCAAGCAGGACGAAAAAAAAGAAGACAAGACGGAAGGGGAGGAGAAAGACACCGGCATTAAAGTCAACGGGCAGACCTTGTGGGAGGATAGTAAGGGCAACCGTTACTACTACGTAAACGGAGACAAGACCTCTCCATTCATTTCGGTCGAGCAAGCCGATGGCAGCTTCAAGTGGTCGACCAAAAACGCGATGTTGGATCCAGTGAAACCTGGCCAGTACGGTGAAATCGGGATGATTGAAACGAACGGTAAATTATCGACGATGTACCAGCTTCCTGATGGAAGCCAGGTCTTTCGCGATGGAGAGATGTGGAAAATCAGTCAACCGGGGAAGAACTCCTTCACTGCGACTGACAAAATCTCCTTTCCGAACGGTTCGGGCACCCTCACGCAATATCCCGGAGTCGGAGTTACTGAGCCGTACAAATTTGGTGGTGGAACAGGTGGTGGTGGAGGCAGCGATGCGCTCTTTGGAGGGACGAAACCGGCGGGTGGCGAGTTTGGGGGTTCGGGGGGCGGGGGTAACGTGTCGGCAACCAGCGGCGGCGGTGGTTCGTCTAGACCTTCCACAGTCGGACTACTTGAGCCCTCGTTTTGCCCGACTGATCCTCCAAAAGGGACGATATGTTATTTTAAAAAATATGGCCGCTGGAATTAGGTCTCTCGCTAGTGCAGTGTACTTCGGATGGCGACTGATACCGACAACACGGCTATGAGGACGGCCCCACTCACTGTTGCATGACTCTTCAGATTGTTGCTCTCTCGCTAGTGCCCCTCTCGCTAGTGCCCCCTCTCGCTAGTGCCTCTCGCTAGTGCCTCTCTCGCTAGTGCAGTGTACTTCGGATGGCGACTGATACCGACAACACGGCTATGAGGACGGCCCCACTCACTGTTGCATGACTCTTCAGATTGTTGCTCTCTCGCTAGTGCCC
>JBILEW010000148.1:0-6112 GCA_044351885.1 Bdellovibrionota bacterium
GCCATAACGGACGGCGGGGACGCCGTCCCTCCTTTGACAAACGATCACATCCAGGAGGAACGGCGTCCCCGCCGTCCGCACATATCCGAACCCGCAACGACACGGTGCACACCATGGGAGCGGCGACCGTGTCGGTCGCCGTGCGCCAGAACCCACGACCTGCGCCATCTCCGCCAACAAAGAAATCATCCCATCGATGACGCATTCTGTCCGGGTTGCCATTACGGACGGCGGGGACGCCGTCCCTCCTATGACAAACGATCACATCCAGGAGGGACGGCGTCCCCGCCGTCCGCACATATCCGAACCCGCAACCAAACGTCGACAATTCAAACGAACGGCGACCGGCACGCTCGCCCTCCCAACGCTCTTCCATCTGATCGTGGCGCTCGCGACATTACTCGTCACCCAAAACATCACCCACGCACAACGCACCGACATCGAAAGCTGGACACAAATCATCGGCAACATCTCGCTTAACAAGGACTGGTTCGCCACCCTCGAGGTGCAACCTCGCCTCGGCAACAACATCTCCAACCTCGAACGCCTCTTCATCCGCCCTAGCCTCGGATACAGAATAAACGACAATCTAGACGCTGCGCTCGGGTACGCCTGGACGCCAGGATTCGTGAACGTCTCGTACGACGAGGATTTCCGTAACGAAAACCGAGTGTGGCAGACCCTCACCTATCGTCACTCTCTGTGGGGACTGAACTGGCAACACCGCTTTCGACAGGAGCAACGCTTCATCCAGCACTCCCCTGGAACGGCGCATCGTAGTCAGTACATACTGCGCGCAAGCTATCCGTTCCCCGAAACACCCCATCGAGGACTAACCAGCTCCGGCCAACTCCTCGTAAATGAAAACTCCGTAACCCGCGGCCCCCAAGGAGGCTTCGACCGCACCCGCTTCTTCTTCGGTCCCTTCTTCGTCTACGGCCCAGTCCGATACGAGGTGGGATACCTGGCCGAATATGCTCACCGCTTCGGCGACGACTCCCGGGCAGTTCACGCACTACTCGTATCAGTGAACCTCACCTTGTAAATGATGAGACGGCTCACCCCTCGCCGCCATTTCAACGGAACTTCCATCCTCGCACCGAAAAACGTTGTAATATAAGAGCGTTAGCAAACACCCGTGCTCCCAGCAGAAGGTTGACTCCTGTTGTAATAAGGCTACAATCCCCCAGCCTGTTTTTTCAGGCACTTAGAAAAGTAATTAACTTTTGAGTCTAACCATGAATGACGTGACCTTATTCTTTTTCAAATGGGCCACACCGATATGCGGTCTGATCGGCCTAGCTTTGGCCTATCAGATGTACACCAGCATCAAGGCGATGCCGGCGGGCAACGAGCGCATGCAAGAGATCGGCAGTGCTATCCGCGAGGGAGCTTTGGCCTACCTCAGGAAGCAAGCGCAGTACCTCGCGGTGTTCATCATCTGTGCGTTCCTCGCAATTTGGGCATCATCGCTCGGCTTCGCGACGGCGATCTCCTTCGTGTGCGGTGCTGGAGCTTCGCTCCTCGCAGGGTTCCTCGGCATGAGGTCGGCAACGATCTCCAACGTGAGAACTGCGCAAGCTGCATCTGACAAGGACGCTGGCAAGGCTCTCATGATCGCCTTCAACGGTGGCGCCGTCATGGGCCTCTCCGTTGCAGCACTGGGCCTGCTCGGACTCGGCGTACTGTTCCTGATCTTCGGAACACCTGAGCACCACGAGCCGATCATCGGTTTCGCGATGGGCGCATCCTCGGTTGCACTCTTTGCGCGCGTAGGAGGTGGTATTTACACCAAAGCCGCTGACGTAGGCTCTGACCTCGTAGGAAAGGTCGAGGCCGGTATCCCGGAAGATGATCCTCGAAACCCTGGCGTTATCGCTGACAACGTCGGTGACAACGTAGGCGACGTCGCCGGAATGGGCGCTGACATCTTCGAGTCGTACGTAACCTGCTTGATCGGCTGCCTTGCTTTGGCAGCAACGATGAGCTCGTTCGGACTCTCTTCGCTCACCAATCTTATCCCTGCTGGAACAGCGGCCACACCAGAGGCCATCTCTTCAGCACGTATATGGTTGATGATCACCCCACTCATCTTGGGCCTCCTCGGAGCAGTGGCTTCGTTCGTAGCTATCAAGTGGATGGGCTTCCTCAAGGAAGGAGACCCTGCACGCGCACTCCGCATGACGGTGCTTTTGGCCTCTGTTGGCTTCATTGTGCTTTCGTTTGGGTTCTTGGTTATTGCACCACTCAAGCTCTGGGCACTCTGGATGCCGATCGTCTTCGGAACTCTGTGCGGTATCGGTATCGGTGTAGCTACTGAGTACTACACATCTTCGAAGCCCGTCTTCGAGATCGTAGACGCAGCCAAGACCGGCCCAGCAACCTGCATCATCAACGGCATAGCCGTTGGTTTCCGCAGCGTATCGCTTCCGATTCTGCTCATCGTTATGGCAGTGTTCATCTCGAACTACTTCGGCGATGTGTACGGCGTAGCGATCGCAGGTGTTGCGATGCTTGCGACCACCGGTATCATCATGACCGTTGATGCGTACGGACCTATCGCCGACAACGCCGGCGGTATCTCTGAGATGAGCCACCTCGGGACAGAGACCCGTGCCATCACCGACAAGCTCGACGCTCTCGGCAACACAACCGCCGCGATCGGTAAGGGTTTTGCAATCGGCTCTGCCGGCCTCACCGCCTTGGCAGTGTTCGGTGCGTTCACCCAGAGCTTCCAGACCGAAGTGAACGGACAGATCGTAACGAGCCTGAACTTGAGCATCACCAATGCTAAGCTCATCATGGGCGTGTTCATCGGTGCGATGTTGCCGGGGCTGATCGTAGCGTTCACGATGCAGTCGGTAGGAAAAGCTGCTTCGATGATCGTTACCGAGATTCGTCGTCAGTTCCGCGAGATCCCAGGCCTCCTAGAAGGACGCGAGGGATCGAAGCCAGACGTATCGCGATGTGTGGAGATCTCGACCAAGGCAGCGCTTTCAGAGATGAGAGCTCCAGGCCTTGTCGCTTTCCTCACCCCGATCATCGTCGGATTCCTAGTAGGAGCAGAGGCTCTCGCAGGACTCCTGCTCGGAACGACCGTCGTAGGCGTAGTGCTCGGAATCTTCATGGCGAACACAGGCGGTGCCTGGGACAACGCCAAGAAGTTCATCGAGCAGGGCCTCGTAGAGGGAGAGAAGAAAGGATCCGACGCGCACAAGGCTGCAGTCGTTGGTGACACCGTAGGCGATCCCTTCAAGGACACCTCCGGACCTTCGCTCAACATCCTCATCAAGATGGTATCGATCTTGGCTCTCTTGATCGCCCCACTCTTGAAGTAGTCTCAAAGGGACAACTTTGAAACTCGAAGGGCTGCCGCAAGGCGGCCCTTTTTTTTTACCCTGAGAGGGCGACCGACACCGTCGCCATCTCCGTGATTGTGTCGTTGTTTCCATAACGGACGGTGAGGACGCCGTCCCTCCTGTCGCAAACGATCTCACTTAGGAGGGACGACGTCCCCGCCGTCCGCACATATCCGAGCCCTCAACCACACCGCGCCTCGCATGAGAGGGCGACCATGTCGGTCGCCGTGCGCGGGAACTCACGACCTACGCTATCTTCACCAACGGCAACATAGTCGTATTAAAATGTATGTCGAAAATTGAAACGAACGGCATCGAGAAAATGCCCGACGCAACGTGACGGCCGGACAGCCGTCACGTTACTAAAGAGGAAGGATTTACTTCGTCAAAGCTGCAGCCGCATTCGCCGCATTTACAGCAGCCTTGGCATCAGCCACCCCCTTCTTGGCCTCTGTTGCGCCTTGTATTCCAAGACTATCAGCAAGCTTAACCTTCTCATCGGCCTTAGCAACCGCCTCGTCAGCAGATTTCTTGGCACCACTAGTAGCCGCATCAGCCTTCTTCAGAGCTTGCGTCTCGTGCTCGTGCACATGAGCCTTAGCCATATCTTCGGCCGGCGACGCAACTGCGACAGAAATCGAGAGAGCGCAGCACGACACTGCACATGCGAGGGCGCACACAAACGAACTTCGAATCATAATCACTCCTCCATAAAGAGAGTAAAGCGCTCGGAATGTACCATGCACCCTGCGCTTGTCCAGGAATAATTGATGACTACAAAGAGCAATGAGCTCCCAGATCGAACTGGCCTACGATTCTCGCTGAAAAATTATCGAGTGACGCCCAAAGCTTACACGTGATACCGGCGCCGCATGTCTGTCGGCAAGTACGAGGATCGAAGTGATCTCCTCGCCCGACAAACAGTGGCCATTAATGCGCAACTCACCACCTGGAGCAAGGTGACGTACTCCTCGTTCGATCACGGACCAAGCTAAAGCTGCTGGGGAATCCGGTGCATAGGCCCACTTCATGAACTGCTCTAACTCCTGATTTGAGACAGCTCGCGGACCATCCTGGTCGATACGGAACTTGATCTGCAACATTTCCGGCATCTGCTCCATCGACGGTTCGTGCTGGATTAGTTTGGAGTGAAACAGTAACGCCATCCCCAGAGCCTCGGGGATCAAGATGTATCGATATCGATTATCACCGACCGGCCACGGGTCGAACATATCGAACTGCACCGTGCGCACACCAAGGTCATTTGGATAACTCGAGAGATCGATATCTGCAGCCGTAAGACATTTAGGGTCTATACTGCACGCGTTTATAAGATACCGCTCGATATCTCCGCATCCAGCACCCACGACCAAGACGTCAGCGCCCCGACGCGCATCGTTCACTAGGTCTGCAGTCAGTATCCCCGCACATGCGTGGTGCAAAGGAGAGAAGAAAACCCAATTCCTGGGATTAGCGATCCCCTCCTTTTTAAGATGCAAATCATGAAAGCGCAAACCATCCCCATAGAGCTGGCGTTGCTCAAGAGCTACATCCGCTAGAAATGTACTATCCAATTCAACGGAGCCACACTCCAACGCCGGACGCTTATTTCCTGAGGAAGGTTCCAAATAATCCATATCCGTACCAGAAAGCGATCAGCCAAGACGCCCCGCTCCAATCCTGGGGAATACGACCAAGAAGGCCGTCCTGCGTCCGAATACTCCGCAATTCCACACATTATCTGATCGACAAAGAGCCAGAGCAAATGCAGCCATCTGTCCCAGTACTATTCAATTACGATCGAGCCCAATGATTCCCATACCGACGCGAAAATTCCACCAGCGCTCTGAGAGACCTTGGAAGGCCCCAAAGGGCTATCCAACCAAAAAGATCCTCGTCGCGCTGCGAGTATGAACTCCTTGGCCCCTTCCCTAGCCCAATCATATCAGGTAGTTCAATAGGGGTTCCTAGCAAGCCCGTACAAGAGCCCCACCAGCGACTACTCCTCGAGCCTCAAGATCCTCTCAACTCCTGCCGAATTTCACCCAATGGCGAAAGGTGTTAGCACATGTTTCGGAATTCCGATTCCGATCCTCTCCGCGGCTTTCGCCTTCGTAGGATTCTTCGTTGAGCCCGCCCTCGCCGAAAGGGCTCCCCTCGTTCCTCCCGGCAACTACCTAACGCCATCTCCGTTTGCCCCACCTAAGCCTACAGCCACTCCCCTAGTTAGCGAGAAAGAAGAGGTCTTTCCCTGTGTGTGTGAAGGCAAAATAACAGTAGTGTGCATACCCCAGAAAGAATTCGAAAGGAGGTGCGGTATAGGCGCGGGAGCTTGTGCCATACGGGAAGAATGCAGGATGTATTTCCCCAAAGGTTCAAAGGCCTGCGATGAAATACAAGTCACAACTCCTATGCGACCGATCCTTATGACCGACCTTGCTGAGTCGCTCGATATTACTAGCGCTGCTGACCCCTATTCCACAGAGAGCCTACTTGTCGGTAAGCCTACAGCAAGTGACCTCGCTACTGCGATGATTTCCAGCCTCAATTTCGGTTCTGATAAACAACCGAAACTCGAAGACATAATAGATCAGTGCTTGTTCGAGCACGAGCTTGATCATCTTTGCAGGGAGACCAAGAATCTGTAGTGCTTCACCGGAAAGCGAACATTTGACGGCGTGAAATAACCTACTATCCTCGTGTTTGTGAGACAGGAGGATGAAGATGAGCAGGGGAAGAAAGAAGAGGCAGTA
>JBILEW010000078.1:0-18869 GCA_044351885.1 Bdellovibrionota bacterium
TTCTGTAGCCGTACGCCGAAGCACAAGCAACGTCAGGGATAATTAGTAGTAGGAGTTAAGGCATGCCACGTATTGCAGGTGTCGATCTTCCGCGTAACAAGCGTATCATCCGCGGACTCACGTACATTTATGGTGTTGGTATAAACAAGTCGAAGACGATTCTGGCAGAGGCCGGAATCGACGAGAGCACTCGCACCGACAACCTCACAGAGGAGCAGGTCGACAAGATTCGTAAAATTATCGAGCGTCGTGAGAAGGTAGAGGGCGACCTGCGTAGAGAGATTCAGGCTTCGATGAAGCGTTTGATGGATCTCGGATGTTACCGCGGGCTTCGTCACCGAAAGAACCTCCCCGCGCGTGGTCAGCGAACCCGCACCAACGCTCGTACGAGGAAGGGGCCACGACGTGCTCCAGTTGCAGGTAAGAAGGCCGCTACCAAGACGTAGTAGCGTAAGAATTATCGAACGTTCACATCAGAGAGGAGTTTTTCTGTGGCAGATGCACGCGTAGCTAATACGGCAAAAAAGAAGAAGGTGAAAAGGAACGTCCCTGTCGGGGTCGCCCACATTCACGCAACATTCAACAATACTATCGTGACGATTACCGACCCAGCAGGGAACGTGGTCGCGTCATCGAGCTCGGGAGCCAACGGCTTCAAGGGATCGCGGAAGTCGACCCCGTTCGCAGCTCAGATCGCGGGTGACAACGCCGCTCGTAAGGCGAAGGAAGCCGGTGTTCGTACTGTTAGCGTTCGTATCAAGGGCCCTGGCTCAGGCCGTGAATCCGCTCTTCGAGCGCTCCACTTGGCAGGGCTCCAAGTGACCCTGATCAAGGATATCACCCCGGTTCCGCACAACGGTTGCCGGGCTCGTAAGAGTCGTCGCGTTTAGTTTTAGTCCAGAGAGAGGCATTAGGTCATGGCAAGGTATTGCGGAGCAGTTTGTCGCTTGTGTCGTCGTGAGGGGGAGAAGCTCTTCCTCAAGGGCGAGCGTTGCTATACGGGAAAGTGTTCGGTCGAGAAGCGTGAAGGTGGTCCAGGTCAACACGGACGTGGGCGCCAGGCTTTCTCGAACTTCAAGGTCCAGTTGCGAGAGAAGCAGAAGGTAAAGAGAGCGTACGGAGTGCTCGAGAAGCAGTTCCGTGACACCTTCGAGCGCGCAGCTAGCACCAAGGGTGTCACCGGTACGGAGTTGTTGGTTCGTCTCGAGCGTCGATTGGACAACATAGTCTATCGCCTCGGCATCGGATCGTCGCGCCGGCAGGCTCGTCAGTTTGTCAGCCACGGACACATCCTGGTCAACGGCAAGCGCGTCTCTGTAGCGTCGTATGTCGTCAACACTGGTGATGTGGTCGAGGTTGCAGAGGGAAGCAAGAAGAACCCATTGATCATCGCTTCGATGGAAGCGGCTCGTTCGCGTGTAGTTCCAGAGTGGCTCTCGCTCGATCAAGCTGCTGTGCGCGGAACGGTCAATACCCTTCCGACCAGGGAACAGCTGCCTCCGACCATAAGAGAGCAGTTGATCGTCGAATTGTACTCGAGGTAGTAACCAGTTGCGCGGGTTTCCGTTTGTGCCTATGAAGGAGCAATCGGAAGCGTAACTCTTTAAGCGTCTTATAGGGATAGGGATAGACAGACATGAAGAAGGTCAGTCTCAAGGACTTAATCAATCCAAAGAGAGTAGAAGTAGAGGGAGCAACTGCGGATAGCCGATACGGTAAGTTCGTAGCTGAGCCTTTGGAGCGCGGCTTCGGTATTACTATCGGAACAGCTCTTCGTCGGGTCATACTTTCGTCCCTGCAGGGCGCGGCGATTACCTCTGTGCGCGTCGAGAACGTTGCGCACGAATTCTCTACCATGCCAGGCATCGTCGAGGATGTGACCGAGCTCTCCCTCAATCTCAAAGAGGTTGTGCTCCGTCTCGAAGATAAGGAAGAGGCAGTTCTGCGCCTCGAAGCGCAAGGGCCTTGCAAGGCTACCGCTGGAATGCTCCACGGAGACCCAGCTGTCGCAGTTCTCAATCCAGATCTGGTCATTGCTACCCTGGGTGAGGGTGCTTCCCTCAAGATGGAGGTAACGGTGAAGGTAGGGCGTGGATACGTCCCGGCTGAAAAGAACCATGTAGAGGGAGCGCCTGTAGGCACCGTCTTCATCGATTCGATCTTCTCGCCCGTACGACGTGTCAATCTCGCAGTGACCAATGCGCGCGTGGGACAACGCACCGATTACGACAAGCTCGCGATGGAGATCTGGACAAACGGCAGCATCGACCCGCGTTCTGCAGTAGCTCAAGCGGCTCACATCCTCGTGGATCAGCTCGGCATATTCGTCGGTGAGGATCTCATCGTCGAGCGTGAGGAGCCGAAGACAGAGGAGCCCTCGAAGCGTTGGAACGACAATCTGTTCCGTCGTATCGATGAGCTTGAGCTCAGCGTTCGCTCGGCGAACTGCCTTGAGAATGCGGATATCAAGTACATCGGCGAGCTGGTTCAGAGGACCGAGGCAGAGATGCTCCGTACGAAGAACTTCGGACGCAAGTCGCTCAACGAGATCAAGGAGATCCTCTCCGATATGGGACTCTCCCTGGGTATCAAGCTCGAGGAGTTCCCGTCTCGGCGCGATCTTGATCAGATGAAAGAGCAGACTGATCACTAAGCGAATTCATTTGAGAGGTGTTGTATGAGACATGGTAAATCCTTACGAAAGCTCAGCAGGAATGCGAGTCATCGCCGTGCGCTTTTGCGCAACCTTGCTACGTCGTTCATCAAGTACGAGCGTTTCGAGACCACCATTCAGAAGGCGAAGGAGCTCCGTCCTGTGGTCGAGAAATTGATTACTCTCGGGAAGAACGACACACTCGATGCGCGTCGTCAGGCGTACGGGTATCTCACCAGTAAGGCCGTTGTTCACAAGCTGTTTGCAGATGTTGGCCCTCGTTGTAAGGCACGTAACGGGGGATACACCCGTATCGTTCGCACCCGTGTCCGGCACGGTGATGCAGCGGAGTTGGCGGTTATCGAGCTCGTCGATAGGGCAGCTCAGGAGTCCGCTTCGGCGTAAGCGGCTTCCATACACGTAAATCAAATAGTAGCGGGGCTGACGATGGGAATGTTCGACGGCAAGAAGGTATTGGTTCTTGGTGTTGCGAATGAGCGCAGCATTGCGTGGGGCATAGCGCAGGCTCTGCATCGCGAGGGGGCCGAGCTGGCCTTCAACTTTCTCAACGAGGCACTCGAAAAGCGTGTTCGTCCGCTTGCTGAAGAGGTAGGATCGAAGGTTGTCCTTCCTTGTGATGTTCAGTCGGACGAGCAGCTCGATTCCTTCTTCAATGAGATCGGCGAGCGGTGGGGGACTGTCGACGCAGTAGTTCATTCCTTGGCGTATGCGGAGAAGGACGATCTCTCCAATCGCTTCGTCAATACGACCCGCAAGGGGTTCCAGACGGCGCTCGATATTTCCGCTTATTCGCTCGTTGCAGTCGCCAACCGGGCGTTGCCTCTGATGGCGGAGAAGGGAGGCTCGATCCTCACCTTGACCTATCTCGGTGCAGAACGCGTGGTAACGAATTACAACGTGATGGGTGTTGCGAAAGCGGCTCTTGAGGCCTCGGTTCGGTATCTTGCCGCTGATTTAGGCTCGTCTAATATCCGGGTCAACGCTATATCGGCAGGCCCTATCAAAACCTTGGCTGCGTCTGGTATCCCTCAGTTCCGTGACATGCTGGCTGCCTTCGCAGAGAAGGCTCCATTGAAGCGTAACGTCACTCAAGAGGATGTGGGGAACACCGGCTTGTACCTGCTCGGACCTTTGAGCTCAGGGGTCACGGGAGAGGTGGTGTACGTAGACGCCGGATTCAACATCATGGGGTCGTAAAGGCGCCCATGGACGTCTCTCGCCCATCCAGCGAGGCTCAACAGGTCATTCAGACGGGTCAGGCCGCCATAGAGGCACTGAGCACCAATGCTACCGACGCAGTCGAGTGCGTAGAGGCCTACGTTGATGCCTTCGATGCTTGGGAGCGATCCGATATGCCTCTTTCCTCGGAGCAAGAGTTGGGTGTGCGCATCGCAGACCAGCATGCTACGATCATGAAGTTGCTGGATTCGGTTAAGGGCGAGGCCGCCGCTGCTCTCGTGGAGCTTCGAGAGAAAGGCAAGGGTCTGCGCGCCTACACCGATGTGTTTCCGCGACGAATCAGTACGATGAAACCTAAGAAGGGGTGACCGATGGTCTTGGCGATCAGACGAATTATTCCGCTGGTAGTATGTGTCCTCATGAATGCCTGTGGATACACCCTTCAGGGTAGTGGTACGGTCCTTCCCCCCGATGTGAAAGCTATCTACATCCCTCAGGTGCAGAACAACTCGACTGAACTTGGCCTCTCCGACATAGTGACAGAGGCGTTGCGTGAGCAGTTCGAAGGCTACGGAGTTGTGACGGTTGTCGACCGTCAGAGCCTTGCCGATGCCGTACTTAACGTGAAGATAGTCAACGTGACTCGCACGACGCGAACGGTGCTCGGTACGAACGATACCGCTACCCAAATGGAAACCACGATGGTTCTGGACGGAGAACTGCGCCGTACAACGGGGCCGCTGCTGTGGAGAAACAACATGATCCGTGTTGCGCGAGGGGTAGGAACCGATAAAAGTGCGGTGGTCACCACGTCCGCGGCGTTTGCGAGTGGTTCTATTTCGAGTTCCGATCTGCAAAACCTGAGTTCGCGTGAGGTCGCCCGAAGTCAGGAGAATGAGATGCTGCCGAACCTGGCTTCAGAGGCCGCACGCAAGATCTACGATGGCGCTGTTGCCGCGGATTTCTAGGTTGGAGATCGGCGAGATATGTAGGGGAGGTGTTTTGCCATGTCGCTCTTCGCTCCGCTCTTGCCGGCCTGTTAGTGAACCTTTCTTTTTTGTAGAGGCGATACCTTCGGCTCGTTAAAAGGGGGATTTCACCGCGCTTCGGTAGCTGCACAGGATAGCAATGAAGAGATTCAGGCATAAAAAGCGAATCCCTGGCGGAAGAGGGAGTCCTGCAGCCCGCAAGAGCCGGGACAATCAAAAGAGTTTGATCAAAGGCGCTGCTGCAGAAGGAGCGCCTTTCCAGAGAAAAGAGGCCATCTTCGAAGTCGAAGTTTTGGACGGCTTGGGCCCTATATGTCGGGAGGAGATCGAGCGCGTTGTCGGTGTCCAAGGCAGGCTTCTTCCCTCGAGGAATCCTGGGGCGATAACCTTCGAGTATTCAGGAAACAGGTCGAATCTCTCGAAGCTACGAACCGCCGTCGCCGTATTCGAGCTGCTGTATTTCAAAGTGCCTCACCCACTCACTATCGTTCAGGCTGCCCATCTGAGTCGTCTTACGGCAGCGATCGCCGGTATACGTGCTGCAGCGCGATTTTCGTCATTCAGAATAGGCGCTGCAGGCAGCGATTCTGATGTCTTTCGAAAGATCAAAAAGACCATTACCGCGCAGACAGGTCTCGAGAACGACGAGGAGGACGGGCAGATGTCGATTCGCTTTCGGCGCTCGCGATTAAAGCCGTTCGGATGGGACGTCTTGATCCGACTCACTCCGTTGCCGCTCTCAGCGCGAGGATGGCGAGTTGAAAATATGCCCGGAGCGTTAAATGCGACGATTGCTGCAGGAATGATTCTCCTGATGGCTCCGAAGCCAGAGGATCGATTTTTGAATGTCATGTGTGGTTCGGGAACCCTCATTGCGGAGAGGGCTGCTATCTGCCCGGCCAAAGCTCTACTAGGTGTCGATCTATCGCGCCAAGCGCTCGAGAAGGCGCGAAAGAATCTCTCCCGCGTGAAGCCTATTTCGTTATTGCAGCAGGACGCACAACAACTCTCCCTGGAGGACGCTTCAGTCAATGCGGTGTGTGCGGATCTTCCATGGGGGCGCCTCATCGGTGAGAAACGCGAATTAGAGCGGTGTTATGTCGATTCGCTGCGCGAAATGACGCGAGTGTGCAGCCCCGACGGAAAGCTCGCTATAATAACGCAAGAAAATGCGCTTTTCGAGAAGGCACTGCACATCTACAAAGGGTATTGGACATTGATTCGCAGTATTCGTGTGAAGCAATCCGATTACAAGCCGAAGGTCTATCTGTTGCACAGGACTCGCAAGCCATTTCACCGGGACCTGGCTGTACAAAGAGAACAGTGAGAGCAACTAGACAGGAGAAGTCACCGAAGTTTGCTCCCTTGCCTCTTGCTGCACTCTACGGACTCTTTGTACAGATTCACGATGAGCCGTCCCAATGCGGTGCGGGATGTGTTGATGGGTCGATGACCGGGTCTCGTCCACTCCGATGAAAACCCGACCGCGCCGGTCGCCGTACGCCGGCATTTCTCTTGCTCCCTTAGGGCTGTATATCCGACGTCCGATTGTGGTAGAAACACCCCATTACGGCTTGTTTCTGACGGTGGTGTCCTATGTTTCCGACGACGATTGAAGAGGTAGAGAACGCGTTTGCGTCCGCGAAGAATCTCAATGCTGCGCTCAAGAGCTTTCTGAAGCGCGAGGGTAGGGGCGGTCCGCAGATCGCATCCTTCGCAAAAGACTTTCGTAACGCAGTCGGAACCGGCAGGCCGGCAGCTGTCAAATTTTTCATTGAGCAGAACTACTCCAAGCGCGAGGTGCTCTTCGTCGGATTGATTCGTTATGTGTTCCCCGAGGCCGTAGAGTCGATAGTGACGAAGATCTTCGACACCTATGCTGATGAGTTCAACACCACCTACACCAAGTCTGAGGGTGGCATGACTGTGACCAATCCTGCACGCTTCAAAGAGATCGCGAAGTCGGTGGTTGGGTTGGTTGAGGAGGGGCTCCGAGGTGCTGAGCTTCCGGTTTCTAATTTCATGAAGAACTCCCTCCTGGTTTGTGTGTTCGAGTCGGATGTGCTGCAGGAGGTTTTCAAGCAGGTTTGAGATGGTGTCGACCGTTTGAGCGCGGCGCTGACATCCCTGCCGGCAAATACGTGACGGACGGCGAGGACGCCGTCCCTCCTGGTTTGCGTAGATATTTAGGAGGGACGGCGTCCTCGCCGTCCGCCCTACGGCCCGAAATCACGCCCTACACCAAAGGCGCAAACACCTGCGGGTCAGCTAAACTCATAAGGCGATGAGCATCTGGGGCATTCAATATCACCTGCGAAGAATCGGGGCCCACGCCGATGAGTCGGAGCCGCGGAAGTTCGTGATTTGCCCACTCGTCTGTACCGTACGCTGCAACGACGGTGGCAGCATACATGTTCGCGACGTACCGTTGCGCATTCTTCGGAAGGTCGGAGAAGCTGCGCACTGACGAGATATCCTCGTCCCAGCCTGGTGAGTTCAGATAGATCGGCTTGGAGGCCTTTCGCTCCTTATCCGAGCTCGGCATCTCACGTGTTGCTACGCCGTTCGGAAGCCTATAACCACAGCATATCTTGAGATTGCAATCCCATACGGTGCGTAGCTCGGGGGTTATAGTGAGCACGTCGATCTTGTTGATAACCATGTCATCGAAACCACCGTGTCGTAACACGTACCCCTTTTCAACTGCATCGAACCAGCCGACCATGCGTTGACGATTGGTGGTTGTGCCGAATTCGAGGGTTCTCAACCAGCGTCCGAGAGGATGGGAGTCCTTAATCTCTGTCAAGAAGACATGCGTCCCTACCTTCGTATCGTATCCCTTGCAGACACCCATCACGTGTACGGGTTGAGGCGGGATATTCGTAGACTGAAAGAACTCCGGTGTGTAGGTGTGCGAAGCCGTCACATTAGGGCTGAAGCCGTGGCGCTTGTCGAGCCAGTACGCCTGTCCGAACTCGCCCAAGACGTATTGCCCGTTCGCTTGGCACTCGAATACCTTTCGAGCGATATCTCCAACTCGTTCGGAGAGCTCGTTCCCAGCTTCCCAATACGCTTCTATGATCGCGTCTGCGTCGAAGCTGAACGGTTTTTTGCCGCAGAACTTAGTGAGATCGAAATCAGCTCGGGAAAAATACCCAGCGGTGATTGAAGCCTCATTGGCACGCACTTCAGCTTCGGTGAGCTCGTCGAAAAATGTTCGCCACTGTTGCTCGGAGACCCGATCGCAGGCTCTTCCAAGGTTCTCGGCGCGCTCGATTCGGTCTCGTAACTTCGACGCGAAGGCTTCCTTTCCGTCGAGTAGGTCACCGTACCACACGACGTATTGGCCCACCTCGTCGATATAAGCGGGCGCGATGCCGCGCCCAGTAGAGCCACGCGGTACTGCCCTCTGTGCTTCCTGCGCTTTGTCCAGTATTCGGTGTGTGATGTCACTGATCATCGCGCGCTGATCGATGAGCAGGCGGTCGAATACACTGTAGCCTCTCTGTTCGAGAGCGCGACCTTCCCAACGGAACTTGAGAGGATCAGCCACGACACCGCGGCCGATACCGAGAACGGGAACCAAGGGATCCGCTACTGCTCCCGGCAGTAAGTTGAGTTTGAGTCCATCTACGGTGTGTCCAGAGTTCGCCCCTCCATTTACCTTGAACACTAGGCCAACGATATCGGCACGACCTGTCTGAGCTCTCAAGATGTGCGAGAGATCCGGAATGGTGCGCCCCTTACCCTCGTCGCCTGTTCCTATCCCTGGGACAGCAATTAACTGACTCTTGAAGCTACCGAGCCCTTGGACGAGTCCTGCTGGCAGGTTTAGATCCTCGAACGGGAGGAGTCGCTGAGTTGGAAAAGGTGAGAACTGGGACTTGGGCGAGGAGAGCTCAGGTGCGTGCATGGTTAACCTAGTTACTTCGAGATTACGACGCGCGGAGAGTAAGCCAACTCTTCAATGCCGAGCAAGAGCGCTGTATGTTGCTGAGCGAGAGAGGGGTAGAAAGGGGATAGAAATCGACCCGTGCAGCCCGATGCGAACAACGTAGGCTCGCCAACAAAAAACCCCACCGCCTCAAACGAGGGGGTGGGGTTCGTCTAGCCGACCGCTGCGACAGCTTTACTTAGCTGCGCCCCTTTACTTGGCTACGCTCTTGGCAACCTGCTTGTTGAGGCGGCTGATCTTCCGAGCCAAGGTCTTCTTGTGGAAGATGCCTTTCTTGGCAGCCTTCGCCATGAGGGACTCAGCGCCTTTGGCGAGCTCCTTGGCTTCCGTTCCCTTGGCTGCCGATGCGGCCTTCAAGGCGGTGCGAACCTCAGCTCTATGCGAGCGGTTACGCGAACGACGAACGAGGCTCTGACGGTGGCGCTTAATTGCTGACTTGTGATTTGCCATAACTACGTACACTCAAACAAAAATGAGGGACCCTAGCACATTGCGGGTACTCTAACGCCTCGAGCGGCGTCCCCAAGTAAGGCGGCAGGTATACCACGAGCCGCCACAGGACTCAACCGCTCGGCCCGGGACCTTTATCCGGCCTTTTTGGGGCCACTGACCCGTGGGAAGAACTCATCGGACCACGCCTTGGTAGCTCCGGCTTGCCCCTGATAGTGCCCCCGTCCCCCTTCGCCATAGGCGAACTCCGGCGGGGCCGACATACCGAGGAAAACGAGCTGCGCAACCCGCATGCCTTTAACTAATTCACGAGGATAGGGCCCAAGGTTTTGGAGCTCTAAGGTAACTTGCCCTTCAAAACCACAGTCAATCCAACCGCTTAGGCTGTGATTGAGCCATAGTCTTCCAAGTGAGCTCTTGAGCTTCAGATCACACACGACATCCCGCGGCATCTTCAGGTATTCCTGAGTCGTCGCCAGGATAACCTCCCCTGGGAACAGGATAATTGAGTCGGACACTATCTCCTCTGGGTCGCGCGTCGGGCAGATCCAGTGGTTGCCCACGGTAACGTCGTAGCTGGCCGGATTAACGTGCTCTGGAATGAAGGGGTGAATGCCCCCATTTCCACCGAATTCCCGAATCCAATGGT
Organism: Bdellovibrionota bacterium; assembly: GCA_044351885.1. GTDB lineage: Bacteria > Bdellovibrionota_C > UBA2361 > UBA2361 > OMII01 > OMII01. The sequence continues at coordinate 9,897 of JBILEW010000078.1, forward strand.
CAGGTTTAATCATTGTACCTATCCAAGAGTAAAAATGCGTCTTGCCTGGGACAGCCACCAAGCCCCTTTTGGGGCAGCTTCCCTCAGCTTGAATAGTCTATCTGTCGATAGAAATAAAGCGTTTGCACCCCTCGAGCCCACGCTATGAACGATTCCGCAATCCTCTTCAAAGAGGTACTACTCGTCGAAGACGAGGCTGCCCACGCCCTGATCGTGCAGCGCGCTCTGCGTGGCGTCGTGGAACGCATCGAGACCTGTACCACGATCTCCGCTGCCCTGAAGCTCCTCGCTGAGCAACGCTTCGATCTTGTGGTGAGCGACCTTAACCTGCCCGACATGAAGCGAGAGGGCGCAGTTACCGCGTTACGACAAGGCGCGGCACAGACGCCGCTCGTCGTGTTGACCTCTTCGGCCACAGTTGCAGATGGCGTAGCGGCTATGCGGGCTGGGGCAGACGATTTCCTAGTTAAGAACTTCGACGCCACCTTTCGCGATGTGCTGCACCTCGCGCTCTCGAGGGTTCGCAGCGCACTCGACGCCGAGCGCGAGCGAGCGCAGGTCGTTCGAGATCGTGATCTGATGCGCGAGGCTGTCGAGAACAGCAACGACGGATTGGCGGTCGTGCACCGAGATGGACGCGTTCGGTACTGCAATTCGGCCTTCGATGCTTTCATGGCGTGCTTCAACCTTGCGGGACGTAACGTACTCGAACTGCCGCCATCGGCGATTGAGCGCGGTGAAGAGGTTGTTTCGAAGGTGCGCGAACGCTTCGCCGACTTACAACCGGGAGCCGTATGGGCCACGGAGGTTATAGGAACTGGTGAGGTAGCGTTCGATCTCTCAGTTTCAGCGGCGCGAGATGCGGGAGACGAGTCGCTGCTCGTCGTGTGGGTTCGAGACATCCGCGAGAGAAAACGAAGAGAGAAGCTTCAGCGAGATATCTTGTCTACCACCACCCACGATCTCAAAGGTCCGCTCGGAGCGATCTCCGTCTCGTGTGATGTGCTACTCGACAAACCATCGCCCGACGATCGTACGCATGCCCTCGTAGAGCGGATTGCGGCATCTGCAAGCTCGGCGATCCACCTCATAGACGAATTTCTCAGTGTTAGGAGGCTCGAAGAGGGAGGCTTCGTGATGCGGCCTTACTCGCAGGAGCTCTCACCGATAATCAAGAAAGTGGTAGAGTCTTATACGCTGTCGGCGAAGACCCGCAGTATCGATCTATGCACCTCGTTACCAAACGGGGAGCTTCTCGGATGTGTCGATTGCCTCGGTTTCGAGCGGGTGCTCTTCAATCTGGTCAGTAACGCCATCAAATTTACCCCGAAAGGTGGGCGGGTCGAGGTGGGGCTTACCCGCGCTTGTGGCGGAGTGGTGTTGAGGGTATCCGACTCGGGTTCGGGTATGGAGCCTTCCGATGCCCAGCGTCTCTTTAGTCGCTATACGCGCCTGGCCCAGCATGCGGGGGTGTCTGGGACCGGTCTTGGGCTCTTTATCGTAAAGTGTATCGTGTCAGCCCATGGTGGATCGATCGATGTCACCTCGGCGTTGGGGCAGGGCACAACCTTCGAGGTTTTCCTGCCTGATGCCCCTCCGATAGACGAGCGCGGGGAGGTGCTGTGTTTGGATTTTGCATAGCAATCCACTTCCAGTCCCTATGAAGAACCACAAGGAGCTCGGGGTGGGAGGGCCTCTGGAAGAGGAAGTGCTCGGCCCCTCGCTGCTCTCGCTGTGCTCTTTGTAGCCACACAACTACCGGCGAGTCGATGCTATGTGGTGGGAATGGCTACAAAGAGAGCGGCGAGATCGGAAGAGGGGGGAGTTCGGTGTGAATCTGCAGGTTTGCCTCGCTTCCCTAGGTAAACTATCTGAACTACGAAGTTGCTGCCCTGTTTCCCAGCCCCTCTGTGCTTCTTGTGATCGCGCAACTACAGCTACTCTTGTAAAGCGGATTCGTTGGGATAGTAATCCGATATGTTGATCTCCACCCACCCGAGATCTGGAGGCGCCCCGAGAACACCGCGTAGCCTCGGTTCTACGGCGTGAAAAGGTAGCTTTCGTTATCTTTAACACGATAGAGCGTGCACTGCCGACGATGCTTGGTGCATCATACATGGTACAACGCGAATCATCCGCACGATTCGCGTGGTAACTCCCTGGCATCCGTATTATGGTCAAGTTTCTTGCAGCACTCGTGTCTCTTGTCGCCGTAATCGAGGCGGCCCGCGCGCTGCCTGTCGAGCGATTTACCGGGTCAATAGAACTTGCGTGCGGGCCTGATGACGTGTGCGGTAGGTCTACTCGCACGCCGGATTCCCTGGGCGGTAAGGTGGGGGTCTCAATAGCAGGAGGCCGTCGCAAGGAGGTGCGGGTGCGCACCCGTGGCTCGGCCGCACAGCGTTCCCTGGAGGTAAGTATTCCCGGAGAGGGGGTGGGCGCGGTTGCGTTGAGTTGGGATGGCGACCCACACCCTCATCAGCTTTCGAGTGCGGGCTTGGGGTGCTTAAATCTCCGAGCTGATGGGGCGATAGCGTTCCGGATCGAGTCCTTCGCGGTAAAGGGATCCTGTGAGGCACAGCAGGGCACGAAGCAGAGCTGCCAACCGATTACCATAGAGGCGCGCATATATGATCCGTCCGACCCGACAGGCCAGCGGTATGCGGCATCGATACTCCGCAGAAATATACCACGTCGGGGAGCCCTCGATATTCCATTCTCAAACTTCATTCATCACGGGCCACGAGGCGCAGCGACCTTCGAATGCGTTGGAGCGGTCAGTATATCGGTGAAGGTAGAGGGGCAGCGGGGGCTGAACCTTGAGTTGGGTCCCATCGAAACAGTTGGAAAGGGGGCTGAGCGGCTACCGGTAGCGACTCCGGTCGCGACGGTCGCTCCCCCGCCACGCCCGACAGAGACTCCTCGGCCGAAAAGTACTGAACCTCAGCCCACCGTGGTACCCACGCATTCCCCGCGCGAGGCTCCCACCAATACCCCAGCTGCGAAGGCCTCCGCGACACGGATGCCTACATCGATACCAACCTTGATACCGACTTTTAATCCGTCCCGGGGGGTCGTCCCTACGCCTCTTCAGCAGAGCACTCAGCAGCCCCTCCCACAGCCGACAGCGAAGGAAGTAGAAGATTCGGGTGAGCGCCGGCTACCTGAGCAGAGCGTCTTTGGAGCGGTCATAGCTCTACCGGCCCCGCCCACCCCTGTGGAGGTGAAAAAGAGCCGAAGGCGGCTGTGGGACTAGTGAAATTGGACCTTCGTGGATCTGGTTTCAGCCTCGTGCTACCCTCCTCGACATGCCTAAACAGTTCGCCATCCCTCGTTCGTATCGTTCCGATCTGATCGGTGAGATCAAGAGAAAGCGGGCCAGCTCCGACACTCGTAAAGAGGACTTGAGCCCGACCGTGATCGACTGTGGTCCGGTTGTGTTCCGTATCGCACGCTTCTTCGGTTTCTGTTACGGGGTTGAAAACGCGATCGAGATAGCGTACCGGGCTCTCGAAGAGAACGAGGGTAGGCGCATCTTCCTTTTGAGCGAGATGATTCACAATCCGCATGTAAACGGAGACCTCTTGCAGCGCGGAGTTCGCTTTCTTCAGACGGCCGAAGGTAAGGAGCTCATCCCGTTTAGTGAATTGAGGGCTGACGATGTCGTCATCGTACCGGCTTTCGGCACTACAGTAGAGCTCTTCGAGGCTCTCGAATCTCGGGGGATAGATCCGCAGAGGTATAACGCGACATGCCCTTTCGTCGAGAAGGTGTGGAAGCGCGGGAAGCAGCTTGCAAAGCAGGGCTTTTCGATAGTGATCCACGGGAAGCACACGCACGAGGAGACGAGAGCCACCTTCTCTCACATCCGTCTGGATGGGCCGAGTGTTGTCGTTCGCGACAGAGACGAGGCTGCTAACCTTGCCAAGTACGTGCGCGGAGAGCTCTCTGCTGAACTTTTCGAGGTCGAATTCGCGGGACGCTACTCGCCTGGCTTCCGTGTGCCAGAGGACCTCGAACGCTTGGGCGTTGTAAACCAAACCACGATGCTCGCCGAGGAAACACACGAAATTGCACAGATGATGAAACAAGCTTTGATTGACCGATTCGGAGAGGGGGCTATCGCCGAGCATTATGCAGATACGCGCGACACCCTGTGTTACGCTACCTCCGAAAATCAGCGAGCCATGCGAGGTTTGTTGGATTACGGGGGAGATCTAGCGATAGTCGTCGGCGGATACAATTCTTCTAATACGTCACATCTGGTAGAGCTGTGCGAGGGAAGAGTACCGGTCTTTTACTTGAAGGATGCCGAGGAGATTGTAAGTCGCGAAGAGATTCGCCACCTCGACCTGCATGACAAGCAGGTGCGCACCACGAGAGGTTGGTTGCCGCGCAAATCACCCGTCGAGATCATGATCTCTGCAGGTGCGAGCTGCCCAGACGCGATGGTCGAGGCGGTTATATCGAAGATCTCAGGACTGTTTCCCGAAGCTCGGGGTGTCACGGAAGGCTAGGAACGCTTTAGCGATTCGCTCGGATGAATTGTTGTGCTGACAACTCCAATTATGACAGCTCCTGCTGCCAATAAATAACTATAAGCCGCGCGGCTCCACGGTAAGTTGCTTAAAAACGTCAGTGATGTTGGGGCTGTCAACAATCGCTAGCGCCTCTCTTTGAATCTCTTGCGCAGCTGTTATATTCCCAGTTCTGATTAACACTTGAATAAGTTGCACCACCTCGGTAACGAATCCTAGTTCAACTGCCCTGTCCACTACCGCCCCGTCGCCCCTTAAATCAGCGAGTTGGCCTGCTAGTCTTCCGGTGTCGAGCCGTTGCTTAATAGCCGCAAGGCAGCTTTTCGGTTCCCCGAGGTGTTGTCTGGCCAGCGCCCATTCCCCGGCGGCGATCAAAGCCGGGCATACCTGAGGCCATAACGAGCTCGCTAACTCCGGGGAGGCAAGGCCTAGGGCACGATAAAACTTAACCGTCCGCATGTTGATGGAACCAGATGTGCTTCTCAAGCGCCTTGTCAATTCCCCCCTTTTTTAAACACGTTCTATTCAATCAGCAGTAGTGGCTGTTCCTCCGGCTCGAAGAGCCGGGAGGGGGTGTGGGGGAGACTGGTAACCTGTGGATAACTGTGGATTTGTCTGAAAAGTTCGGATTGCCGATTAATCCACTCCTGCCGAAAGTCTGCGGGCGACATTTTGAGCTTCGTCTTGATGCGCTCGAAGGTGAAATAGTGCAACTGCTGGTAAAGCTCCTCGAGGAGCTCCGCATATGTGTCGAAGCGATCGAAGTCCCCGAACTCAACTTTGAATCTTCAGAAGAAGGACTCTTGCGAACCGTTGCACCACGGCGATGATTTGGGATTCATCGATATCGCTATGCCATGCGATTCAAGAAACGACTGCACCTTACTCGACGCATACTCACTTCCCTGGTCCGAATGAAACCACTGTGGAGTTATCCCTGTCCGTTCAATCGCACGTCTGATCGCCAGCAGAACGAAGTTGGCGTCATGCGTTCGGCTTATGCTGAAGCCGAGCACCTCGCCGGTGAAAACGTCTATAACCGTGCACAAATATACAAATGCTCCTCTGTAGCAGATAAACGTGAAATCGCTTGCCCATACGATGTCTGGAGCTATTGGAGACAGCAGTGAGAGAATGCATGGATACTCCAGGCTCTCCCGTTCTCGATCTCCAGGTTTATCGGGCGTTTTTGCACGTTTTGCTGGTCGTAGCCCGAACTTCCGCATCACGCGGGCTGCGCGCTTCTCATTGATTTTGAGGGCAAGAGCAATCCGTGGAGACCCATAGCCAGGGTTCTTGAGCATCACCCCCTCTATCTCTCGCCGCAGAGCTTCATCCTTATCAGGCTTCTTTGGGCGGTAGTAGAGACTGGAACGGCTTACTCTAAGCTCCCTGGCAAGAGCGCTCTTGTTAGTGACTTCCACGGCGCTGATTTTTTTCCCGAAGCTCCGCCCGGTATGTCAGCTGTCCTATGATCTTCAAAAGCGCCTCGTTCTCGCGCTTGAGCCTTGATATCTCCAGCGTCTCCGCTGCCGTTGACTCCGTATCACGCTCTAACCACGTGCGGATCGTCATCTCATTAATCCCGTGTGCCTTCGCAACCTCCGAGACTCGTTGACCTTCTCGGATCTTCTTAAGCACATCTTCTTTGGTTTCCCGGGGGTAGCGCTTCGCCATACACATCTCCTAACAGATTGAGTCAGACGTGTCTAAATTACGGGGGGAAGATCACCAAGACCTTGCTCGGCTCTATGGTGTTTCAACAAAACGCCTTAATGAACAGGTTAAGCGAAATCGCGAACGTTTCCCTGAGGACTTCATGTTTCAACTGGAAGTTCAAGAGGTTGCGAGTTTGAGGTCGCAAATTGCGACCTCAAACTCGCCGAAAGGTGGGCGTCGCTATCGACCTTATGTGTTTACCGAGCATGGCGCCGTCATGGCCGCTAACGTCTTAAGCAGCAAGGTCGCGATTCATGCCAGTATTCTTCTCGTGCGCACCTTTATTCGCATGAGGACGATGCTTGCCGAGCACGGAGAGCTGAAGCGGCGCCTACAAGACATCGAGAAAGGCCTCGCTCAGGGTTTCGCGCAACATGAGCAGGAGCTGCAAGAGATTCGATTCCTACTCGCACAACTCGAGAGGCCGATCGAACAGAAGAAAAGGAGGATCGGCTTCTAGGGGCTAACGTTTCGAGCAGCGGCTACCCCGGGCGCTAGTGGAAGGAGGTCCAGCTGCCCCGGTCCGTTATGGCGCCATGGAGATGTAATCATCCATATTTCAGCCATACACAAAAACGCGAAAATTGGCGGCGAGTGAGATCAAAAGCGCCACGGCCGCTAAAAGGGCATGCGTCCAAAGGCGGGACAGCGCAAAGATTAAAATCATCGATACAGCGAACAGAAATCCTGTCGTTCCCAACGTCGCACACGAAAACGCCGCGCAATATGCTTCGCATCCGCCTAACGTTACCAAATAAACGTGAATGAATGTGGGAAGAAGAGAGAGAATCCCAATCGCGGCCGTGGCTATCTTCTTCTCTCGAATTTGTCGTAATTGGAGTAAGGCCATAACGGCACTATCAGCAGGCGCGACAGCTCTCTGCTGGATTTGATTGTTATGCCCCCAAGCATACTAAGTGCCTCCTGGCCAATCAATTAAATAGTTGACGCGCTGTCGCCCATAGGCGACACTTAGGTATATGGAGGCACGCCCAAGGAAAATCAAAACCTACGTTCGTGCAAATGGGAAATCTCCACTTGAAGACTGGCTGTCTGGTCTTCGAGACAAGTCTGTCAAAGCGAAGATCTTCACACGCATTGACCGTATGAAGTTCGGGAACTTTGGAGACTGTAAGAGCGTAGGACAGGGCGTGTTTGAGCTGCGCGTTCAGTTTGGACCAGGGTACAGAGTTTACTTCGGACTTGTGGGGTCGGAGGTAGTGCTCCTCCTAGTTGGTGGAGATAAGGCGTCGCAGCCAAAGGATATTAACCTTGCGCAACGTTACTGGAAGGAGTTCCAAAATGGCTAAGCAACAAAAACGAACAAAGAGCCGTAGCTACGATTCTTTTCTTAAGAAACAACTGCGAGACCCTGATATGGCGGCAGAGTATCTGTCGACCGCGGTGCGAGAGGGATCTCTGGAGGGGTTTCTGGTTGCCCTTAAGAGCGTTGCTGAAGCACACGGAGGAATTGGTACCGTCGCGAAGGTTACCAATCTCAACAGGCAAAGTATGTATCGCATGTTCTCGGAGAGAGGCAACCCAACCGTCTCAAGCCTCCTGACCGTGCTCAACGCACTAGGCATAGAGATTTCGTTCGCACCGCAGGAGAAGAAGCGTCGTGTAGCGTAAAGGTTCTTGAAATTTCGAGCCGAAATCGGCAGCACTGAAGTTCGATAGGTCAACCTATGCCGTTCGTAGCTCCATGAGCCCTCTTCTAATCCAAACTGAGTCGGCATCCCTTAGGGCCAACATAGGAAGTCCAAGAGAGAACGCGGCTCGAATAATTGACGCATACTGCTCCAAATACTCAGACCTCCCGAAGTGGACGGCTGGAAGAAAAGGGAACAAGCAAAGCCCAGTAAATTCAGAGATCTCAGGGGCTCGCTCTGGCTCATCTATGAACCTAATAGGTTCAATTGTAGGGCCTAGCACCAAAGCCCCCGCGCTTTCACCGATTAGGATCTTGCCGGTGTGATGCATCCTGATGAGGAGCTCGTCGAAATGAGACTTGCGCAACTCATCCAGGAGCACAAAGGTGTTTCCGCCACCTAAAAAAACAGCGTCGGACCGCTCTACGATACTACGTGTCGAAGCGTTTAGCTCATGCACGTCAGTAACTTGAAAACCTGCCTGCACTAGAATCGCGCGCTCTGCCTCAAGCCACCGAATATCGGCACAGGGTCTCGACGCAGTGCGGATGAAGGAGATCGACAAGTTCGTCGGAAGTCCCCGAATCGCACCTGCAACCGCAAGTTCGCTTGAGCAAAGAATTATATCGCCTGAGCTATCCATTTAATATTTCGGCATAACGCCGCAGTGAGCGGACGCTATAGCGATCCGCTCGAATGGCTTGTTGTACCCATAATCCTACGAGTTTACATGCAGACACTGAAACACAAAAATACGAGGACGAAAGCGTCGACGGACCATGTGCGAATTCGATGCAACTTACCAATTCCAACGGCAAAATCGTCAGAGAACGGCGACAAACCATCGAAAGTACCCGGAACCAAATCCTGTTCCGCTTCAGCTGGAAACGAACATTTGAAGATCTCTACAACCTACAATCCTCATGGTCATAGCGTTATTGTTTAGGCAGCTGTTCCGCTTCAGCTGGAAACGAACATTTGAAGATCTCTACAACCTACAATCCTCATGGTCATAGCGTTATTGTTTAGGCAGCCATGAGCACTCGCTCTCTCACTGCCTTCCT
>JBILEW010000079.1:0-18842 GCA_044351885.1 Bdellovibrionota bacterium
TGCCTTCAGTCCGCATGACACCTGTTTCGGGTACGTTCACGTGGTACAGCGGCGGATCATCGTTTACAGATCAACGACACTACATGGTTTACACATTTGATAGACTGTTCCCTAGGTGGGAGGGGTCGCGTGTATGCCATGGAAGGAAGAAACAGTGGAAGACCAAAGAGGAAAGTTTATCCTGAAGGTAAAACAACGAGGGTACTCGGTAGCAGAAGCGTGTCGGGTTCACGGGATTAGTAGACCAACAGGATATAAGTGGATAGCTCGTTACGAGGCTCAAGGTTTTAAGGGATTGAATAATCGGTCACGAAGACCCAAGGGAGCTCATCCTGACTCGACACCGAATGCTACGCTGTGTGAGATCGTGAAGGTTCGTAACGAGCACCCTCACTGGGGAGGCAAAACGATCCGAGCATATCTTAAGCGTGAAAACATCGTTAAAAAGCTTCCTCATGCTCGAACCATCGATCGTCTCCTTAAGCGAGCAGGTTTTGTAACCCCTCGCGCCAGGCAGCACCGAGTGATTCTTCCAGAGCGAGAAGTGGTATCGCCTACATTACCCAATCAGGTTTGGACAACAGATTTCAAGGGTTGGTGGACCATGGGGAACAGCAAAAAGTGCTACCCTCTGACGATTCGAGACGCCGTGAGTCGATTCCTTATCTCTTTCGAAGCGCTAGACGGAGAGAGCCTGGAGAGTACAAAGGCGGCTTTTATAAAGGCTTTTAACGCCTATGGACTCCCCCTCTACATACTGTCTGACAACGGAAAGCCTTTCGCCAACGTCCAGAACCCCTGGGGACTCACTCGACTCTCCGTCTGGTGGCTAAAACTAGGGATAACTCCTCTACGAATAACTCCAGGGAAGCCGTACCAAAATGGGGCTCATGAACGTATGCATCTCGACATGGCTCGCCAGCTTGAGCATAAACCTGAAAAAAGTCTCTCCGCCGAACAGCGCCGTTTCGACAGGTGGCGATACGACTTCAACTCGATCCGTCCCCATCAAGCGCTTAGCATGCAAACGCCTCAGGAGCTTTACTCACCTTCTACTCGACGGTACGTGGCAGACCCAACATATCTCTATCCCGACCATTGGGAGACTCGTTACGTATCCCCTGGGGGGCAGTTCGTCTGGGGAAAACAATCAGTACAATTCTCTAGAGCATTCAGCGGAGAATCCATCGCTATCGAACCAGTCAATGCTTCAAGTGTACGTCTCTGGTTTACCGACTTCTTCCTGGGAACCTGGGATAGAAACTTTCAATCTCCAATCATACCCCCGAAATATCTTAGGAGGTTAAAAATCTCAGGGCCCGTGTTATGAAGTAAAGTGTAAACCATGTAGTGGCAGAGATCTGTAAACCCCTGGCGCGCTACGCAACGTTTACGTGCACGAGCACGTTCACGTCGAGATAACACCGAGTCCTACCCACTCGATTTCATGAAGAGCCAAAATTAATTGAGAGGATATTGACGATTGATTTGAGTACGGCACAGGCGCCCAGCGAGATATCCGCCAGAACAAATAGCGAACTTACCTCACCACAGATCTCAGCGGCTCGGCACACCCAGCTCATCCAGATTCATACCATCCGAGTATCTACCCGAAGCATACTGCCGTAGCGGGCAGATACCCGGTGCGGGTTCGAACTCCCTGTCTGGCTCTGTACGTGGAGGAGTTACCGGGGTTGGTCTCGGCTGCCTGGAAGGCTCCGCAGGCGGACCCGGCACGGGGGTTTTCGTTGGAGTTGGTGCTGGGGAAGTATCGGGTGCAGGGGCCATGACGCTCCTCCTATTCAGTACTTTCTCGACGGAGAGTATCTGGCTGAGCGGAAAAAGCAAAGGATTAGATATAAGGGCTCCCAAAACACGCTTATACACGCTGAGTATTAGCTACTTCGCGCACATACGATTAATTTTCTGCCTTCCACCCCTCAACGCCTGAGCAGATCATCCTGAATCGCCTTAATCTTGTCGCGTAATTCGGCTGCTTTTTCGTACTCTCGTCGAGCCGCTGCATCGAACATCTCCTTCTTGAGAGACTCAACCAGCCGCTGCTGCTCCTTCGGATCCGCAGGCACTTGAATCCCGTACTGCGGCGCCGACTCTTCCAGTAACGCCTCTTCCGCAGCATCCCCGAGCGCTATCTGTTCGGCTCGTGTCGCCGTCCGTGGAACGATTCCGTGCTTCTGGTTGAATTCAGCCTGAATAGCTCTACGTCTATCCGTCTCGGCGATCGCCTCCTTCATGGAGCGCGTCATTGTATCTGCATACAAGATCACACGACCGTTAAGATTACGCGCAGCTCTACCCATGATCTGAATCAACGATTTCGAGGAACGCAGGAAGCCCTCCTTATCGGCATCCAAAATCGCCACGAGACTCACCTCTACGAGGTCCAAACCCTCCCTCAGAAGATTGATACCGATCAGCACATCGAACTCTCCCTTCCTGAGCCCTCTCAAGATCTCCACGCGCTCGATCGTCGTAATATCCGAGTGCAGGTACCTCGCCCGCACCCCGATCTCCCGCAGATATGCCGAGAGATCTTCTGCCATCTTCTTCGTGAGCGTAATCGCCAAAATTCGCTCTCCAGCATCGACCGTCTTTCGAATCTCCGTCAGAAGATCGTCTACCTGATGAGTGGCAGGTCGGATCGTCACCTGCGGATCCAGCAGACCTGTCGGCCTGTTGACCTGTTCAACAACTACGCCTTCGCTCTTCTCGAGCTCGAAATCAGCCGGAGTGGCCGACACGAATACGGTCTGCCCTACCCTCTCCCAAAACTCGTCGAGATTCAGCGGGCGATTATCTAGGGCTGATGGCAATCTGAAACCGAAATCGACAAGGGTCTGCTTTCGCGCTCGGTCTCCTCGATACATCCCTCCCAACTGAGGCACCGTCACATGGCTCTCGTCGATTACGAGTAGAAAATCATCCGGGAAATAGTCGAGCAGGGTCGTCGGTGGCTCCCCCGCCTCGCGACCCGCCAAATGACGACTGTAGTTTTCGATCCCTGGACAGAAGCCTATCTCGTCCAACAGTTCGAGATCATACAACGTGCGCTGCTCCAAGCGTTGCGCTTCGAGCGGTTTGCCCTCTCTCAGAAGCTCTTTGATTCGTTCCTCCAATTCCGTACGAATGGATACCAGCGCCCGATCGACCGCCTCGCGTCCAGTAACGAAGTGGCTCACCGGATACACGGCACTCGACGCTACCTTACGAATCGTAGCACCGGTGATAGGATCGATCTCTCGAATCTCCTCGATCTCGTCGCCGAAAAAAAGCAGCCTCGTCGCAGCAGCGTCCTGATCTGACGGAAAGATGTCGATGTTTTCTCCACGCACGCGAAACGTACCACGGGTGAATTCGATATCAGTGCGCTTGTACTGCATGTAGACGAGCTGCCTAATTACATCTTCCCGCACGATCCGATCCCCGCGCTCGACGTACAACATCATCTTGAAATAGTCTTCCGGCGCTCCGAGACCGTATATGCAGCTCACACTTGCCACGACGATTGCGTCTCGGGCCTCCAAGAGAGCTTTTGTCGCCGCATGGCGCATCTTGTCGATCTCGTCGTTGATGGCCGAATCCTTTTCGATATAGGTGTCCGTAGAGGGGATGTACGCTTCAGGCTGATAGTAGTCGTAGTAGCTCACGAAGTAGCTGACCCTGTTTTCGGGGAAGAACTCGCGAAACTCACCGTACAATTGGGCCGCTAAGGTCTTGTTTGGCGCGATGACGAGCGTGGGACGATTCTGTTTCGCTATGACGTTTGCGATCGTGTACGTCTTACCCGAGCCGGTCACACCAAGCAGGGTCTGATACGGCACCTCTTTACGGAGGTTTTCGTCGAGGCTTGCGATCGCTAGAGGCTGATCACCCGCAGGGGCGAACTTCGTCGAAAGCTTGAATGGCTCTGAGACAGGGTTGGGTCGAGCTGCTGTTGGCCTACGGCTCACTTACGCAAACGGTTCTTTGCCGCACTAATACGCTCCTTGGCGAGCTCTATTGCAACCTCTTCGGTAAACCTGCCGCGGAGCTTCGATTCATCCAAAACTTGGGCGGTCGTTGAGTAGATCGCTTCGACCTTCTCTTTGATCCACTCCTTATTCGGACCCCCTTCAGCCAGCTCTGCTCCAACGCAGATTACGCCGCCTGAGTTGATCGCGAAATCAGGACAATACAGGATACCCTCGGATTCCAGAATTGAGTAGACCGATGGATCAGAAAGTTGATTGTTGGCTGCGCCAGCTATGACACGACACTTCAAACGCGCAAGTGTCGTGGGATTGACTGTTTGACCGATAGCACAGGGCGCGAAGATATCACACGGCTCATCGTAGAGAGCATCCGGTGCCACAGCTCGCACTCCGAAACGTCGAGTAGCCTCCTCGATAGCGTTCTTGTTGGTATCGCTCACGACGACAGTAGCGCCCTCGGCAGCCAATAATTCGAGCAGGTACATGCCCACGTGACCGACACCCTGTAGGGAAACCTTCTTCCCCTTCAAGCTCGGAGAATCTGTAAACACACGCTCACTTGCGGCGCGCATCGCCAAGAAAACACCGCGCGCGGTCCACGGCGAGGGATCTCCTGCTCCTCCGTTCAGGGGATCAGTGCCCACCACGAATCGCGACTTGGCACGTATCGCCATCATGTCATCTACGCACGTACCCATATCTTCGGCCGTGACGTATCTACCCATCAGAAAATTGAGGCACTCGCCAAACTTCTGGAAGAGCTCCTTCCGCCCCTCCTTCATCGCCGGATCGGCGATGATGCAGGACTTCCCGCCACCGAGAGGCAAACCTGCCAACGAACTTTTGTAGGTCATCCCCTCTGAGAGTCGCATGACATCTTCGAGGGCCTGCTGTTCATCATGGTACATACGAACTCGGCATCCCCCGAGCGCTGGTCCCAAGGTTGTGTCGTGAATGCTGACGATCGCTTTTAAGCCGACCTCAGGGTAGTAAAAATAGGAAACCTGCTCGTGACCACGCTTCTCACACTCGCCTAGAACGGTAGATGCCATACACCCTGTCCATAAACTCCGGCTGCCGTCGATCATCTCTCGTCGAGCAGCACGTCGGAGGAACAATCCTGTACCGAAAAAGAAGTGGTACTATTTGTGAGGGGCGATTGTGCCCTCAGGGGAAGAATCAGGAAGACCGGCGTAGTCACGAGTCTTGCGCTCACAACCGGAAAGCACGCCAACGACGCAGATCGCTACAACCACTGCACTTACGAGAGTTCTAACTAAGTTCATAGCTACTTATACCACCTCAAAGCGAACGCTTTTGGAATGCCCTGGAGAGGACTTGAACCTCCACACCCTTACGGACACATGACCCTGAATCATGCCTGTCTACCAATTCCAGCACCAGGGCAAATTAGTGACTAGAATGAGGCTTCTAGCACACCATCGATACAATGGGAACCCGCATCACCGGGCCTCTGGATAGCCGTTCCTCAGGCGAAGACGATTCCCTGGGCCAAGGGCATTGAATTCCCGAAATTGACGTTACAGGTCTGGCGCCGCATATACTGCTTCCAGGAGTCGGAGCCAGCCTCCCGCCCCCCTCCAGTATCCTTTTCACCACCGAAAGCCCCACCGATCTCGGCCCCCGACGTTCCCATATTGACGTTAGCGATACCGCAATCACTCCCACTGGAGGAAAGGAACCGCTCTACCGCTTGAAAATTACGCGTAAAGATCGCCGAACTCAAACCCTGTGGAACATCGTTGTTGAGCTCGATGGCCTCCTCGAGCCCCCGGACCGGAACAACATACAGTATCGGAGCAAAGGTCTCCTCCTGCAGGATCGGCATGCCCTGCTTGGCCTTCACGATCGTGGGCTCTACGTAAAGGGAGGATGGCATCCCGGGCAAAACCCGCCCCCCGCATACTATCTCCCCCCCTTCAGCCTTGATCCTAGCCAGAGCCGCCTCGTAGGCGTCAACGGCCCGTTGATTAATCAAGGGGCCCATCAAGGTACCCTTTTCGAGCGGGTTACCGATCCGCACCTGCTGATATGCAGCTTTGAGCTTCTCCAGAACCGTCGAGCACACACTCTCTTCGACCAGCACACGACGTATACTCGTGCAACGCTGCCCAGCAGTACCCACGGCTCCGAACAAGAGCCCCGGCACAACCAGCTGCATGTCCGCATCTGCCAACACAGTAACAGCATTGTTGCCCCCCAATTCGAGGATACAACGACCGAGCCGTTGTCCTACGATCTGCGCGACGGAACGTCCCATCGCACAGGAACCAGTAGCGGATACGCACGGGATTCTTCGATCTGCGGCCAAGCGCTTTCCCAGCTCGGGCCCATCTCCGATCACCAATGAAAAGACCCCCTCGAACCCTACCGAACGGGCTACCTCGCGGCAGATATTGTTTATCGCTAACGCAGTGAGCGGTGCCTCGTCAGAAGGTTTCCACACGACAACATCACCGCATACCGCGGCGATCATCGAGTTCCACGCCCACACAGCCGCTGGAAAGTTGAAGGCAGTAATCACCCCGACGATCCCCAAGGGGTGCCACTGCTCGTACATCCGGTGGTCTCTTCGCTCGGATTGCATGACCTTGCCGTACAGCTGCCGAGAGAGCCCAACGGCGAAATCAGCTATATCGATCGCCTCTTGGATCTCCCCTTCTCCTTCCGCAACGATCTTGCCTACCTCGGCAGAGACCAGTCGTCCAAGGAGAGCTCTGGAATCTCGCAGCGCTCCTGCGATCTTACGCACCAGGTCACCACGTTCGGGAGCCGGCACCTTGCGCCACTCTGTGAAAACCTCGACAGCGTCCTGTACGACCCGCTCGTATGCCGCCTCATCTGCGCAGACGATACGACCGAGCTCCTCGCCATTGATCGGAGATCGAGAAATCAATTCCCTCTGAGTACTCGAGGTCACGACACCCTTACCGAAGGCACCAGGAGAAACGGCCTGAAGACCGAGCGATGACACTATTTCGCGCATAAGCCCCCTACGGAGATCCATATCGCTTCTATTGTAGACCAGAACGGAGGCCGGAGGGCACCGAGAAAAAGCAGGCCCTTCGGGAAACCGAGTTGTTAGTATGGCCTGGCGCCCGAGCGAGAGCTACACGAGGGGGATGTTCACAAACAGAACGGCGAGAGCAACGAGGGGAAGAATTATAGGCAAACGGGTATTGTATTCCCTCGCCGACCTCACTGTCCTCTTTGTTCACTTTACCCGTGAGCCTACGGTCAATCTCCGTTCAAGGCCCTGCCACTAGCCTTCTTGTGCAATACTCTGCTTCTTACGCACTCTAAACTCGGAAGGGCTGAACAACGTCAGCGCCCAAAAAGATAGATGTCGAGGGTAAAATCGCCCCGCGTGAGAGAGGGCGAAAATGGAGCGGGAGACGAGACTCGAACCCGCGACCCTCAGCTTGGAAGGCTGATGCTCTAGCCAACTGAGCTACTCCCGCTCAATTAAAGTCTCTACGCGAGAGAATTCAATTCATCAGGAGGAACCAGCCAACCCCTAGAGCCGCACGGGTTGGGCGATTCAACACTAAATCTCACAAAAAGGCAATCGCGGCCCCACTGACACTGGGACCGAGCAGCGGGGGGAATGACCTCGCTTATCCCTAGGGAAGCGAGGCAAAACTTACCGGTGATCTCACTTTTGAACTTAGCACGTGAACGTGCTCGTGCTCGTAAACGTGCACGTCCCCGAACATCTTGATGTTTTTCGTTCCGGGTACGTTTACGTTCAGGTGCACCAGCACCTTCACGTGATAGAGTGACGGGTTTTGCCTTGCTTCCCTAGCTATCCCCCTGACCTCCCTATCAAACGACGTACCATCCACAATACCCCGCTGCGACCGAGCCGAAAAAATTGTAGGATATCTTAGTCTGTAAAAGGGTTACTTCATGAAGCGTTTCCACAAAGACATGACGATGGCCGACGTGTTGATAGCAACGCCGGTCGATCCTTACGGGAGCATGCGGCATCTTCTCGTCGAACGACAACGCCCCCCGTACCTATTCGCCACGATGATCGCGCTCTTCTGCGTCCTCCTTCTGCCCTTCCTGATCTTTCAATATCGTTACGAAATTCCGACGTGGAATGTTCAGATCACCTACGCGATACTCATCACCTTGGCTGTGACGGTCGTGCTGTTCATCCCCGCCTGCTCAGTCGTCCTGCGACTCATGGCGTTCAAAGTTCCGCTTTCGCGGCTATCGGCGTTGAGTATTTATTCGCTCACACCACTACTTCCCTTGGCTATCGGGTACTACATCGTGAACTACCTAGTCATGGGAGAGCTGACGATTCTAACCTATTTCGCGACGGGTCGGCCTTCGAGAACTGATTGGTATATCCAGTTTCTCCCCTATTTCGTCATGATGGGGATGTTTTGGTCTTTCATGATCTTTGCGCAGGGGATTCGCATAGTCGCACGAGCTTCGCTGACATCTGGCATCCTCGCCACGATTCTCTGCGTTGCGGTGCTATTCGGGGCATACTTAATCGGCCTGATCTGCTCGGAAGCGATCTTCAAGGACACATCTTTCTACGTGAGTCAGTTTTTTGCCTCCTTTTTTTCAGTGCCAGCGGTTTCGTAGGGACCCAAAGCGCTATCTATTAGGAACGTCGAGGCCTTCAGCGAACGCAGCAATCGACTACTCGAAAGGCGCCACTAGCTCTCCCTACTAAAGCTCGCAACCGGAAAGCTATCTTATTTGGATCGTTCCGAAGCAGTAGGATCAGACCCCAAATCGAACTCCTTACCATCGGAGATCCCGTCCCCATCGGAATCCGGATTACGGCCGTCACTTCCCACGACCACCTCTAGGTCATCACGCAACCCATCTCCATCGGAATCGAGCTGCTCGGGATCCAGGGAGTTCTCCGTTTCATACTCATCACTCAAACCATCCCCATCACGATCCATGTACCGATCATCGTCGCTAAGCGGATTCCCGCCTGAAAGCACCTCAGCACCATCTGCAATCCCGTCACCATCCGAATCACTCGAGTTCGGATCGCTCCCCAAACGCAGCTCCTCGCCGGTCGAGAGCCCATCTAGGTCGGAGTCGAAGGATCGAACTCGCTGATCGAGTCGGGTAGACACCACGCCCGCTGGCACCGCCATGGCATCATTTGGATCTGAATCATTCGAAAGTTCAACGGCATCTGCGAACCCGTCACCATCGCTATCAACCCATCCCCCGTGGGCTTCGTCACCACTACCCTTGCCAAAGGCACCTCCCAACCAATTACCACCGGCTGCATCCGCAGCGGGCCGGCCAGCCCCTGCTGCATCGCGTACATCCAACGGCTTCTCACTCAAACCGGAAAGCTCCTGAAACAGACCAGCCGCGGCGGTCGGAGTCCTTTGTGGGGTCGCCGTAGGCCCTGCGACCTGCGTAGGCTCTGGAGTCTCCGTTACTCCCCCTCGTGGCGTTGGTGTCGAAGTGATCGTGCCACCATCTTCGGTGGGCGTTGCGGTGACATCTGGAGTATCCTTCACTTTCACCTGCGATCCCAGAGCATAGTCTTCCTGACAGGCCCGAGTACCGCCGACCACGAGTGCGACTGAGATAAGAACCAGTAGCGCAGAAACCCGTTCGAGAAGTCCGTTCTTCTTCATACGTATGCCCTCCGAGATGCCTTTATCACGACACCTGCACGAAACGCGCACGACACTCTCGTCGCGCGCCCTCCCACCATGAAAACTGATGGCCGCCGAAGGTTACCACTGAAACGGATGTGACGACACTAGGTAAGCAAGGCGAAATCCCCGCTATCTGGAGCGTGGCAGGGTGCCGCAGCACCTGGACCGCGGACTTTCTAGTCCGCTTGCCTAGCTATCAATGATTAGGATCCGGGGGATTCGAAACCGTGGCTACGAACTCCACCAGCGCCTCTACGTCATCTGGGTTCTCGCTTTTGGAGAGATAGCCGACTGCACCATACTGATCTGCAACTGAGGAGAGCTCGGGAGAACGGTGTTCACTAGTGACGACGACAGATCGTCCCTGTTCCGCGAGTTGCCTCACGACTGCCAGGGCGTCTGCTACGCTATGGAGATCCACCAGCACCACAGAAGGATGCCACTCACCCACGGCCTCGAAGGTCTCGAAGGATGTCGAAACCAATCGGCATTCTATCCGGTAATCGGGGCTGTACATGTCTGCAACCTCGGCCACGAGCTCGAAGTGGTCGGGCGTATCGTCGACCACAAGGAGCCGCACCTCCTTTCTCACACTGCCCGACGCAGCCCCCGTTGGAATCGGAACGAAAGACATGAAATCCCCAAATAGCAATTCACAAGAGCACGGTATTCCCCGTGGCTAACTAGTTATCGGCTTCCTGTTCAATTCCATGAACAAGAAAAGCCCCCTTACTCAAGTATTCGAGCCAACCGGTAATAAACGCCTCGCCTATCAACATTTATCCTTGTGGATTCTATTCTTTTTGCATATGGTACTGGCATCGATTACTAGGAGCGACCCTCATGACTACCAAGAAGCGCATATCGAGCCGAGAGCCTCAAAACGCCGAAAGTACCTTCCAGTCGAGCACGCTGGCACCGGTACAACGGCAAACCCTTGAATTCTTGAGAAACTTTCTCGCGGACCGGGGCTACGCGCCCGCATTGAAGGATATCGCCGACTTTATTGGCGTCAAATCCGCCTCCACCGCCCACTTTCACTTGGAACGCCTAGAAGACAAAGGCTTTATACGACGTGGGGAGGACGGCAGGCTTGAGATTCTTGACCGTGCCACCCCCCAGCTCGGCCCTACTGCAGTGCCGCTTGTCGGCGTGATCGCTGCGGGATGCCCCATAGAGGCCGTCGAGCAGAGCACCACAATCGAGATTCCGCCCAGCATGATAGACAGCCGTGGCGAGGTCTACTGTCTGGAGGTCAGCGGTAACTCCATGATCGACGAGCACATCTGCGATCGGGATATCGTCGTCATCAAAAAACAGGATAGCGCCGAGGATGGACAGATAGTCGTGGCTCTCTTGGAGGACGGAAGCGCAACTTTGAAGCGCTATCGACGATTAAAGAACGGCAAAGTAATGTTGATCCCGGCTAACCCCACGATGCAACCCATAACCGTCGACAAAGTAACGGTTCAAGGCCGCCTCATAGGAGTAATCAGGGAACTGCACTAAATGTCCCTCGACCGGCGCGCTCAACAGCGGGGCATCGAGGAGATTCACGAACAATTTTAACCCAAGAATGAGAGGGAGAGAGAGCGATGGAACTGTACGAGAAGGAAAATGACGAGCTTCAGAAGGACGGAGAGAAGAACAAGGCGCTGACCACAGCGATATCCGTGCTCGAGAAAAAATACGGCAAGGGCGCGATTATGAGTCTAGGCGTTACTGCGGCAGAACGTGTCGAAGCGTTCCCAACCGGGAGCCTTACGCTCGATATCGCAACCGGTATCGGTGGATTCCCGAAGGGAAGGATCTGCGAAATATACGGACCAGAGTCCTCGGGTAAGACCACTCTCGCCCTGAGCTTGGCGGCGCAGGTGCAGAAAGCCGGTGGCACCGTCGTGTTCATCGACGCAGAGCATGCGCTCGATGTAAACTACGCCAAACGCCTCGGTGTAGACACATCCAAGCTACTCGTGAGCCAACCGGATTGCGGCGAGCAGGCTCTTGAGATCTGCGAGTCGCTCGTTTCTTCGAACTCAGTAGATCTCGTCGTCATCGACTCGGTTGCAGCGTTAGTACCGCGCGCCGAAATTGACGGAGAGATGGAGGACCAACAGCCTGGTCTACAGGCACGCCTGATGAGTAAGGCGCTGAGAAAGTTGACCGCTATCACCGCCAAATCCAACACCACGATCGTGTTCATCAATCAGATCCGCATGAAGATCGGCGTGATGTTCGGAAGCCCCGAGACGACTTCGGGCGGAAACGCGCTCAAGTTCTATGCATCAATGCGTATGGACGTACGCCGTATCGGCTCAATCAAGGATCAAAACGATGTGACTGGAAACCGGGTGAAGGTCAAGATCGTCAAGAACAAGGTGGCAGCGCCGTTCCGCGAAGCCGAGTTTGATCTCATCTTCAACGAGGGCATCAGCCAGATCGGTGAGATCATCGACCTTGGCGTCGACAAGGGAATCGTCGACAAGGCGGGGGCATGGTTCAGCTTCCGTGGAGAAAGAATCGGTCAGGGTCGCGAGGGATCCAAGCAGTTTCTACGTGAGAATCCAGAGATTGCTCAGCAGATCAGATCACTGATCATGGATTCTGTCGGTATCACATGCACCAGCGCGGCACAGAGCCCTGAGGCATCTGAAAGTGATGAGAGTGCTGAGAAGACAGGAAGATCACGCAAGAAGGCCGCAGCAAACGCCTAAAAGCGCCTCTTAGTGTCGTTCGGGGCCCAGTGTTCTCGCAGAACACTGGGCCAACATTTCCTCCCCTTTCCTATTCTTTCCTACTCCTCGCACCGTTCGCCCCTTGAGTATGTCGTGTCCTATGTGGGACTATCCCTGCACCGGCTCTCTCATGTGACCTTTTGGCGGTCGTAGGATAGAGTCGGGGCGTTTAATCTGAGCTTCAAGAGGATAACGATGCTGTTGCGTTCCTCCGCCCCCATCTACCCATCAATTTACCTCCTGACCTTAGGATCCACGTGCCGCTACGCGATCATCTCAGATGATACCTCTATTGCCCTCTCGGATCCGGGAGCCAGCATTCACGTGGCCAATCTGGCAGAGCGCATGAAGCGCATAGACTTGAGGATGGAGAATATAACGAGGGTGTTCCTCACCCACCTCGACGCGGACCGCTTCGCTGGAATCCCACTCCTGCGCCGGTCCATCCCTGGTCTTCAGGTATACGGAACCGCAGCGATGCACGCACTGCTGCAAGATGAAACGTTTGCCCATGATCTCTGGCGGGAAGACCAAGAGATATCCAGTTGCTTTGCGCCGCTGGATAGCATGCCACGTATACCTTTCGAGGAATTCAAGGCATCTCTCAGAATTGACAAATACTTGGTTGATTCCGATGCCATAATACTCGACGAGGATCTTACTGTTCGAGCAGTCTCGACTCCAGGTCACCGCAAACACTCGGTGTCGTACCTCGTAGTACCGCATGAATTCGTCATCACGGACGAAACATTCGGCTACAACCAAGGACGCCGCCTGTGCGCCCCAGGAGGGGATTTCGATCTCTTTGCAGCCCTCGAGTCTGTGAAAAAATTTAACCACATCGAGATCTCCGGCATAGGACTGCCATACGTAGGTGCCATCACAGGAGACCTGGTCAGAAAGCACCTCGATATGCTGCACGTAAACACGAATGATCTGATAAACGAGGTCAAACAGGCACGAGATTCCGGTATCGAGGAGGACGACATCAAGAAGCAGGTGTACGAGGCTTTTTATACCCCTTCACTTCGAGATCCCTGTTTCATCCGTAGCCTCTCCCGCTCTTTCGAGCAGATTTGGGCGCAGGTGTATCGGGCTTAGAAGGCACTCAAAGAAGATACGGCACTTCAGGAGGCCCGGTGGGTAGTTTCGCCTAGGAAAGCGAGAGCTACCCTAGGGAAGCGAGGCAAAACCTACCCGTAGCGAGAAAGCGGAGGTTGGGTTGATATTCAATTTTGGCTCTTCGTGAAATCAAGTGGGTAGGACTCGGGGCTATCTCGACGTGCACGTGCTCGTGCACGTAAACGTGAACGTACCCGAAACAGGTGTCATGCGGACTGAAGGCATAGCTTGGAAAGCATGGCTGCAATCCTTGTAAGCAAACGCTTACCAGCGCGATACTCGTCGGGGGAGACATAGCTTAGAGCGTTTAACAGATCAAAGAGGGCACCACACTCCATGACGGATCCTCGTGCTCTAGTGATGACGAACTCAAGCGCCGTTCGATAGACGTCTAGTTTTTCATAGTCGAGCATACTGCTCCAGTTCGGGAGCGAAAAGATAAAGTTGCTCGTTCGGGTACGTTCACGTTTACGTGCACGAGCACGTTCACGTGGGAAAGTGGCGAGGCCTTGCCTCGCTTGCGTAGCGCTTGAGCCTTCCTGTGAATGCTTCCTTACAAGAACCTACCAATTGAGCTTCACATACACGAGCGCATGATCCGATGCATCTTTCGGAGAGTACACCACTCCAGAATCGTATTGCGACTCTAAGAAAGCGCTCTTCCAAGCAAACGGCAGGCTCTCGGCTGGCATTAGGATTTCATCCAACCAGGAATACTCGCCTTTGTAGCTAAATGTGCCGGGTAGTATGAACGCCGATTTATTCGAGGTCAGCACGCTAAAGAGGCGTCGCGGGAGCGACGCTCCGCTCTTGCACAAAGGAACGCCTCGTTTGCTCAGACGGCACCCCCCGTCAGCCTGAAAACTCGAAAGGTTGAGCGTTCCATCGAGGATACGCGCGCTCGCCACGTCGAAGTTACTGTTTCGGTCTCCGACGAGCATCAAAATAGAATCTCCACTCGCGAAGGCCTGTTTATGACGTCGCTCTACGATACGACGAATCGCCTCGCTCATCTCCATTCGATACGTTTCCCACTCCAGGCCTGTCGGGTCGTCCTCCCCCCCTCGCTTCGACTTGAAATGGAAATTCACTATCGAGATCGGCTTTGCAAGATTCGACTCTCGGGAATTTGCAATCAGCTGAATTTCTAATGGGGTTCGCGGAAAGAGTCGAGGCTTCTGTTTGGCCACCAGTTTCGGCAGCTCAATCTTGGCGTAAGAGAGGGTGTTTACGATTGCCGCCCGATCTTCTGCAACCAGAAAACCGAGGGTCATCCCTCCCTCTGCGGGTGGAGCAGATCGAATACGGAAGAATCGATTCGTAGACTTGCGCAACTTGTCTGCCAGCTCTTGCAGCCCCGCATCGACAGCCTCTTGATTGCGGCCCATTACCTCCTGTACTGCGATGACGTCACATCCAGTCGAAACGAATCGTCGGATCAAAGCTTGAACCTTCAGCCGGTGCTCATCTGCGGAATATCCGGCGATCTTCTGCTTCAATGTCTCGAGCGTACCGAACAACTTGAGGTTCTGGCTGCACACCGTAAGGTCCGGCTCACCTCTTGGATCAGCTACCAGGACGGACTTCACCGCTTTGTCTTCCGCTCCGTTCTTTGCCTCTTGGGCGGGCTCTTCGGCTTGAACGCTCCCCACAATCTGAAGCTGAAGACAGACCGCCAACACGAAGGACAGGACCTCCTGAATTTTCAGGAGACGGTACCCCACATCACGCAACATCCGCCGAGAGCACGACGGCTGTCTCATCACCGTTACGTCAAACCGCATGATCGAACCCTCCACGACCCCCTTCTCTGAGACGTCTGCACATCGAACATCGATTCGAGCGTCATACCACCATTCTGCGCCGCCTGAATGCGCATGAGCGCAAGACGTCCTATTAGAACCGCATCCACGATGTCTTGATGTTTTTTCAGGTCGGTACCCGACTCCAACAAGCCCAACTGGGCCAAGTTTGAGGCATACAGATACTCTGCTGTTTTCAGAGCAGCAGACTTTACCTCTGCCCGACACACCTGTTTTCCACGGAGGCCCATGACCTCATATTGAACCGAACGAGGGTTTACGCGACCAGGCACGCTGACCCCCTGGGCTCGTGCGAGTGCTTCGAACAACCCTCGAACCTGCTCTACTTTGAGAGCGTTGTGCGGGTCTCGAATCGTGGTAGGTGACTCACACACGAGGATGTCCCTACTATCAAGAGCGAGCCGTGCCATGAGGTCGCCTATGTGCCTCTGTATCCGCTCCAGGCGGGTAGCCAACGGAAGCGGGGGTCGAAGCCCCTTTATTTTACCCACAGCGGTAACCTCCCCACTTGAAATGGAGAAAAGAGCCCAACCGGTGCAGGTGAGGCTCGGATCAACCGCTATAAGGTACCGGTAGGAATTCATGCCGCCATGATACGCGCTACCGGCCAAATCCGCTATCCCGCTCATAATAAACGACAAATCAGGACTCCCGGTGGGTGGACATCTGCCCGAATACACTGGTATAACCCGCCCCGAAGACGTTGTGAGGATACTCAATGGACCAAGAACTAGTCGCGGATCTCTACAGGAAGATGCTCCGAATTCGCCGCTTCGAGGAAGAGGCCGCGCGCCTCTACACCGAGAAGAAGATCGGTGGTTTTCTTCATCTCTACATCGGGCAGGAAGCGGTAGCCGTGGGAGCTCTATCCGTACTTCAAGACAACGATTACGTAATGACCGCATACAGGTGTCATGGACACTACCTCGCGCGCGGAGGCTCACCCCGAGCCGGAATGGCCGAGTTGCTCGGCAAGGAGACCGGTTGTGCCAAGGGTCGTGGAGGTTCGATGCACTTCTACGACGTTGAGCGACGCTTCATGGGGGGGTGGGGTATCGTCGGAGCTCAAGTGCCCGTGGCGGCGGGACTGGCCTTCGCAGAAAAGTACAAAGGCAGCGATGGCATCGCTATCTGCTTCCTAGGCGACGGCGCTATCAACATCGGATCGTTTCATGAGGGACTCTCACTCGCTGCCCTCTGGAATATCCCGGTCATCTACGTAATCGAGAACAACTATTTTGCTATGGGGACCCCACTCGAAAAGACGGCTCCGACCGAGGACCTGTCGATCCGTGCGCTGGCGTATCCGATGGCGCGCGATACCGTCGACGGCCACGATGTCTTCGCGGTGCGTTCCTGCATTCATGCTGCGGCCAAGCGCGCCCGAGAGCAGAAGCTCCCGACCCTGATAGAGGCCAAGACCTATCGGTATCGCGGACACTCTATGGCCGACCCTGCGAAGTACCGAACATCTCAGGACGTCGATCAGTGGAAATCTCGTGACCCGATCAAGGTTCTCGGTGAAAAGCTCGAAGGCTTCGGTTTGAAGGGGCTTAGAGAGCAGATCGACCAGGAGATTGAAAACGAGATAATAGACGCGGTGCGATTCGCGGAAGAGTCACCATTCCCAGCACCTGAAACCGCTATGGATTATGCTTATGTCTAACGCCATGCCCAGCGATACAGATACTCAATCAGCAGTTCGCGAGATCCCCATTCGAGACGCTCTCCAAGAGGCGATGACCGAAGAGATGGTGCGCGACGAGCGTGTATTCCTCGTAGGTGAGGAGGTCGGTGGCTACAACGGAGCATACAAGTGCTCACGTGGCATGCTCGACCAGTTTGGTCCACGACGGGTCATCGACGCCCCGATTGCAGAGAACGGCTTTGCCGGTCTTGGAGTTGGTGCTGCGATGGCTGGACTACGCCCCATCGTGGAATTCATGACCTTCAACTTCTCGCTCGTTGCGATCGACCAGATCATCAACACAGCGGCCAAAGCGCGCCTCATGTCGGCGGGACAGCTATCGTGCCCAATCGTGTTCCGCGGAGCTGGAGGAGCGGCGTTTCAGTTGGGTGCGCAGCACGCCAACTCGTTCGATGCGTTTTACGCCGCAACACCTGGTCTGATAGTGATCGCACCCGCTACCCCTTACGACATGAAGGGACTGCTCAAGAGCGCGATCCGTGACGACAATCCGGTGGTGTTCTTCGAGTCCGAATTAACCTACGGCAAGCGTGGTCCGGTGCCTGAGGGGGAATACCTCGTGCCGATCGGCGTTGCAGACATCAAGCGCGAAGGTTCCGACGTAACCCTGATCTCGTGGTCGAAGAACGTCTTCTTGACCCTTGAAGCAGCAGAGGCGCTCGCGGAACAAGGTATATCCGCAGAGGTCATAGACCTTCGAACCCTACGACCGCTCGACGCTCAGACGGTGCTCAATTCCGTAGCGAAGACGCACCGATGTGTGATCGTACAGGAGCAACACGAGGTGGCGAGCTACGGTGCATATTTGGCGCACATGATTACAAGTTCGATCTTCGACGAGCTCGATGCCCCAGTCGGGTTGGTCTCGACACTTGAGGCCCCCATGCCGTACTCGAAGGCGCTCGAAGTTGTACTGCTTCCGAGCAAGCAGCGCATCATCGATCAGGTACTAGCAGTGTGCGAGTAAGCTACCACGCTCATACGAATTAGATGATTCGAGGGTAATAAGGCTAGCTCTCGCGCAAGATGCCCTACCCCACTTCACGAGGAAAGAGCCTTCATGCCGGTTATTCCCTTCGAATCTCACCTACCCATCGTATCAGCATCGGCCTTTGTCGCACCTGATGCGTGGCTTATCGGCAAGGTCGAGGTCGAGGAGAACGTCTCTATATTCTTCAATGTAGTGCTTCGTGGAGACATAGAGAAAATCAAGATCGGAGCTGGCACGAACCTTCAGGAGCACGTGCTCGTGCATACCTCGCATGGAATGTCCGATGCGATTATCGGAAGGGATGTCACCGTTGGACACCGAGCGATTATTCATGGTTGCGTCATCGGGGATAGCTGCCTCATAGGAATGGGAGCCACGATCCTCGACAATGCCGAGATCGGAGAGTGCTCCATCATCGGGGCGCATACCCTAATACCGAAGGGCATGAAGGTTCCTCCGCGTAGCCTCGTAGTGGGCACCCCTGGAAAGATATTGCGCTCGGTAACTGCCGACGAGGAAAGAGATCTGCAGCTATCAGCGTCGCGGTACCAAGACCTCGGACGCTACTACCGCACGAATCTCCAACCAGGTTGATACAGGTATTCTCCTCCTCATCAAACTTTGATTGGCAGCCTAGGCTTTTTGGTTAATTAACGCGGAGGCGCGGAAGACGCGGAGGGCGCAGCCGGGTATTACGAGTCTCAGGGCCGTTTCCTCTATTCGGCGGCTCTCGCCCACTAGCTTTCTTGACTATAGCAGCAACTCAATCCTGTGGCCTCCGCGTTTTCCGCGC
>JBILEW010000171.1:0-3366 GCA_044351885.1 Bdellovibrionota bacterium
CCTACTAACAGCACCACGATCCCAGCAGCAAGCGGACTAGAAAGTCCGCGGTCCGGTTGCTACTACCACCTTATAGACTATTCGAGCTTTCCCCCCTTCAGCCCTTGCCCTAAACAACGAAATCCGTGCTTAATAGCGGCATAAGGATTACTGTACCGTGTCACATCTCCGCTCAATCTTATTCTTTCTCACCGCACTGCTCCTTCCGTTTGCCTCCATGCACGCCCAGGAGCAGCCTGCGCCAACCGCTACCCCGGCCGCTATCATGCCGGACAACGATCTCCGCTCTCCGCGCCACACCGTTGCCACCTTCCTCTCTGCAATGGATCCGTCGGACGGAGAACTCGAACTATCGCAAGCGATCAAGACTCTCGATACCTCCGAGATTCCCGACTTGGTTCGGCAGGAACGTTCGGAGGAGGTGGCTATCAAGCTTTATGCCGTTCTCTCCTCGATAGGATTTACCCCGGGCAAGGTCCCTTTCTCATCCTCCGAA
Source organism: Bdellovibrionota bacterium (assembly GCA_044351885.1). Lineage (GTDB taxonomy): Bacteria > Bdellovibrionota_C > UBA2361 > UBA2361 > OMII01 > OMII01. The sequence continues at coordinate 497 of JBILEW010000171.1, forward strand.
GGAGCTCTGCAAATTACAGAGGTGGCTGGCTACGGCATCTATCTCGAACGGAACGGCCCCAATTGGCAGTTCAGCAGAGTGACAGTTTCGGACATTTCGACGATCTTCCGAGAGGTCGAACCGACGCTCTCCAAAGGAAAAATGCGCGCCCTCGGTGGAATGAGTCATACCTGGGTCACTCTTCGGACCTACATCCCCGAGAGCCTCAAGAAAACGACCTTCCTGATCGAAGACTGGCAGTGGCTTGCCGGCGCTCTTGCGGTCATCGCACTCATTCTCCTGCAGATCCTCGTTGTCAGGATGCTCTATTTCCTCGTGACGAAGTTGGCACCTCAAGGCTTCGGCGTGGCGAGAACGCGCGACTTCAAGGCTCTCGGTCGGCCTACCTTCGTAGTAATCTTCACCATCGCCCTCCAGCTCTTAATCTCCACTCTAGGGCTTGATGTCGATTTTTACACCAGCGCGGTAGCGTGGATAACGACCGTACGGGTCATCGCGCTCTCCGTTTTGGGGATATATCTCGTGGAGTCGATCGGCGATCGGCTTCAACCTATAGCGGCCAATGCCTCAACGTCGATCAACTCGATCCTGTATCCACTTGTGCAGAAGGCTCTGTGGGTCCTGGTCCTCGTGGTGGCTGCGGTGCGAATTTTGACCGTCCACGGCGTGGATGTTTCTGGCCTGATAGCTGGATTAGGACTCGGAGGCTTGGCTTTCGCTCTGGCTGCCAAAGATACGGTCGAAAACATCTTTGGCTCGGTTGCAATCCTTCTCGATCAGCCTTTTCGGATCGGAGACAACATCTCCGTAGCAGGGGTAACAGGTGTCGTGGAGGAGATAGGGCTTCGTTCGACCCGCCTCCGCACTCCGGACAACTCCCTCATCTCTCTGCCTAACTCCAAGGTGATCGCCGGACACGTCGATAACTTGGGAGCTCGCCATTATTGGCGAAGCCGCGTAATCGTCAATGTAGCCTACGGGACACCTCCTGCTGTCATCGAGCAGCTGTGTACTGCGATCCACACCCTCCTCCTCTCCCATCCTCTGATTAAAAAGGATGCAATCGCGGTTTTTTTGCATGAATTCAACCCCGCGAGTCTCGGGATACTCGTTCAGTTTCACCTCGAGGTTGCAAGTTGGATCGAGGAGCAGCGCCACAAGCAAGATATCTTCCTGGCGATCCTGCGGGCTATCGAAGCGCTCGGCGTCACGATCACTCCGCCAACTCGGGAGCTTCTGATGAGCAGACCAGGCGAAGAGCCATCAGGCGCTGTCAAAAATGGGGAGAGCGTCGCTCGTGAGGTGCCGGTAGCCTGGAGCAGAACCAAGGGTGTATAAAGCGCGTAGCGCTAAGGAGAGCTATTCCGGCAGGACTACAAACACCTGTGTCGGAACTTCCGAAGATTGAGAGCTTCCCTTGCGTCCCTTAACTGGCGTCTTGCCGTCCTTGGTAACGAAGACCACCCGTTTCACGGAATACTTCAGGTTGCCATCGCCGAGGTTCGATTGCACCTCGAACCTGTCAGACACCTTTGCACTGTAGACAGCATCGGGCTTGACGTGGACTTCGAGACGCTCTGGTATCGTCAGGGATATCTGAGCTTGCCCCTCAGATGTCGTTCCAATCTTACCGTCGAGGGCAAATGCCTCGGGGGCCTTCGTGTAGAGGCCAGCAACGATAAGCGGGACGAGAAGTGCATGTCGCATACTCCTCGCAGTATAGGAGCTGGGGTTTTCTTAAGAAAGCCACGCTGCGGCATCGATAGTGAGCTTCGTCACCATGCAGACAGGTCAGATCGATTTCGATCACCTAGTAGCGCGGACCTCGGGTTCTGTATTGATTGGAGGTTGAGCTTGATGTGCCCTATGGGAAAGCGAGGCAAAACTTACCTGTGGTCTCACTTTTGAACATACCACGTGAACTTGCTCGTGCTCGTAAACGTGCACGTTCCCGAACATCTTGATGTTTTTGTTTCGGGGACGTTTACGTTCAGGTGCACGAGCACGTTCACGTAGAAGAGTGGTAGGTTTTGCCTCGCTCCCCTAGCTAAGCACCTAAAGAATATCAATGCATCTTGTCTTTGAGTAACGTCAACGCCCTCTGAGGAAGGATCGTGGTAACTACTGCCAAAAGAGCTTCGTAAGCTGCTTCGAGTTCAAGAAGCTGGTCTTCGTAATTGACGTTCCAGGTATCAGGGAGGTTCGTACGACCTATATCGTTCGCCATAAACTGAAGAAGTATGTCGAGCTGATCGAGACAAGCGATGATATCTTCTGACTCACGCGCAATCTCCGTGAGCGGGAGATGTACAGGGTAGTACATCTGACGTTGAACCAGCTCAGCCACAACCTGTTCGATGCTCTCGAAGAGCGTCCAATCGACCGTTCTGTTTCCCATGCTGGGGGTGTCGCCATAATACGGGACGATATTGAGAGTTCGGGGCTAATTGCCCCAGCGGTTCCCGTGCTGACCGGCATCGACACACCGTTTCAGCCACTTGAGGTGTTCCCGACGCTGGATCAGCTACGAGAACCTCTCACAGCCCTGCCTGATGCCTACGGTGGCGTCTCGTCCGGTCTATGCTACACTTCCGCGGTATGAAATCCGTTCGCGTGTTCGCACCAGCCACTGTGGCAAACGTAGGGTCGGCTTTCGATGTCCTGGGCTTCGCACTCCAATCGCCCGGGGATATCGTTACCGCTCGTTCGAGTTCCGTGCCCGGGGTGCGTGTCATGGAGATAACCGGAGATGCCGGACGACTTCCGCTCGAAGCGACCAAAAATACGGCCAGCGTCTCTGCGCTAGCCCTGCTGCGCCATTTACAGGAGAAGCATTCCGAAAAGTATGGCGAGGTGGGGGTGGAGCTCTC
>JBILEW010000001.1:0-116336 GCA_044351885.1 Bdellovibrionota bacterium
ACCAATACCCTTCTCGGAGAACCGTTGAGTCGCGCTGAACTTTTGCCCTTTGCCATGGAGGGCGAGCGCGTGGCTTGTGGCTCGGCTCACGCTGACAACGTGGCACCGTCACTGCTGGGTGGCTTCGTTTTGATACGTAGCTACGATCCTCTCGACATAGTTCCCCTCCCCTCTCCCGCTAGTGCCTGGGCTACTGTGATCACCCCCTCCGTTGAACTCCGCACGGAGGATGCCCGAAAGGTTTTGAAGCGCACTGTCCCACTCGGACATGCGATCTCCCAGTGGGGCAACGTTGCAGCTCTGGTAGCAGGTATCTACCGCAACGATGTCGCCTTGATGGGTCGAGCACTCGAAGACAAGATAGTCGAGCCAGAGCGAGCTCAACTCATTCCTGGCTTCGCTGAGGCTAAGCGTGCGGCTCTCGATGCCGGAGCTGCAGGATGTACCATCTCCGGCTCAGGACCATCGATCTTCGCTCTCAGCACATCAGAGGCAGAAGCAACCCATATCGCCGAGAAGATGGCCGCGATATTCGAAGCGATGAAACTGCCGGCGATGAGCCACATCTCTCCTATAAACCCTGACGGAGCACGCGTTCTGAGTGAGGAGTGAACCGATGAAGTTATGCAGCACCAACGATCCCTCTCTCCGAGCTCAGTGGCGTGATGCCGTCCTAAAAGGTCTAGCTCCGGGCGGCGGGCTGTACATCCCAACCGAGCTTCCGCACCTGACGACCGCGGATCTCGAAGCTACCAGAAACCTCCCCTTTTCTGAGCTCGCAATGACGCTCGCGAAGCTTTTTCTCCAGGGAGAGGTTCCCGACCCGGTCATCGAGCAGATCTGCAGCGAATCCTTCACCTTCGATGTCCCCTTAAAGAAGATCGAGGGGGCAACCTACATCCTCGAACTGTTTCACGGCCCCACCTGCGCCTTCAAGGATTTCGGCGCACGATTCATGGCGCGCCTCTTCCGCTACTTCTTGGACTCAAAAGGAGAAAACCTAACCGTTCTCGTCGCCACATCCGGTGATACCGGGAGCGCTGTCGCAAACGCATTCTTCGATCCCTCTCCGAATGCTCCGATCAAAGTAGCGATCCTCTTTCCACGCGGGAAGGTAAGTCTCGTGCAAGAGAGGCAGATGACGACCCTCGGCCACAACGTGACGGCATTCGAGGTAGAGGGCACCTTCGACGATTGCCAGCACCTCGTAAAACGAGCGCTCGCTGACGTCGAGCTGCAGGCGAGCAACCGGCTCACATCAGCAAACTCGATCAATATAGCGCGTCTCCTCCCGCAGATGTTCTATTACGTTCATGCTGCCCTGCAGATCAGCGATCCGAAACCGCCGGTCTTTTCAGTGCCGAGCGGCAACCTCGGCAACCTCACTGGGGGGCTGATGGCACACCTCATGGGTCTTCCGGTCACACGTTTTATCGCCGCATGCAACCGTAACGACGTCTTCCCGAATTACCTTTCAAGTGAGATCTTCACCCCACGAGCCTCGATTGAAACGGTTTCAAATGCCATGGATGTGGGGAATCCGAGCAATTTCGCGCGAATTCTACCGCTCTACGGCACGTCGCTGGAGAAGATTCGTGCGGATATATGTGGGTATGGGTTCTCTGACGAAGAAACTATCGCAGCTATCGCCAGCTGGTACGAACGAACGGGGTACATCTTGGATCCGCACACGGCGGTAGGAGCCTTGGCGCTCGAGAAGCTGCGCGCAACTCGGTCCACTCATTATGCCCCGGGTATCGTGCTCGCGACCGCACATCCAGCCAAGTTCGGAGATGTAGTCAAACGTGCTATCGGTGTCGAGCCCGAAATCCCCCCGCAGCTGCGCGACGCACTTGAACAACCTGGCCACAAGGTGGCGCTACAGAACTGTTACGATTCCCTCAAGCGACATTTGAGCGACCCGAAGGAAGCGAGGTAAAATCGGATACGTCGCTTGGTCTAGAGAGACCACACTCCTTCGGTCCTTCCGTGATCGGTATGGCTGTCATAGGCTTCGTCGAGGGCACGCATCTCACGGATCACCCTGTGCGCGATACGATTAGCCAAGGCCGGCGATACGCTATCACTCTTGCGAGCAGCGCGCCTGATACGTTCACGAATCTCCGGGGCGATCCTTCGTACATGTTCGAGGTGGTTCAGTTCGTGCCTCTCCAACCGTTTTGCAAAATTCATCCAAAGATCAGTCAACTCAGGCGCGGCCCCGTTCTCTGGCTCATACCGAGGTAGAAGCATCGTTGCACTGCACGAGAGTGTGATCGTGTCGGCATCGATCCTTCCGCGCTTGGGCTGAGCCCAGTTCCATTCAACTGTCCATTCGGTGACCGCGAAACGCGGAGCGCCGGTCGAGTCTCTAGGTCCACTACTCAGCATCGAGCGGCGAATCTCTTGAGCTGAGGCTCCCCGCACAACATACTCACGACGATCAACCGCAACATCGCACAGATCTGCGGTCGGAGTGTGTACCCCGAGGTGAGGAACGAGTGACCACAGGAGAGCCGAAACCGCTAAAACCCTCACACCCCGTCTCTACTATTGAATTATGAATTCGGTGAAGAAGACTCCAACGACGGGAGGCTCTTCTAGACCCACCGCTTCGTTGATACCCTCCAACAGCTCGTCTTTGAGCCGTTCCTTTCCTTCCGCTGTAAGGAGATCATCTGCTTTCTTGGAGGAGAGGATGCGGATTATTGCGTCCTTCATCTGGCTCTCGCGTTTCATGAAGTGCGGCGGCATACCCCCTGCCTTAGCTTCGCCTCCGCCTCCTCCAGCGCCACCACCGTGGCCCTTACCGCCACCTTCGCCGCCCTCGAGTCCCCCTGTCTGCTTTTCCACAGAGGCAGCATCGAATTCGATCATAATCCTCGTTTTGAGGAATGCCGAGGTTTCGGAGAGGTTCACAACGTACACACCCAGGTCGGCGCTTTCGAGGCGTTTGACCTCCTCGTGCTCCTCCTCAACGACCTCGGTCTTTTCCCCGCCTCCCATAAGGAACATAGGAACGCCCGCGCCCGCCACGAGCACAACCAGCCCTACAGCTATAAAGATGAGCTTCTTCTTACTCTTAGGTTTTCCCTCGCCGCCCTCTGCCGCTTCTTCTTTTTTAGCAGACATCGTAGTCCCCTATTCCCATCGTATCCCTAGGCACGTTAAGAGGTCGGCATTTTCCGCAGAGATCATAACCGGTATCTTGAGAGGTACGGGCCGAACCGCTCATTCGGCTAGGAAACCGCTCTTAAGTCCCCAGAAAAACGAAACATTTATTGAACTCCCCCCTTCTCTGCGCTATCCTTCGAGGGCATTTTTGTTGATTCGATACTATGGAAACCACCAACGACCCCTTGTACCCGCTCCGCCACTCATTGGCTCACGTGCTTGCTCAGGCAGTGCTCGAAGTTCGTCCGCACGCCAAGCTCGCCTTCGGTCCTCCGATCGACACCGGCTGCTACTACGATTTCCTGTTTGAATCTCCGCTCACGCCAGACGACTTCGGGGACATCGAGAAACGCATGCGGCGTATCATAAATGAGCGGCAACCCTTCGAGCGCTCTGAGCTTTCCTCTGGCGAAGCGGTTAAGCTGCTCGAGAGCTCGGCACAGCCTTTCAAGGTGGAGTACTGCAAAGAGTTGGCGCAGGAAGGTGAAGCCACAATTGGTTTCTACAAGAACGGTCCATTCGTTGACATGTGCGCAGGTCCACACGTCGAGCACACGGGCAAGATCCCTGCGGACTGCTTCAAGATAGATTCCCTCGCGGGCGCTTACTGGCGCGGCAGTGAGAAGAACCCGCAACTCACCCGTATATACTGTCTCGCATTCGGCTCGCGCAAAGAGCTCGATGCCTTCCTCGAGCAACGCAAGCTCGCGCAGGAGCGAGATCACAGAAAGCTCGGCAAGGAGCTTGAGCTCTTCCTGATCTCGGACAAGGTTGGCCCAGGTCTCCCCCTCTGGACCCCTAACGGTACCGCTATCCGCGATGCCTTGGAGGACTTTGCAAAGGAGACGGAGGCCCGCGCTGGATACCTACGCGTGGCGACACCGCACCTTGCCAAAGAGGATCTCTACGTTCAGTCAGGCCATCTGGCGATGTACAAGGACTCGATGTACCCAGCGATGGAGCTCGATGGCGAATCGCGCTACTACCTCAAGCCGATGAACTGCCCTCATCATCATCAGATCTACAACCACCGCCCACGCAGCTATCGAGAGCTTCCTCTGCGGTTCGCGGAATACGGCACCGTCTACAGGTACGAGGCTTCAGGCACCCTCTCGGGTCTCCTGCGTGTGCGCTCGATCTGTCAGAATGACGCTCATATCTACTGTACACTCGACCAGTTGAAAGACGAGCTAACTGCAACCGTCACGATGTGCTTGGACTACTACAAGAATTTTCGCTTCCAGAACATCAAGGTGCGCTATTCGACCCATGATCCGGAGCGCAAGGACAAGTACGAAGACAACCCAGAGCTATGGGCATTCTCCGAGAAGATCGTCAAAGAGGTCATTGAAGGGTGTGGCGTCGATTTCTTCCTCGGTCAAGGCGAGGCTGCATTCTACGGCCCCAAGATCGACTTCCAAGCCACCTCGGTAATCGGCCGTGAGGAGAGCATCAGCACAACACAGCTCGATTTCGCGCAGCCAATCCGTTTCGACCTCGGCTACATCGGCGAGGACGGCCATCGTCATCGGCCATTTATCGTTCATCGAGCCCCTCTGGGAGCCCACGAGCGTTTCATCGCCTTCTTGATCGAGCATTTCGGTGGGGCGTTCCCGACCTGGATGGCCCCAACTCAAGCGATGATCATTCCGGTAAAGCCGACCGTCGAGCAGTACGCCAAGGACTTGGCAGGAACCTTGCGCGGTAACCTGATACGAACGGAGATCGATCTCTCGGACAACTCCTTCAACAAGAAGATCCGCGAGGCCGTTACCCATAAGATACCGAACATCGTAATCATTGGTGACCGGGAAGCGGAGCAAGGAACGATTACGCTACGCCGCTACTGCGTGAAGGAACAGGTGACACTGGCGCGCGATGCGTTCATCGATCGCATGAACCGTCTCATGCGCGAGCGCATAATGGACAACTTTGCGGATGTAGAGATCTAGGTAGGCAGGCCGAGGCGCGTCAACCCAACCGTGCGAACCCCTTTTCGAGATCCTCGATGATGTCATCGACGTGTTCGAGACCCACGTGAATACGAAACGCTTGTCCTTCGTATGGCCACTTCGACACAGCTCGTACCGGACGGGGATCAATGGGGATGAGGAGCGTTTCGAAGCCGCCCCAACTAAACCCCATCGCGCACAGCTGCATATTGTCGAGCATTCGGGCGAGCACTTCGCGCGGATACGATTGCTTGAGCACGAAAGAGAAGAGTCCGCATGCGCCGGTGTAGTAGCGTTTCCACAATTCGTGTCCCTTATCTCCTGGGAGCGCAGGACACAGCACGGCCTCGACCTCCGGACGCCCAGCAAGCCACGTCGCTACCTTGAGCGCACTCTGCTCATGTTGCTTCAAACGCAACGCCATAGTCCGCAAACCGCGCTGGGCAAGGTAGCATACATCACTCGACGTAGCCGCACCTACGTTGTGCGCATACCGCTCGAGCGCTTTGCGGTGCTGCTCTTTGAACGTTAAGATCCCCAGAAGTATATCTGAGTGACCACTTACATACTTGGTACCTGAGTGTAGCGATATATCGATCCCCAACTCGAAGGGCTTGATATGCAGCGGAGTAGCCCACGTATTGTCGCACACCACGACCAAACCGTGCTGGTGAGCTATCTCGGTAATTACCGAAATATCGACTACTTCCATCGTGAGGAAGCCGGGACTCTCCAGGTAGATGAGACGCGTATTGGGCTTAATCAGCGTAGAAATTCCGGCACCAATCAAAGGATCGAAGAACGTAGTCTCTATACCTAAGCGCTTCAACTCCTCGTTACAGATCCTGCGCGCTGGCGAATATGCGCAGTCGATCATCAAGATATGGTCGCCGCTACTAGCGAATGCTCCTAACGCTGTCCAGATCGCATTCAGTCCGGAAGGGAACACCATGGCGTGGTCTGCGCCTTCTAACTCTGCCAAGCTCTTTTCGAGCTCTCGGTTGTTGCGTGTGCCGTATCGACCGTAGGACTTTACCTCCCCGCGCGCCGCTTTATCGAAATCTTCGAGCGTTGGGATAACGATGGTCGAGGCGCGATACACCGGGGTATTTACTGCTCCTTGGTGCTCATCGGGGGAACAGCCAAGTGTGGCTAAGAGGGTTTCTTTGCGCATACAGACTCGGGCCTCCTTCGCGGCGCGATACAAACCTCACGATTCTCGACCGCGCAGTTCCAGGTGTCAATTAAAACTGATTAGCTTGCCTTATCCGGTTCGGGGATGCCGTTGCCATCGATAGCTGCAATCCATCTTCCGTCGTCGAGTCGCAGCGGTGCCACGTGATGCATGCCGTTGAATCGCCACGCATTACCGGTGGGCGAAAACAGGGGATCTGGCGCCATAGGTCGCTCTCTAAAAGTGCTCGGTGTGAGCTCGATTATCTCGAAGGCTCTGACCCGCTTTCCATATCCACCGACATTGTCTTGTGAAAAACGGACAAGCTTTCCCCCCACATCGACTATCCTTCCACCGGGTCTCGTTCGAGAGCGATCTTCTGCATAGAGCGGGCTTGCAGGGTGCTCTTTCCACGGACCTTGCAGGTGCAGAGAATGCCAGATAGTCAGAGTGTATGCCTGCCGCTCGCTGAATATCCACCACCGACCGCCATGATACACGATCGAAGAATCAGCATACGGTCCTTCAAAGAGCGTGGTATCAAGCTCCCAGATCAGGGGAAAGCTCTTAGCGCGGTACAAACGCACTGCCCCTCCTGCCCGACTCTCCGGTATCATGTAAAAGTGTCCTTTGTGGGCAAATACGTACGGGTAGGAGAGGTGGAAAGGTTCCTTGAGCACCACACCGAGGTAGCGCCACGAGTAGCCGTCTGAGCTTGACGCAACCCCTATCTCTCCCTTCTGAGACTCGGTATTGAAGAGTTCGAAGAAGAGATAAAAGAGCCCCTGTTCTCGAACCAAAAATGGATCTGCAACGAATGACGATGGCGGCTGCGGAAGATCCTTCGCTGTCAGGCGCGGATTGGGAGACCCTGGGCGCTCTTGCATCGAGAACGGTGTTGCACCCTCGACGATCCCGATCGACCACAGGTGTGGTCGCGTATCCTTCAGCTCTTGCGCCTGTGCCTGACACAGACCTAGTGCAGCGATACTCAGTGCACCGCACCAAAGCCTGATCTTCTTTGACATCTCGCCCATGAAACGATGATACCGATCAACCTAGCCGTGGTGGGGGCGCGGTTCCTCTCCGATACCCACCATGACAACTATAAAACCGAACATCGGAACGAGAGCTACCCAACGCACCACGTCTAGGATCTCTCCTGTAGAGCTCACACTTCCCGCAACCGATGCAACGATGAAAGGACCTAAAGCCGTTACGAAGCGTGCGACGTTGTAGCAGAATCCACTCCCCGTTCCACGGAGGTGCGAGGGGAAGAGCTCCGGTAGGTAGAACGTAAACGCACCGAAGACACCGAACAGCGAGAGCCCTAACAGTCCGAACATATACAGCCGTGTGTGCACTTCGAAATCCCACGAAAAGGTCACCCAAATCACCACAGCGCTGAAGAGGAAATACGCCTGAAACATCCGTCTACGTCCCAGCCACATCGCTGCCGGAATGGTCAAAAGGGTCCCAATCAATCCCCCGAGGTTGAATGCAGTGGTGCCGGTCGTCAGACAACGCGCCTTGAGCTCCGGCAAAACTCCCTCTCCCGAGGCATGATACAGGTCTACTGCCAGGAAGCTCGCGAGCGCCGGGATAAAGGCACTGATGCTCCACCATGCTATGAGAGCGACGGCAGAGAGCGTGATCCCCCCGATCGTGCGGCTTCGCATCTCTGGGGTAAACAGTTCCCGTAAACGTGGGGTCTCCTTGCGTTGCTCCCAGGAATCAGGCTCACGAACCTTCAAGCGGATGAGGAGAGCCACCGCAGCAGGGATAAGACCGGTCAAAAACACTGCACGCCACGACCACTCTGGATCAGAGGCAATTACGTCGAGCTGTCGAGTAAAGAGATCCGTCACGAAGGTCGCCAAGAAAAGCCCCATCGGCGCTGCCGTGTACAGCAAGGCCCCTGCCGTAACCCGTTTCTTCTCTGGCACAGTTTCGGCAACGAGCGCTGCCCCTGCCGCCCATTCGCCCCCGATCCCTAGACTCGCGATAAAGCGGAACAACAGTAGCATCCAGATGTTGTGGCTCGCAGCACAAGCCGCCGTTGCCAAGGCGTACGTCAACATCGTGATGAGCAAAGTACGGGAACGACCCAAGCGATCGGTCAACATCCCGAACAGGATTCCACCGACTGCCCAACCTATGAGGAGCAAACTCGTAATGATCCCGGTCCACAAGGTGATATGGTTCTGAATCTCCGGATCGTTCGGCGAAATCTGAAGCAGTGCTGGGATACACAGGCGTGACACATAGTTGAAAAGTAGCGCATCGAATACATCGAAGCCCCACCCTAACCACGCTGCGAAGAGAACAAGCCATTGATAGGGGGTAAATCCGAGGATCAGCTTTTGATTGTCCATGGCCTGACTCTACCCTACCCGACTTTAGGGGCAAGATAGCACGTAGACCAAAGATATCGGCAGCTACCCATCCTGGTCCGGGGAACCTCCATCCCGATGCGTTGGCCATCCTGGTTAATCGTGGGACGGGGTTACAGCTGGCCCTCTCCTCTAACCATCACCACGCACTCCGGTGTAACCAAGCTGCTTTCGTCGCACTATCAAAAGAACCGCAAACGCGGCGTTCGCGAATACCCAGGTCAGTGGGCAAAGAATCGTTACGATATGATACTCGAACAATCCGAGGATACCCAGTCCATGCCTGCAGGAGGTTGTCACATAAAGCGCGAGGATACGCTTAGGTTCGCCACATGCGGATGTCAGCTTTGCCGCGTTGGTCCGAAGATTTATTTGCGCCCAGCATACGCGCAAGCCGCGTTCCACTCCTCTAGAGCTCTCTGTCCTTTGATACATTTCCGGACATGTTCTAGTTCGATTTTACGGCGCTGACAGGCATGGATCAGGTCCTCGAGAAATCCCATCGTCAAGGAATCGAAAAGTTCCGTACTGCGATCGGACAAAGGTTTCTCCAAAGCGTCGAATAGCGGAGCAAATTCACTGAAATCTCCGCCCTCTGCTCGCTCCATGAGGTGACTGGTGAGCAGAAAGGAAAACTCAACTCCAAGTATCGTCTGATCGACACCCCCGCTAAGTAGCTCGTTCCATTTCATTTGGAACGATGGAATAGAGGCAGCAATAGGGTCCAGTTCTTCACGCGAGATCATTTTCTCCCTCCATAGACGGGCGAGGCGGTATCTGTAGTTTTTCGGACAGGCTCTGTAACGCCCCCTCCTCTCTAATACTCTGGAGCTGCGATCGGATGAATCGTTTTACAACCTCTCCGGTAGGCTCTGAGAAGATCGCACTCCTAAAAGGGCCGAATGCAAGTGATTCACCGTAGACCTTTACCTGATCTCCTTCGATCAAAAATCTCGCGCCCTCGACGATGACTCCGCAACGTATCTTGGGCCGATCAACGTGACTATCGCTCAGCACACTGTACCCTAAAATCTCACGAGTCGCCCTCTCGATAATTTCGACATGAAACGACTTCAACTCCCCGAGTCCCAGTACAACGATTCCATCCTCCTTCGCAAAAACCACCTTTCCGTGACTCACCCCATCGCCGACTATCAGTGATCTTTGCAAAAAATCCCGAGAGCCACGATCCAAGACCAGGGCAGTTTCGGGGAGGAGATTTGCGGCGAGAGGTCGATCCATAACTGATTAATATTAGTACGAAACGATTGAAGGAAGCATGGCTACTTCGTTAGTAGTAGACCGTCACACGATACAACATGGCGCCTAGCTAGAAAAGTTTACCCCTTCCGGGTCCAGAGTGGGTACGAACCAGGGTGCTACACAAGAGGGTTAGCGATAGGGCCTTGAACGGAGATTGATCGCTTCAGAGCGAAGCATTTTCCGCTCTGCTCCTCCTCTTCGTTGTCACGGCCCGCTCACGCTTTCGGTCTCCTCCACGGCAGATACCCCGTCTCTCGATGAATCCACCAGAGACAGAAAGAGCAGATCGTAGCCTCCGTCAAAACGGTCGAAACTGCTGCCCCGACGGCCCCCATCACCGGAATAAAAACTAAATTTCCCAAGACATTCACGAGCAGACTCAAAAGGGTCGCCCACATATAGATGTGTTGCTTTCTGAGAGATATGAAGATCGTTCCAGACGGTCCGTTGAGCCACGCAAACACGGCCGCAAGCATGAGTATCGAGAGCGATAGCCAGGCTGCCGAATACTCCGCCCCGTAAAACCAACCGAGTAGGACATCCGACAACAGTGCTATCGACAGAGCGATCGGCGCTAAGTACTTCGCGAAGACAACAAGGATCCCATGGTAGAGCATACGGTACTCGCTACCACGAGCCGGACAGGAACGAGCAAAATTCGGAAAGAGTGCTCCCATCATGAAATTCGAGAGGATCATGAGCTGGTCGAGGAACACGTATCCCGCACCGTACCGAGCTACGGTCTCCTTGGTAGTAAAATAGTCGAGCATTATCACATCGATTCGCACGTACAGGTGGGTAGCTAACACCATCACCAGAACGGGAACGATCTCCCGGAGCAGCTTTACGACCTCGCTTACCTGCACAACCCTCAATGAAATCAGCTGCCATGCGGAGGTAAAATACGAGAGTATCAGTCCATTGACGATGTGATAGCTGGCCCACAGGATCACCAAGATATCGACCGAAAGTCCGTACGATGCGGAAACCACGATAGACACGGTCGCTACCGAATGAGCGATGATCGAGGCCCTCACAACCGTCTTAATCTGCTCCCTACTAACCAATAGAGCTTGGGACATTTGAAGAATAAGCCCCCCTAGGAGCGCCACTGAGCCCACACTGAGAGGAAGTGAAAACGTGCTGAAATAGTTCACACTGAAAAAAACAGTCACGCATGTGATATACATGGGCACCGCTATGATCGTCTGGAGCACCACTGCAGCGGAGAAGATCGAACGATGCTCAGATACATCCCTGTTCGAAAGCTCCCGGGTCGAGACCATCACGATTCCGCCGAAGCACGAGAGCGCCGAAACAAGGAAGAGCCATGCAAGGGCAAGCTGATACCGTCCTACAGACTGTGGATCGAACGAGCGTGCTATTACTGCCAACTGGAGGAAGGAAGCAACTATCGTGACAGCTGCCTCGACAGCTTTCCAGAAGACATTTCGCTTCAGCGTGACGTCCATGAAGATAAGCCTTTCGTCGTAATTATCCCACCCAAGCTTCGTATTCCTTAGCTCTAACCGTATCCATTAACGATAGAAGGCTATTTACTCCGCTTTTCGACGCACAGGTAGGTCCAGGTTCATGAAACTTTCCCGGGTGCAGGGGTTTTGTCCAACGTGCCGAGAGGATATAAAGCCTCCTATGGCTCTCTCGACCTCTGCCCCCCTCTCTCTTAAGGTTAAGTTGGCGCTCACACTATTCGGCTCGCTCGCAGCGCTGTTGATCAGCGTTGTCGCTCTTCAGTTCATACCTTTGAGTCCGAAGGGAACGGAATTTGGCTCCATAAGTGACCTACGCCACGCCATGACCTCCGCAGAGGGAGATCCCTTAGGGGTCGCAGCTTCCATGGAGGGAGGCGCAAGGGCTTCGCTTCGTTCAATCGTCAGAGCCCATCCGAGTGATTCCATTATTTATACCCTGAAACCGAACCTGGATCTCAACTTCATACGGGCTCGCGTCAGAACCAATTCATGCGGCATGCGCTCTCCGGAACGGCCGATTACCAAACCACCAGGGGTATATCGTATAGCGCTTCTGGGTGATTCCTTCGCCTTCGGCTGGGGCGTCGAGCAACATGAAAGCTTCGCGCAGAAGCTCGAAGACACGCTCAATGAGAAATACAGAGGGAGATTAAAGTTCGAGGTGCTCAACTTCGGGGTTCCAGGCTACTCGACCTTTCAAGAGGTCGCCCTGTTCGAGGAGCTAGGTCTTCAATTCAACCCAGACGCGGCCCTCGTGTATTTCGTACAGAATGATTTCGGTATGCCGTTCTTCATTCGAGACGTGTCGGGGAATGGTGGGATTCTCTCCTCTGTCAAATTTCTTCAGATGGCGAAACAATTCCTCAATCCAGGGGAACGGCGTCAGCAAATGCGCGCGATGGGGCTCGATCCAAATCAAGCCCTACAAAGACTTGATGAGATGACCTCCTCACGGGGGATAAAGACGTTCATGACAATCAACCCCCGCAACTCGTGGAAGTCCGACCTAAAAAAACTTCCCGCGGTACAAAGCAGCGCAGCATTGCAGTTCATCCCCTTGCGCGAAGGGTTGCTCGAGTACATCAAACGAAATGAGATAAAGGAAGCGGACCTCACGCTGTCGTACGACCCGCATCCGAGTCCGATTCGCCACAACATTCTCGGACAACTTTTGAGTACTTACTTCCTGGAAATTACGCCGTCAGCATAACAGATCTCTCGGCTCTGACGGCCACTGAGGCTATCTCTGTGCTGACCCTGCTGAGTCTTTCGGATGGGTATAGTTACCTTTGAAGATTGATTTCCACCAGTCAGACGGATCAGCCTTTTCCAAGATCTCGAGCCATCGCTTGGCCGAATCTGTTTTGAGGCGGTCACGCACGGCATCAATCCAAGCTTGAGCATCAGGGAATCCTCGAACTACAAGCTCGCGAGCGGCGAAAGCCATTTCGAGAATATCTGCATCCTTAGCAATCGTACCTGCAGTAGTACTGCGCGACTCCACCTCGTCCCACATCATCATGATGGCTATCCCTGCCGGACCGAGGGTGGCAGTCTGCTCTTCGACCGCTTTCCGTCCGTCGACTTTCAGATAGCGCTTCTGGACCAAGTCATCGTCGCCGGTTCGTGCTTCATGCATGTCGTGAAAAACGACCATGGTAACCACCAACTCCGGGTGTGGATGGCCCTCACTAACCGCAAGGAGGAATGCCAAGGCCGAAGCACGTTGGGTATGTTCGGCGACGCTCTCCGGATCCGCGCCGATATGATGCCAACCGCTTCGACGAGTGAGCTTGAGCTGCTCGAGCTCAAAGACAAATTTCACGGCTGCTTTGTCTTCCGTAGACGGTGTAGCTGCTTGTTCTGGCATTTGATAATCACATCAAAGGGAATAGACCTCGGGATTCTAGCTCGCACAGAGATGCTAATCAAAGTTCGTACGTGGACTTCTAGTTTCTAGTTGTACCTGGGCTACCACGACAGCGGCGCCAGAAAACGGGCCAAATAGCCGATTCTACTGAGGCCTTGAATGGCTAAGGATATACCCATATCAGCCGGAAAGCGGAAAACGCAAAAATCACGGAAAAAAGTAGCCCAGGTACCGGGAAAAAAGGCCGCGGAAAAAGTGCATGCATCAGTAGATCTGCCTATCCTTAATCGCTTGCCGATACCAGACCACCGATTGCGAACGCTACACGATCACCCTCCCCTCCATATACGAGGGCGGCTTTATACCGAAGAGATCAAGAGTCGTTGGGGCAATATCGATGATGTGAGGAGCCTCAGTCTTGAGCGGCTGGTTGACGAAAAAGATCCCCGGCACCTCCTCGGGATCCACGTGGTGATCGCCACTCCACGCCTTGAGGTTATCGGAGAAGATCTGCGGCTCGATCGTACCAGTGATGGAATCCCAGGAAACTCTATAGCCGGGATAGTACCCGACAATCAGATCGGGAGCCTCATTCGTGTACAGTCCTTTGTAGGCCTTGCGGGTATCGTACACCTTCTTGATTGCTACCGTACCGTCTTGGGGATCAACCAGCCCTGAAAGCTTCGCGATAATCTCCCGCTTCACCACCTCTCCCTCCTCATCGGAGAGGATACCGAAGCGCTCCCTCCCCTTCTTGTTGAGGTAAAGCCCGGAGAGACCGAGAGCAAATGCCTTAGTCCTACTCCAATCGACCTCCTGGAGATAATCGAGCCCCTCCGGTTTCTTGTCGCCCTTGGTCGCAAGATAGCCGTTCTCGAACAGCCACGTATTGAGGTTCACGCAGCGGCGAAAGGACGAGAATCCGTGGTCACTCAAGATCATCAACACATCATCCGAGCCCAGCTGTTCCATCGTCTCCCCGACGAGTGCGTCCATACGGCGGTACATCTCTGGAATCGTGTCGCCAAACTCCGCTACGTTCTCGACCGGAGACGGATGCTTGGGATCGATGTAGCGCCAGAACATGTGCTGGATTCGATCGCTTGCGTCGAATACGCAGATGCACACCCCTTCGCGGGTTCGCTTGAGGGTCTCAAAGAACATCTTCTTGCGCTCTTCGTGCGACAACCACGCCTGGTCGAGGAATCGTCTATCGTCCAACGCCAGCTCGTTCCGTCCCCACGTGTCCTCGAGCAACCCGAGAGTACCGAAACTTCCTTGGCGCTTCGCTAACCAACTCGAAAACAGTAAGGGATACGAGATAGGAAGCGCAGGGCGAGCAGGATCGACGTTTACTGGGGAGACGTACAGCGTTACGTGCTCACCTGCCTCACGCAAGCATACACGGACTATCCCCTGAATTTTCTTTCGTCCAAGAGCAAACGTAACCGGAATCCAGCGCGAAAAGGAGTTGAGAGTCAGTACCTCTCTCTCGCTCTGCACGAGCAGCTCGGCGCGCTCTGCATCGAGGATGCGGAGTAAAAAGGAGACACTCAGATTTCCACTCTTTCCATCGAGATGCGGCGGCCCTTGAATCTCTCCCTTCAGCTCATCTCCATTCCTCGTAATCGTATGGACCTCACCACCGGTCGAGTCGCCACCTGCCGAAGACTCGACATCTTTACGGGTCGTAAACAGCGTGAACGTTCCCTGAGTTCCACGTAGATCAGGCGTACACATCGCCGAAAGGATATTTCCGTTGAATTTCTCCGGTGGATACGAGATCGGGACTCGGATGATATTGGCCATGATGTTACGAGCGCCGAGCAGCTTCCAGAAAGGCTGAGAGCGCCGCATCAGGCGAATCTCTGCTCGGGTACGAGGGATCCGAAACGGCCCAATCTTGATCTCCTTGCGCACCGTCTCTGTTCGAACCGCTGAAAGCTCAGGAAGACAGAAGCGCTTGTCGCGACTAAGAAAGTCGAAGATATTGTGCGCGCCGGGATTAACTCCCGTCTGAAAGGTCGACCACGCCACGGGGGAAAGAGCCGGAAGGGTCGTTCCGAGTCGCGAGTACGACCCCTGTTCTTTCAATTTAGCGAAGTTGGGAAGCTTTCCCTCGGCGAGATACTTTTCGAGCAGGTTCGGATCCAGACCATCCAATCCGAGAATTATCGCACGCCTTACCCGTGCTTCTTTAGGTCTTCCGCTACCTCGTACGATCCGCCAAAGATACTGCAGCGGCCACAGAAAGATCGTCAATAGACCGAGCCCTAAAGTGAGGAGAAATACGGCACCGGAACCGAGGAACGCAAACCCAGCGCCCGGCCCGATGTATGCGTTTGCCTGATGCAATGGGAGCGCAAGTGCTACAACCGCCGCACACATTCCACTGAGGGAGGACAATCGGGGAGCTCTAAACATCTTCAATCCTCGAAAAGTAGCTCGCGGAATGCCTTACTGGAGGTAGCCAAGGGTCTTGAGTTGTTCAATCGTTGAGTCCTTGATCTGACCTCGCACGACCTCGCCTTCCACACGACCATCAAGAGCAAAGCGTAAAGTCTCACCGAGCTCTCCCTTCAATGTTGCAACCAACTCAGCATCGCGACCGGGATTCGTCTCCGTGTAGTCCTTGCGCCAATCGAAGAGCCCTTTAATCTCTTCTCCACTCTCCCCGTTCTCTTGAACGATGAGCTTTATTCCATCAGAGGTCGTGAAAGAGCGCTGCTTAGCCACCCGCTCGATCTCGCTCAAGACCCCTCGTCGAGCCTCGAGCGCCCCATCGTCGAAGAGTGAAACGCCAGGGGTTGTGCCCTGCACCGGGATATCTGCTGCCGCCAAAGCTGTTCGGAAGATATCTACCGTGCTCGTAGTCACATCGACCACCTTGGCCTCCTTGTGCTTGGGCGACTTGACGATCAGAGGAACGTGAAGCTCCTCGTTGTACAACTGATGCCCATGACCCTGATTTCCATGCTCCATGAACTGCTCGCCGTGATCCCCTACGAGGATGATCGTGAGATCATCGTAGAGCCCCTGCTCCTTCAAATGCGTAAAGAGCCTCTCGAGCTGCGAGTCTAGGTAGAGGATCTCTCCATCGTAGAGGTTGACCTTGGTGGCCTCTTCGGGGCCATAGGTCCTCTGCCCTGGAGGAGCGTCGGTAAAAGTATCCTTGTAAGGCCCCGGAGGCGAATACGGATCGTGAGGATCGAGGAAGTGCAGGTACGCGAAGAACGGTTTGTCACTCTTGCGCGCTTCTCCGATGAATTTGATGCCAGCCTTGACTACCTCTTCGGCAACCATACGCTCTTTGACATAGAACGTTTCGAAACCTTGATCGTATCCGAACTCCTGCGTGATCCACGGATTCGGCGATACACCGATCGTGCTATAGCCGTTCGACTTGAAGATCTCTGCTAAGGTTTCGAGCTGCGGATCGAGCTTCACGGCCATCTTCTTCGCCTGGTCGCGAAGGTTCGGCGGCATCCAGCCGTGAGTTGCGGGATACAGCCCGGTAAACATCGAAGCTACGGAAGGCGGAGTCCACGGTGCCGCTGTCACAGCATACGCGTAGCGCACGTTCTCCTTCGCAAAGCGATCGATCGAAGGGCTGGTCGCCCGTTGATATCCGTAGGCTCCTAGGTGATCGGCACGGGTGGTGTCCAACATCAACACCAGCACATTTTTTTGGCTGGTGCGCGAGTATTTCCACCCTGCGTAAGAGCCGCCCCCCACCAGGAGTACGGCAACCACGAGAATCAAAGGACGAAGCTTCATCTAACTACCTCAAAACACAAGGGTAAGCTATCACGCCAGACCTAAATGGCCCCGCTAGTATATGCGACATCTCGCAGGAGGCAAACCTTCGAAAAGCGTGTTTCGCGTGTCCGAGCTCGGCATCACTACGAGGTCTTACTGGATGTCCTTTCGTCTCATCTTTGATTAGGGCCGGAGGAATCTTTTCCAGCAACCTATCAAGACAAGAACTCCCTTACAAACTGCCGCTGCTCCTCGGCGAAGCCTGGGTTAGCTCGATCCTCGTCATTCATCGGAGTCACGCACTGGCCTTCGATTAAAATCAGTTCTCCGTCCGGCTTGAGCCACAAGTTCCCGGGCTCAGGATCCCAGAGCTTGAATCCGAGCGCATTGACCGCACTGACAAGATCTCCTCCCTTCACCAGAGCATCTTCCAGAGTGAGCTGTCCAGCTTTGATCGCAGCGGGTAGCGATAGTCCATCCATAAATTGTCGTAGGACACCGACGGTTTGCTCTCCAACCACTATCTCTGCGATAAGCCGCGGTGCAAGGCCCGCTATGCCTTTGAGTCCTTCGGCCTCTTGCTCGATCGATACTTGTCGAACAAACATCTCTGAAAAGTTAGGATCGTCGTCGGCGAGTTGTTCGCCCAAGAGCTTCGCGACGCACTCGACGTCATCGACTCGCACACGTCCGAGGATTCCAAAGGGACGCTCACCCTCGTCGATCATCGGCAGCACCTCAACCTGGTGCCCCAGGGACTGCAGAGCAGTACGTAATTCCTCGAGCGTCTTCGGAGATCTCTCGAGTTGTATCTTGAGGCTTGTCTTACTAATCGAGCCATCTTCGCGAAAATTACCATTTGTTCGAACGTCCTGGCTTAGCATAGGGGCTTCCTCCGAGCGTACACTGGCTCTAGTGTATCCAATCGACTGCACTTACTGAAGATTATCGTCAAGGATCGTTTCAAAGGGTAGGTTGGTGAAGGTAGCGGATTGTGGCTCTAAGGCACCGATATGCGGTTCAGCCAGTCAGCTAAGTTGCTGAAATGCCCGTTCACATGCATGATCCCCATTCCATCACAGTGGGGCTGCTACGCGCAGGAACTAACCTCAGTACAAGGACCCGTTTCGCCCAACAGGATTGAACTCTTTGCAAGCGGTCTCTGCTCCCTCAGTGGCACCGCTTATCTGCAGATACAACTTGCCGTTCCCGATCGTGGCCGCCTTCTGGGCGATCTCGGAGGCGAAGTGCTGCGGCGCTTGACCTACGGCACCATACAGGCGCGGTTTGCCATTTCCACTAAAGGTGCCGTATTTCGCGACAGCCCCCGCGAACGAGCCGTCGGAGTAGAAGAACTGCGCATATCTTTGGTTGCGTGGACACAAACTCGCACACACCACGGTGTATCCGGTGGTGCGTGGATCACCGTCGTGTATGTGATCGGAGGGCTCGGACTTTATCAACATCTCCCCCGACGCTATCGGAGAGCGATCGGCACACACCGCATTGAGCGACGAAGGAGTAGCACCTCCCGGTCTGGGAGTTGCCGTCGGATTCGGGCGTGGCACCCTCGTTGGCTGCGGCGGCGCTGTAGGGGCCGAGACCCGATTCACGTTGAAACTGTCCACCAAGATCGGGTTAGCCACTGGTTTTGCCACCGTGACCTGTGAACCACTGAAGGCATTGCCGATCAAAACCGTAGAGCTCGAAACGAGCGCATACTCATCCCCGTCGTCCGGAAGAAAATCCCCGACAACCAGATCACCGAGAGCCGCTAGCTTCTTGTTCGTGAGCGAAGGCCGCTGCAGGTCGATGAGAGAAAGGTGCGTGACCGCTCCCTGTCGACGCGAGACAGCGAGCACCTGAGAACCGTCAGGGGCGTTGAGAGCAACCGGCTGCGGAGGAGTCCCGGCAGGCAGCCGCGGCAACCGTCGTATCTGCCGGCGCTCCCCTGTTCGGGGATTTAGCAGACGAACCACGGTAGCCTTCTTGCCAGCTACAACGGTCCCGAGCCACGGACCCGTTCTGTCGAAATTTACAAAGAATGGGGCTTCTTTGCGTCCACCAACCTGAAAGGTCATCTTACGTCGACCTCCGCGGAAGAGATCAAAAGCAATAGTCCACGACAGCCGACGACCGATCCTCGAAACGATCACCGGATCATCGATCCCTGTAGAGTCGAAGTCTGCGGCGGCAACAACTATGTCGCCGGCCATTCCGAGCCTCTTTTCGACACTCCGTTCCCCTGCACCTCGCACGCGCCAGATGATCTCTTTGGTCGCCGAATCAACGGATACGACACCTAATTGAGCGCCGCCGGTTCCGAGCCAACGTCCAATAGCGACCTGTTCACCCATCGAACCGAACTCACCCAAGAGGCGCGCGTCGCCAGTTTCGACGTCGAGGACCCTCCACACAAGTGGCTCACCCGGCTCCACAAAGACAACCCCCTGCGATTGACAATAGGAGAGGCGAGACCCCGCGGTCATTGCGACTACTGCCACAGCGGCAAAGAGGATATGCTGAATCATGCGTTTTACGGACATCACCGTATATTGTATCTAGATAAGCCGTAAACCAACAGCCGTTATTCTTATGATGACGAGATTAAGCCACGAACGTGGTAGCACCCAACTCGCATGGCTCCAAAGCCGACACACCTTCTCCTTCGGCGAGTACGTGGACCGAGCTCACATGGGCTATAGAACTCTGAGGGTCATTAACGACGACATAATCGCACCCTCAAGCGGTTTCGGTATGCACGGGCACCGAGACATGGAGATCCTTACCGTTGTTCTATCAGGTGAACTGGAACATCAAGACAGCTTGGGCCACCGAGAGGCGCTGCGCCCCGGTGAAGTTCAGGTAATGAGCGCAGGACGTGGAATCAGACACAGCGAGTACAACGCCTCGTCCGACACGCCGGTACACCTCATTCAGATCTGGATCCTGCCGAAGTCCGCGGGGATAGAGCCACGCTACGCCCAAAAGGCTTTTCCATGCTCGATGCGGAGCAATCGTTGGTGCCAGGTAGCGGGCCCTGAAGACGCCACATCAGAGGCTCTGAGAATTCACCAAGACGCTTCAGTATACGTCACCGAGCTAGAAGCAGGAGAAAGCGTCGAGCACGTAGTATCGGCGCAGCGAGGCTGCTGGCTGCACGTTGCGACAGGTTCGATATCCCTCGAGAATCATGAGCTACATACGGGAGACGCTGTTGGGATAACAGGCCCCTATACCCTGTCTTGCTCGGGCATCTCGCCAAAATCGACGGTATTGTTGTTCGATCTCGCTTAGGGAACTTACCTGTGGTCTCACTTTTGAACTTATCACGTGAACGTGCTCGTAAACGTGCACGTGCCCGAACATCTTGATGTTTTTGTTTCGGGTACGTTTACGTTCAGGTGCACGAGCACGTTCACGTGGTAGAGTGACAGGTTTCGCCTTGCCTCCCTATACCGCATGCAAAATGATGTACCATCGCACCGCTCGAAGGGGTTATACTTACCCCTTAGCACTTCTTAGAATGGAACACCGATGAGAAACCTCCTTCATTGGCACGATTGGACAGACGACGACATTCGAGAACTCTTGGAGTTTGCAGTGTACGTCAAAGGGCACCGCACCTTCTTCAACGGCGCCATGCTCGGCCGCAGCATCGCTATGCTCTTTCAAAAGACCTCAACCCGCACGCGTGTCTCCTTCGAGGCAGCCATGACCGAAATGGGTGGACACGCGATATACATAGACTGGATGAGCTCCAACTTCGAGCTCACAGATATCGCATTCGAAAGCCGCTACCTATCGCGGAACGTTTCACTCATCCTCGGGCGCTTAAAAAAGCACGAGGACCTCGCCGCTATCGCGGAGGGCTCTGAGGTCCCGGTCGTCAATGGCTGCTGCAACCTCTATCATCCGTGTCAGAGTCTAGCTGACATGCTGACCATTCGCATGGACGCCGGCAAGCTTGCGGGATTGAGCGTGTGCTACGTGGGTGTTCACAACAACGTCGTGAACTCTCTGATCGAGATAACCTCTGCTCTGGGTGTTCACCTCGTTCTCGTGACACCACTAGCAAACGAAGGAGCGCTTATCGATTCAGTCATTGCGCGCGGCCAGAAACATCAGACCGTCTCGTGGGAGAAAGACGTACGACAGGCCGTGAAGAACGTCGACTATGTATACACTGACACCTGGGTGGACATGGAGTTCTTCAACGATCCTGCTTTTGCAAACCAGAAGCAGGAACGGATTGACCTCATGCTTCCGTACCAACTCAACCATAAGCTTCTTGAGGGAACGCGTGCTCGAGTAATGCACGATATGCCGATCCACGCCGGGTACGAGATTTCGAAGGAACTCGTGATGGATCCGCGGTCGATTATTTTCCAGCAAGCAGAGAACCGGTTGGACGCACAGAAGGCGATCCTCATTAAGTTGATGACGTTACCCGGTTGAGGGATAGGGTTACGATGCACCTATCGACCAACGGTCGAATAACGCCCATGCCTGCGAAAGGTGCTGTGAGAACCATCGCTCTGACTCCCGTTTGAGGGTCTCTTCAGACACCCCGCCTACCACGAGATTGGTGTGGTCAAAATAGTTTGTCTTTGCCAGACGACCTCTCAGATTGAACCCTGGTAATGGCATACACTCTTCTTGAGCCGCAAACTCCGCTGGGCCCGGATCGCGCGCCAAACGGAAGAAGCGACAGTACACCAACAAACACGCGCTTGCTTCCTGTTGAGTGAGAACACCCCCTTCACAAAGCGCGTTCAGCTTGACACACACGTCGACGAAGTGCTCGTGAAGTCGCTTCCACATCTGTCCCTTACTATCCTCATTCATCTGGCTCAGAGCTTCCCGGTGAAGACACATGACCTCGTACTCGTATCCCCGCTTGTGAGGGCCGTTGTCCATGTGCTGCCCGCGCTTGCTGTTTGCCAGTGGCAAGCGCACGGCGGCATGTCGAAACCGCGTACTGTTCGACGACGATGCGATTTCGACCGCGAGAACAAGGTCTATCAGGTGCAAGTAATCGTGATCTGTAAGTGTAGCGATAGTTTTCAATCGCTCCAGAAAGCGATTCCCCTCGGGATGGGCCGTCAGTTTATCGAAGACCGATCTCTCGAGACATAGTCGCGGAAAGATCACCTGACTAGTTTCGCCGGGAGCGTGCCTCTCACTGCGTACCGCCACGCCGTAAAAGTCGTGGGCCACATGGAATGGCGAGCTATTCTTCAGCAGCGTACCGTAGCCGAAACTGAAAGTCCCCCTTGCGCACACCAACTGCCCTCGAGCCGGATTCATGGCCTCGTTCACAGCACTCTCACTCAAACTGGTGATGAGAGTGGTCCTGTTACTGGCAGCTCCTGTACCAAGTGCAATCGATTTGTATCGCTCGTACATCTCCGTCGGATTCATACCGAGCGCTCGGGCCTGTAGTTTCAAAAAAACCCTATCCTTATCGAATGAGGCCTGAACAGCGCTCTCTAAGGACGAAACGAACGCGCTCTCCGATAGCTCGGAGCCTCTCCTCTGCAAGTATCCCCCCGTATCCCGACCGAGCTTCAGGACAAGATCGCGCCAATCGGGATTTTTCATGATCTCCACGAGATTCTTTCGTTGCAATGCCTGAGACTCAACCTCTGAGACACTCCGCGGTAAGGACCTACCAAGCGTGGCCCGGATTGAATCATCAAGCATGGACCGAGACGGAGGATTGCCAGTCGCTGCGATGGCACGAGCACTCCCTGCGTTCAAGGCTAGCAACTCCACCGCCCCATCGAGCACATCATCTCGAAGCCCCAGAGATTCTCGTAGCAGCGCTCTCAACTGCGTCGGATCGGCCCAATTGGTTCTCGAATAGGCAGGGGATATGGCTTTTAGTCTAGCTATCGACCCCACCGGAATCGGAGGAAGCGGCCCGGCATCGCGCAGAAGGCTGTCAGTAAGCTCCTCAGTGCTACTCTCTAACTTTCGCTTGGCGTTCCGATAGGCCTGTCGGTTGCTCCCTTCCTTGTGCTCGTATGAATCTCGCATCTGCGCACTCCAAGAAGACCTACGCACGATAACTACTCCGATCTTCGTGCACCTTGGTCACTGATGTTTGTTCTAGGATGCACCCATAGCCTGCCGGGGCAGAGGTGATACTCCTGAGAGTCCTGTGCTAACATAGGAGTCGACCTGTCAGGTCTCGAAGAGAAATCCTCCCTGTATTCAGAATCGGCGTAAGGCGCCTGTTGGTGTTCGCAGCACGAGGACTAAGTGATAGGCCACACGAATCGCTTGACGTGAACCATGACGCGTCCCACGAAATAATCTACGCCGAAATCATCGTCTTGATTCATACCCTCGAGGATCGCTTGCCTTCTCGAGTTATTTAGATCGGCATCGAACCTCCCCCGAGCTGGGAACTTGGATACCCCGAGCCTCCTCGCCGCTTCACGAACGAGAGCGAAACGCTTCGCAGCATCGTTAGGACGAATGTCTTTTCCCCCATCTTCGAAGACGACGCTCCCGAAAAGACCGTCACGCTCGTAAGTACGGGCGTCAGAGGGGGTCTCAATCGAGGAACAGTGTCCTTCGACGGCCGGGCGACTCGTCAACCCGATTGAGCACCCTTCTCCCGAACTTGCGACCCCACGAAGTGTGATACGCGAGCAAAACGGGCGCTCATCCTCGTCCGGCGACCACTCTAGAACTTCTCCCAAATCCTCATCTGACCATTCGTTATCACCGGAAACCTCCTCGAGGAGATCGTCGCTCGAGCCTTCTACGTCCCACGAGACGACGAGCTCGTCATCTTCTTGATCCGACGAGTGCGTATCCGGCGTCGCTGTCTCCTGCTCTCCTGCGAGGGGGGCCTCTACGTATCCTAGTGACACACTACGGTGCACGCTCATATGCACCTTGAAAGCCAAGGAACTCGCCATCTCTCTCACGTCAGCCATCGAGAGACTAGGCGCCTCCTCCGAAACGAAAAGCTCCCCAAGCTCGAAGAATCCTGATTCCGCTATGGCTTCACCTTGCTGCGGATCGATCAGAGCGAATACCGTGCGCAAGTCATCGCGCTCCATATCTTTGACATACAGAGAACACGGCAACCACACCGACTTCGTGGTTTGACGATCCTTCGTTATGCATTCATGCCTGTCAAAACCCAGACTCCTCTCTCTAAGTGTGGTGCGAACAACAACATCCTCAGATATCGACACCCGCACACAGTCATCCTCGAAATACTCTAGCTCTAGAGGCGCTCGGGTAAAACAACCCGGGAGCGCGGTAATTCCGATGGCGTCACCTATCCTCTCTGCCCAGCTCCATTCTTCCTTCAATGTTTCCGCGGAGAGATCGAGTTCGAGATCTATCTGACCGTTTCGACGTGAAAGCTTTATCAGCGGCAGCGAGTCATGGGCTCCCTGTTTCTCCAGGCACAGATGCTGGTGGCGTTCATCTGCCTGACCCTCTCCGATCTCGAAGACGAGAGTATGCTCCAATAGATACGGCGCGCTGCCAAAGTAGCTCGACACAACGGTGTGGGGGCAGATGGCCTCACCCCGAGAAAATACCTCGAAAAGATACTCGCCACACGCCTCGGGGATCTCTGGGGCAAGCTCAGTCAAGACGGAGATGAATAGCCTCTGATTGACGTTGCTGATCGTGAGCCGCTCGAGCTGATGAGCCGCTAACGATCGAAGCGCACAGCCAGTGGGGACTACGCCCTCTACTGTGCGCTCAGGTTGCCGTTTGCTAGATTGCTCGCGACGATCATCATCGATCGGGGACTCAAAAGAACTCATGCAAGGCGCTCTTCACTCTGAACTCTGAAAGCGCACACTGTAGAACACCGCCAGGTCAATTTACAGAGTACTTTGCTTCGGGCAACGCTCCGGAACACACACAAACCGACCTAAACAGCCAAAGACCCCTCACATGAGGGCGTACAACTCTTCTCTCTAACACACCTGAATGAGCCCGAGGAAGCGAAGTGAAAGCACGTGCTTGGAACGCAACCGTACCCCCACAAACATCAAGAGTAGCGGGCACGCTCACGCGGCAAGTTCAAAAACCAGACCACTACCAGGTCTTACCTTGCCTCCCTAAGGAATTCGAGACCGAAGCACTTCCGGAAGAATAAACATCTCAAACGGATTGCCGAGAGAGGGATCAATCGCCTGCCCTTGCTCCAGTAGAATTACGCGTTGGGCATCATTCAATGCGAGATCTTCGACGAACCGTGTCCACGTCGCGAAAAACGCGAAATCTCCCCTGACGAACTGAATTGTATGGTAAGGGTCCACATACTCATCAGTGAACCACTCATTCGCAATCGCCTCATCATGGTCCGAGAGCTTCACTGGAACAACTTCGGAAGGACGAGCCAACTGCCACCTTGATGCGACGATCCCGATCGGCTCTTCCGGATACAGCCCCTCTCGAGAGATCCTTAGCAGCGCACTGCGCCATCCGTACATTTGGTTAGAAGTTGCTAGCGGCGGTTTGTTGACGCCCTTGACCCAACAGACGAGGTACTCTGTCTCCTTTTTTCCCAAATGTTTCGAATGCGAACTCAGGAACTTTTCCACAACAGACGCCTCTGAGTAGCTCGGAGATTTCCTGTCCTTCAACGTGTCCATGCAAAATTGATTTACGAAAGCACTGAGATCGGTCGGGTTTCGAGGAAAGAACCCCATACTGTTCCAATATGGACGTACGCAGCCAAAACCCACTTCCGCAATGCTCATGTAGATGTCCCACACCTCCCCTTCATCAATCTCCATGTATCGTGTCTCCGAAATCACACAGTGTGGCGATCTTATAGCGTTCAGGCATCTTCGCCAAACCAAAAAGGAATCAATCTATGAACGGATTCGCCATCGCGCTTGCCTCAGGAAGCGCCGTGCGAGAACGCTGCCCTTGAGAATCTCCTCCCGAGCGCCCCGCGTCGCCGTCCCATACCTCAATTCATTTTGAACTCACACTTTAATTATGCGACACTTTCTTCGAGCTAAGCGACCCTTATGAGGATTATGAACAGGACTTTTTCATCAGTAGTGCGCAGCGGTCTTAGTGGAGCAACACTTGCGCTCGTGATGGGGACCGCGACCGAGGCGGTTGCCGAGGTGTGTATTAAAGCCTCGAACAAGGTTGTCAACGGTAAGGTCGTTACGAGCCTCTCGAAGGTCGAACGGAACGGCAAATGCAAGAAGGGTGAGATCGCCGCCCTCACTGGCCCGCAAGGACCAACAGGCCCAAAAGGGGCTACTGGCGCAGAGGGGGCAGATGGTCAACTCAGGATTTACGGTGATGGTTCGGGGCTTGCAAAAACCGTCTCATCAAGCGAGCTATTCTCTGATCCGTTTGCGATGTACACCGATGTCGTAATTGACAGCGGTGCTACCCTCACAGTTCCGAGCGGTACGGTCATTCGATGCACCGGAAGCTTCGTAAACAACGGTACGATCGTCGTGCAGCCAGGAACTCCAGGGGGCTTAGCCGACTCTGACACCACCTCTACTATTCGCCCGCTCATTCATCCGGCTCACCCTGGGGTATCGGGTCGAAGCCCATCGAGCGGAGAGTCGGGAGATTCAACTAATAGCCGCTCAGGTGGAAAGGGAGGCGTGGGGCTGACCCAATTTCAGGCGAGCCTCCTTCGGTATCCTGGGTCCTTCGCAGGAGGAGCGGGCGCTGGAGGATTTTTTGTGGGTGGCGCGGGCGGTGGAAGCCTCGTAGTCCTGTGCGCTGGCGCTATTACGAACAACGGACGGATCAGAGCAGACGGGGGTGCCGGAACCGGGAATCAAATCAGCGGCGGAGGTGGAGGTGGGGGTGTGATAATCCTCGCTTCAAAGACGTCCGTAGTGAGTTCTGCCAGCAGTCAGCTACTCGCTCGCGGCGGAAATGGCGCCAACTCGGGTTCCTTTACAGGACCGAGTGGTGGGGGCGGAGGCGGTATAGTTCACCTCATCGCTCCATCTGTAAATGCAACGGGAGCCACGGTCTCAGTCGCTGCCGGCTCAGCAGGAGCAGTCTCAACTGCAGAGATAGACCTCACTCTGCGCTCAGGTGGACACGGTGGAGGTGCATCAGGAGGTAACGGAGGGCAAGGAGGTTTGGTGCCGGTCTCATCCAAACAAGGCCAGATCGCTTTCGATGGAGAGCCTGGGGAGATCATCTACACCATCGCCGATCCCACATCACTTTTTTAGTGCGCGGATCAACCTTTAATTTCCCGGTTCTTGTTATCTCTACGAGCGCAGTCACTCCTGCTCCACTGATACCCCCTGAAGCGCAGTTCGCAACGAAGGAGGCCACATGGTCAACGCGACCCCACCGACCTGCCGGAAGTCGCACACCTCTGGTTTCATGTTCTCCAATCGCTCGAGTACATCAGCGCTCTCATCCGTTTTGAGCGTACGTTGTTTCATGAGCCACCAGGCTGCATTGAGCTCTGCACCGAGCATGGGACTTTGATTGATGAAATCGAGTGCTGTCTCTTCCGCGGCCAAAGCTCCGGCGTAATCACCCTTAGCAAAACGAGCCAGGGCTAGCGCGTGCTGCGCGGGAGCGGAGCTAGAGAACCCGGGATTCTTTTTGAAGGCCTCTTGAATGGTCGAGAGCGCAGTGGGATAGAGATTCTCTCCAACCAACAATACCCCATGCATGCCGAGCTGCTCGGCGTTCGGTGCCAGCGTATATGCTTCGTAGGAATAACAGAGCGACTCCTCTTCGTACCCTAATTCGAAACTCACGTTCGAAATCGATCGTGCTATGCGTGCAGCCTGGGAATAGTTTCCTGCTTCTTTGAAGCGGCGAAAGGCCGCCTTGAGCAGATCCCGTGCCTCGCTCTTTCTTCCGAGGACAATAAAGGTATCGGCTAGGGCGACAGCGTAGGCCGGCTGGTCTGGTCGCCTTGCATACAACTCCCGCAAAAGCTCTGCAGACTCCTCAGGTTGCCCAACCTGGCTTAGCACCACACCGAGATTGAAGGTGAGCTGCTCACTGTCTGGCTGAAGATGGCGTGCTTGTCGTAGGCTGCGCTCAGCATCGAAAAAGCGATTATTCTTAACCAAGTTCATGGCTTCGTTGACAAGCCCAGCCGTGCGCAACTCGTCTGCACTCGCAAATGGTCGCTCGATACCGTCTTCAAAACGAGTTCCCACAACGGACCGTGATGACGGAGGAGGCAGTGCGCATCCAGCGCACAAAACAGCAGTGAGCACCCCCCTCACTGCGCAGCGAACTACCGGACGTGTCCTCATTGTGTTCTCACCACTTGGCTGCAAAGAAAATCAGCATGCCTAAAGCGACGACAACATACGTAACTTTATCCTTGAGCGCAAATACAAGGGGGTCATCGTGCACCAACCCTCGACGCGCCAGCAGCCAGGTCCGACTTACCCAATACATGAGGAGTGGGCAGGCAAGCCAGATGACCTGCGGGGTCTTGTAGAGCTCCGAGACCTCTTTACTGCTCACGTATAGCGCAAGGACCATGACCGCTATATACGCACTGGAGGAACCGAACATAGCTACCTGATCGATATCTCCGACGAAATATCCCCTACCGCGCGAGCGAGACTCGTTCCTACCCCTCAACGCATGCAACTCGGAAAATCGCTTCACGCAGGCGAGGCTGACGAACAAGAACATGGAGAGAGCCAGGAGCCATTGTGAGACCGTGACATTAGTTGCGATACCTCCACCGACGAGGCGAATCGTGTAAAGGATCGCCAACGTGATGATGTCCACGAACATGAGAGCTTTCAGGCGATACGAATAGCCGGTTGTGATCACCAAATAGATCCCCAGCACTAAGGTGAAAGCGGGAGACACGAGTGCTGCGATCACAAAAGCAGACGCAAAGAGGAGCGGCGCTAACGTAAGCGCGCTCGAGATCGAAAGAAGCCCGGCTGCGCAAGGCCTACGGCGTTTACGCGGATGCCCACGATCCGCCTCCAGGTCGAGGAGATCATTGAGCAGGTACACTCCTGACGCACACAGCGAAAAAGCCAAGGCTGCACTCACCGCCTGTCCCCAAGCTGTCAGGTTGAAGAGCTGATGCGCGAGAAGTAGTGGCAGGAAAACCAAAAGATTCTTCGCCCACTGATGGACCCGCAAGGCCTTGAGTAAAACCCCGAGCCCTCCGCCTCGTTTGGCGAGAACGGTGGCCTTTGGAAAAGTTTTCGTGACCTTCCTGGAGAAGGAAGCACTGGAAGAAACACACGTTACGTGAGCAGCCTCTCTCCATACCTCAAAGTCGGCACACGAATCGCCGATGTACTCCCAAGGTTGGGTACCAAGCCTGGCTCGGATCGCTGCCGCTTTGGCACTCCCCTTACAATTGACGCTCCCGTCGGAGCCGATCACGCCGTCGACGAAGTCGAGACGATCCGCCACTTTTTCGACTAGCCCCACCTCAGATGCAGAGACCAGGAGTATTGAACGGCCAGCCTCGGATTGTGCGCTCAAGTAGTCGATCACTACCTCGTTGAAGGGCAATAGTTCGACTGCGAGTTGGGCATGCACGGCCAACTTTCGCTTCAGGAACGCCCTCCCCCTGCACAACCAAACGGGAGCGAGGAAAAGCACCGCCGGATCTCGTTTCAAAGCGGCGAGAAAAGACTCATAGAGCAAATCCGTTGCCAGGATCGTTCCATCTACATCCGCGCACACCGGCTCTTTCCGGGTCGAACTCACAATATCAACAGGACCTTGCATATCGCCTATATACCAAGGCACGGCTCTTTCGTCACCGCTCAAACCCATCCACATCAGCGGCTCTCATGAGCTGGAACAGTCCGCCATATCAGCCTATCACTCGTGCTCGAGAACGTGCGCCTAGTCACAGCGAAGTGTGAATTGCCCTTCTCGCAGCAAGTCGCTATCGTACTTCGACGCACACACGGTCGAGGCTGACTTGAGTCAGTGCGGCCATCTGTTCAAGCGGTATCTTTGGCCCATGGGATGCTCAGTGACTCGCTACGAATCGTGGGGAAGGTACCCCAAAGCCAACCAAACGGTCCTTACGGCGCACTCTCCGAGCGCGAATCTTCCGCTACCCAATGACTCACGCTCCGTCCTGCCGTTTGGACTCGGAAGAAGTTACGGTGACAGCTGCCTCAACGACAAAAACATCGTTCTCGACACTCGCCCGCTCTCGTGTTTCATCTCATTCGACGAACAGAGCGGGATCCTGCGCGCGGAAGCAGGTGTGAGCTTAGCCGAGATTCTCGAGATCTTCGTTCCTCGAGGATGGTTTCTGCCGGTCTCGCCAGGTACCAAGTTCGTCACCCTAGGCGGTGCCGTAGCGAACGACATTCACGGGAAGAACCACCACCGAGCGGGAACCTTTGGAAACCACGTCACTAGCTTCGGACTACGCAGGTCGAACGGAGAGTATCTCACCTGCTCACCGACTGAGCACATCGACCTCTTCCGAGCAACCATCGGCGGCCTTGGTCTCACCGGCCTCATCGTGTGGGTCGAGATCCGACTTATCCGCATCTCTTCGTCCTACCTCGATACCCGGAACATCAAATTCGGTAACCTCGACGAGTTCCTCGCCATCTCCCATGAAACCGACCCGCTCTTCGAGTACAGCGTCGCCTGGGTCGATTGCATCGCCGATGGTTCCTCTATGGGTCGCGGCATCTTCATGGCCGGTAACTTTGCCCAATCAGAGCCATCTCGCAAACATCGCTCAATGCGCCTCTCGGTTCCGTGCGATGCTCCGAGCTTCGTGCTCAATCCCCTCTCCATGAAGCTCTTCAACACTGTGTACTACAACCTCCAGCGCGCCAAGACGGTCGATGCACGGACGCCCTATGAGCCGTTCTTCTATCCGCTCGACTCAGTGCTTCACTGGAATCGTATCTACGGAAAACGGGGATTCTTCCAGTATCAACTCGTGGTTCCTTTCGACAACGACGGCGCTGGCTTGAAAGAGATCTTCACCCACATCAGTCGCTCGCGCCGTGCCTCGTTCCTGGCTGTCCTTAAGACCTTCGGAGATATAGAGTCACCCGGTCTACTCTCGTTCCCGCGACGGGGAGTAACCTTGGCGTTGGATTTTCCGAACGACGGCGAACCGACATTCAAGCTCATGGAGGATCTCGACCGCATAGTGGCAGAGGCCGGAGGAGCTTTGTATCCAGCAAAGGACGCGCGCATGAGTCGAAGCCTCTTCGAGCAGTCGTTTCCCCTGCTCGGGGAGTTCGAGAAATGGGTCGACCCTCGCTTCTCGTCCAGTTTCTGGAGGCGTGTACGGGGTACGTGTGAGGGATAATAGATGAAAAAGATCCTCATCGTTGGAGCCACATCAGCACTTGCAACCGCAACGGCTCGCTGCTTCGCGCACGAAGGCGCTGAGCTACACCTCGCTGCTCGCGACCAAGATGGACTCGAACGTCTGGCAGGAGACCTAAGGACACGTGGAGCGCAGCACGTCTCAACGAGCACGTTCGACGCCCTGAGCCCGAACTCGCATGCCGAGCTCATCCGCGATGCAGCGATGCAGCTCGGAGAGATCGACGCGGCACTCGTCGCTCATGGCACCCTACCCTCTCAGGAGCTGTGCCAGACCCAGTGGTCTGCTACCGAACAGGCTCTTACCGTGAATTTTATAAGCCCAATCGCTCTTCTGACCGAACTTGCGCAGTACTTCGAGACGAAAAGGAGAGGGAACATCACCGTGATTTCCTCGGTGGCAGGCGATCGAGGGAGACAGAGCAACTACGTATACGGGGCGGCGAAGGGAGGACTGTCGATCTTTCTCCAAGGACTTCGCAATCGCCTAGCCCATCACGGAGTCTCAGTCACAACCGTCAAACCCGGCTTCGTCGACACCCCCATGACCGCGCACATCCCGAAGGGCCCCCTCTTTGCCTCTCCTGAGCGTGTTGGTGGTCGTATTCACCAGGCTATGAAGCGCGGTGAATCGGTGGTGTACACCCCGTGGTTCTGGCGTTTCATCATGGGAATCATAGTGTGCATCCCGGAGTTCATCTTCAAGAGGTTGCGACTCTGAAGGACGTTGCTCGACAGCTTCACGTACCTTCGAATTCCGAATACTTCTTACTACTCCCTCGCGAGAGCTCGACCGGATACTTCCGTTCGTTCTCCGCAAGTTTACGTTCGAAGGCCTCCTCCAAGTTGATCGCGCCGTCGTGAGCCATCAGGAGCACCCAATAGAGAACATCGGAGATCTCCCGCTCGAGTTTCTCCCGAATAGTCGCTTGCTCCTGCTCGATCTGCTCATCGCTCTTCCATTGAAAGATCTCTCCCACCTCCGCGGCTTCGAGCATCAACGAGAGCGCCATGTCTTTAGGTTTGTGAAATTGCTTCCAGTCACGCGCGTCTCGGAACGAGACGACTCGTTCGGTAAGTTCCTTGATCGTTTTCATGAGGGGGGTATAGCACACACCCAACGAGAGACAACCTCGGAGTGCTACGCAAGCGCGGAAACCCCTCGCCCTGATCCGGTATGCGCGTGCGAGAAAGATCCGTTTTCTAGAGCCCAACGGTACGCCATCGCCAATCCATCCCGGAGACAGATCTGAGGCTCCCAGCCAAGAGCGCGTACCCTCGAAACATCCAGAACCTTCCGCGGAGTACCATCGGGTTTCGAGGTATCGAAACGAATCTCTCCCTGATATCCCACCACCTCTTTCATTAGGTGGGCCAGCTCGCGGATAGTGACATCCTGGCCAGTACCGACGTTCAAAGTTGCAGGATTATCGTAGGACTCCATAACCATGAGCGATGCTTCTGCGAAGTCATCGACGTACAGAAACTCGCGTTTCGGTTCACCAGTACCCCAAACGGTCACGTACGGCGCACCTTGTAACTGAGCTTCGTGAAAACGCCTCATCATGCCGGGAATTACATGTGAACCTTCGGGATGAAAGTTGTCGTTCGGTCCGTACATGTTGGTCGGCATCACTGAGACGAAGCACTTCCCGTACTGTCGGTTGTATTTCTCGCACAGTTTGAGGCCAGCTATCTTCGCAATAGCGTATCCTTCGTTGGTCGGTTCCAGAGGCCCCGAAAGGAGCGCATCCTCAGAGATCGGCTGAGGCGCCAGCTTCGGATAAATGCACGAACTTCCAAGGTACAAAAGCTTTTTCACGTCGAAGCGTGCGGCCGCGTGGATCACGTTCGCAGAGATCATCAGATTTTCGTACAAGAAATCTGCTTGGTAGCGCGCGTTGTCTAGAATTCCACCGACTCTCGCTGCGCACAGAAATACGAAATCGACCTGCTCTTGGGCGAAGAACTCATCTACAGCAGCCTGATTGAGGAGATCGAGCTCGCCACGAGTCCTCTGTATTATGTTGGAGTAGCCGTAGCGTTGCAGGGCTCGCACGATAGCGGATCCCACCAGCCCGCTGTGGCCGGCCACGAAGATACGGGAATCGAACGCCAATCGAGAGAAGACCTGAGGTGAACCCATGTGGAGTAAGATGAGCGCGCTGGGATACGGGATTCACCGGCCATAGATGGAAACTGCCCACCTATCGCCCCTAGAACCAGGAGCTTAGGGTCTTCTAGCGGAGATTGTTTCTCCCTATCTGTAGCAGGTCATTGAGGTTTTCCACTCTTTGAGTCCCTACTCCTCGAGTAGGAACTGGATCTGTTTGGGCAGGAGCGTCTGCACCCGGAACTTCTCGCAAAACATATCTGCCCCCTGCTCTATTGCCGCAAACTCAACGTCACCTTGGGCACCGGTCAGCACGATAACCGGTATCGGCCGCACTGCGTCGGGTCGTTCCAGAGCACGAACCGCCTTGAGGAACTCGAACCCGTTCATGTCAGGCATCTTCAGATCAGAGATCAGTAGCTGAAACGGACGATGCGCAAGCAGCGTCAACGCGTCCCGCACGGTAGAAGCAGCCGTGACACGGTATCCAGCACAAGAAACCAAATACGACAGATATCGCAGTTGATCTGGGTCGTCATCGACGAGCAGCACACTCGTGTTCACCGGATTGACCGGTTTGAGCTGCACGAGGCTCCCCCAAGTGTTTTCAACGTCGGCTGAGTCTTCGAAAAAATCAGGAGAGAAACTCATAGCACCCTAGTCTGACTACCGCTTCGGTTAAAATGCCCTCGTCCGAAAGCGAAACTAACATTCATTTTATAGCCACGACCGAAAAAAATCAGCGAGTAGGCAATTCGGAGCGGATATAAGTGTTTCGGCACAACCGCTGCCCTGCTTTCGAGCGCGGCGCGCATTTGCCTCATCGAAGCCCTATCGGATGCGAGCATCTCCGATGTTGTACGGTACAAGGGGCCGCTACGGAAGCGCTCTGCCTCTTCTCAGCAGGCTCAGCGTTACTGAACCGAAACACTCGGCTGCAGACAAATGTACTGTTTATCGAGAGGATTCTCCCCCACATAGAAATTAGAGAGCGTCCCGATACCGTTTGTGTGTTAAGGAGAACCTTTGCCTTGCCTCCCTAGGAGATCTTCGTAGACCGCTCAGCCGAGATAGATCATCAAGCCGCGATTGAATGCGGTGGTCAATTTAAAGAAACTGACCAGCTCCTCCCAATACTCCTCGATATAGCCAAGCGCATCCTGGACACTCTCGCGAGCCTCGAACGGATAGACATCCTTGGCCACGAGGTCAGACACGGAAAGTCCGCGTTGTAGGGACTTGAACTGTGCTTTCTCGAGCACCTTACTCATCTGTACAACCTCTTTGGGTGTGTAGTACCGGGCCGGACCAAATCCCAGATCGATTGCTGTCAATGGCGTGCCCCCCTCGGTCAAAAACTTCTTGGGCAGGTCGAGTCGGCCGTAGTCTGCGACGAAGTTGATTCCATCCCAAGCCTTGTCCAAAGACAACACGACCTTTTCGTCTTGCGGTAGCTCTTCGTTGTATTCACGCAGCTCCGAAAGCACCTCTTGACCGATGGAGGGATCGTCGAGAAGATCCTGCACCGTCTCTTCAGCGATCTGCCAGACCTCACATACCATCCCCATACCGCGTTCCTCCACATGCCTCGGGCACACTAATGACACCCCATATAGTACGCTGAGTAGCGCCGCGCGTCGAGGATCGCATTTTGAGCCAAGGGCTATCTGGGGCTACCGCCTCCCTAAGGAAGAGAGGCAAAACCTACCACTCTCCCACGTGAACGTGCTCGTGCACGTGAACGTAAACGTACCCGGAAAAAACATCAAGATGTTCGGGCACGTGCACGTTCACGTGATAAGTTCAAAAGTGAAACTACAGGTACGTTTCGCTCCGCTTCCCTCTGTGTACAAGTGGCATATGCGCCCCACCTGGGATAAGCTGGAGCAACAGTATGGAAAAACCTTTTGGAATCACAGTTGTCGGGGGCAGTGGATACGGGGCTGGTGAGCTCGTGCGTATGCTGGCCGTGCATCCTGCAATTGAGCTGTGTGGCATAGTATCCCGCTCTCATGCCGGCAAACCGGTTTCGAGCGTGCACACGCATCTAGCCGGCATAGTCTCTATGCCATTCGACGAGTCGATCGACCTCTCGAAGCTACTCAGCAAACGCGGGCGTGCGGTTGTTCTTACCATGCCACCGGGACAGGCCTCTACTACCATTCAATCTCTGCTCTCACTCGGACTGGATGATCACACGAACGTCATCGACCTATCGGGAGACTTCCGCCTGCGGGACGAAAACACCCATTCTGAGTTCTATACGGAAGTGCCGCTGGAGAGCGGCCTTCGGCAGCGCTTCACGTACGGCTTGCCCGAGCTAGATCGCACTCGTATCGCAGGATCGCAATTCATCACAAATCCTGGCTGCCTCGCCACGGGCGCGATTCTGGCGCTTGCGCCGCTCGGCTCTTTGACGGACTCGGGCTGTGTCGTCATCGACGCCAAAACTGGCACCTCCGGTGCGGGACGCGAGCCGCAATCCTCCATGCACCATCCGAGTCGCTTTGCCGATTTTACGGCGTACAAGCCGCTCTCTCATCGACACGAGCCTGAGATTATCCAAGCGCTGGGCGAACGATTTGAAAAGAGCTTCGAGTTCATGTTCGTGCCCCACCTGATACCGGTAGCTCGGGGCATCTTCGTTACCGCATACATCTCTCAGCGCAAGGACCTGTCGAAGAACGACGTCGAGAGCCATTATCGCGAATTCTATCGCTCATCGCACTTCGTACGCTTTCGTTCTGCCCCCCCGCGCCTCGTGGACGTCGTGGGGACGAATTTCTGCGATATCTTCGTAACGACCCGCAACTCTCAGATAGTTGTCATGACCGCTCTGGACAATCTGGGAAAGGGAATGGCCGGACAAGCCATTCAAAACCTGAATCTGGTCTTCGGACTTCCCGAAGAAACCGGACTACTGATACCCGCTCTGGGCCCCGTCTGACACGAGAGCAAAGGAGCACTCCTGACGATGTCAAAGATGACCGAAAATATCATCAAGGAATTCCCAGAGGCCGCCAAACTGAAAGGGGAGCGGGTACTCGTCAAGTACGGGGGCGCGGCGATGGATAGCGAGGAGACGAAGGACCGTGTCTGCAGAGAGATTGCGGCTCTCATTGATATCGGTGTCCAGATCGTCATCGTACACGGCGGCGGCAAGGAGATTAGTCGCTGGATGGAGCGGGTCGGTCTCCAACCTCATTTCATCGATGGGCTACGTGTCACGGACGACGACTCTATGCTCGTCACCGAGATGGTCCTCTCGGGACTGATCAACAGCGATCTGGTTTCTCGTTTGAACCGACTTGAGACCCGAGCGCTAGGCATTTCGGGGCGCCACGGAAGACTTCTCCAATCAGTACCGCTACGACTTCAGAGTGCAGGAGATCTCGGTCGGACCGGAGAGGTCGAGCGCACTAACGTGTCCATATTAACGACCCTACTCGCTGCGCACATCACCCCGGTCGTCTCTCCTGTCGGAGAGACCGTCGACGGGATCTCGTTGAACCTGAACGCCGACTACGCTGCCGCCGCGTTGGCGGGGGCCTTGGAGGCTGATGTCTGCGTCTTTCTAACTGATGTAGATGGAGTGAAGCTCGCAGATCGTCTACTTCCCTCGGTAACCCGCCAACAAATCACCTCGATGATAAAGGAAGGGAGCCTCTACGGTGGAATGATCCCAAAGGTCGAATGTGCCTTGCGAGCACTCGCGGATGGATGCAAGAGAGCCGTGATTACGGCCGCCCAGCGTCCCTATTCGGTAACCGCAGCTTTGCTCGAAGTTGATGGCTGCTGCACGAGCTTTGTGGGTAGCTCGGTGAGCTAGCGGTTCTTCGAAGCCTGCTCGACCGGGTGCACGACAGCACGCTTCTTTTTCTTGAGCAGCAATCTGCCTGCCTTGAGAAACGGGAGCATATACAGCCTGAGAGGAGACGAATACTCCCGGTCCTCTCCCCTGCCGATGCCGAACTCGATCTTCTCGCGTTCTTTGGGCACGTACAGCGACTTAAAGAGATAATCCCAAATAGCAAACACGAATCCGTAGTTCTTGTTCCAATGCTGCCGAGCAGCGCTGTGGTGAATCTGATGCTGTGCTGGACTGATGAGGATCTTACTTAACACCGGACCATACGACACCCATACATGAGAGTGCCGCAAGTTGTACCCAAATACATAGAACAATACCGTCACGATACTGAGCCCTGCAATAACGTACGGGGAGGCCTGGGCACTCACGAAGAATCTGAAAAGAGCATCCGCCGTACCGATGAGCGAGCCGGTGATAACCAGAGTAATGCCGTCATCGAGTGGGTGCATCCGGTACACCGTGAGCGGAGTCATGACCTGCGCAGAGTGATGTACCTTGTGGAACTCCCACAGCAACGGGATGCGATGCATTAAGACATGAGCGAAAAACGTCCCAAAATCGGCAACCATAGCCATCAAGAGCGTAACAAGAACGGTGACCCACACCGATACCGGACCGATACTCGCCGTCGGAGTTGCCACGGACGACAAGAGCTCTGTGACGTACTGAGTCACTACGAGCGAGAACCCGCCGAAGGGCAGCAAGATGAAGAGATACAAAATTGAGTTGGAGAGGAAATAAACATAGTCGACTATCGACGACGAATGCGTGTAGATTTTGCGTGGGAATATACCTCCGACCGCCTCGGACAAGGGAGCCTCGGCGGCGTGATTACGACGCTCGACAAGGATGGCGATGATGAGGCTCGTAAGAAGGTACGGTAGATAAATTCGCTCCCCCGGCGAAGAAAGGTACGAAAGCGGGGTATAGAGGACATTCAAGAGAGCTTCGATGTAATCCATGACCACAAAAGGAGTAGGTGTAGATCCTCAGTTTAGACGATGGATCCTCGTGGTAGGAATCCTTTTTGTGTGCATCTTCCTGGCGCAAAGACCCACTGACCCCCCGCCCCCATCGCCCCGCGAATTATCGGCCCCGAATCCTCTGACCCCTGCCCCTTCCCTCGAACTCGAAAACCTCACCTGGATCGACATTCGCGACCGAATCCGCACAGGGACGACCCGAATTCTGGTGCCAACAGGGGGAATAGAGCAGAACGGCCCCTTCGTCTCTGTATCCAAACACAATCACATCGCGCGTGCTGTGAGCGTGCGGGTGGCAGAGCTTCTCGGCTCGACACTAGTAGCCCCGGTAGTAGCCTTTGTTCCCGAAGGAACCATCGATCCACCCTCTGGTCACATGCTCTTTCCTGGAACACTTTCCCTACGGGAAAGCACCTTTCAGCTGCTCCTAGAGGAGATCGGGGCCAGTCTGGCAGCGCACGGCTTTACGGAGATCGTGCTTCTCGGGGACAGTGCGGATAGTCAATGGGGCCTCGAAGTGGCGGCCGCTGCCCTCAACGAGCGGTTCGGCACGAGGCGAGTCCGAGCCATGTACATACCAGAGTTCTACAACTACCCCGAAGTTCGGCGGATACTCCTGGAAAAAGGTATCAGAGAGAAACCAGAGGAATTTCACGAAGAACTCGCCTTTTCTCTTCAGCTCATGGCGATTGATCCCTCCACTATTAGCTACGAAAGACGGATAGCCGCCGGCCAGACTAGCCTTGGAGGCTTCTCATTGCTCGAACGTGACAAGCTGATAGAGCTCGGCAAGGAGATAGTCGAACTTCGAGCCCAGACCACCGCCGCAGCCATAAAGGCAAGAGAACAGATGTTGGAACGTACGAACCAGGGGTCCCCCAAATGAGCGGCTGGCGGGCTTGCATGCCGCCATTGACTCCAACACGGGCCCTGGAGGGGGTCTGCATATGCCATTACGCTGAGAAGTCCTTAAAACTCTCTAAAATCCGATAACTTACCCCAGCAATCTGATTTGCCACAGCTCGGCGTTTAAGGGTAATCTTTCGTCGTTTTCTGGAAGTTAGGGAGAATCTGGCCATATGGGTCGTATCTTTGAAAAACGCAAAGACCGCATGTTTGCGCGCTGGGCAAAGAATGCCAAAGCGTTTACGAAACTGGGCAAGGAGATAGCTATCTCGGTCAAACTCGGTGGACCCGAGCCTACCAGCAATCCTCGCCTTCGCATGGCTATTCAGACAGCTCGCTCGCTGAATATGCCCAAAGATCGCATCGAGGCTGCAATCAAGCGTGCCTCTTCCAAAGACCAAGCAGATCTTCAGGAGTTGAGCTACGAAGGGTTTGCGCCGCACGGTGTCGGTGTGTTCGTCGAAACCGCCACCGATAACCCAACTCGCACGGTTGCGAACGTGCGCAACATATTTACGAGAAACGGGGGAAACCTAGCCACCAGTGGAGCGCTCGAATACGTCTTTGATCGAAAGGGCATCTTCAAGATCTCTCCACCAGCTGGTGACTTCGACGAGCTGGAGCTCGAACTCATAGATCACGGTCTCGAAGAGATCTTCGAAGCAGACGACGGGATCCTTTTGTACTGCGGCTTCAAACAATACGCTGATCTTCAGCGCGTTTTGGAGGCACGGAGCGTCGAGGTAAAGAGTGCGGCGATTCAACGCATTCCGACCAATTACGTCAAGGTAACGTCGGAACAGGAAGAAGAGATCCAGAAGCTTATCGAGCGACTCGAAG
Source organism: Bdellovibrionota bacterium (assembly GCA_044351885.1). Classification (GTDB taxonomy): domain Bacteria; phylum Bdellovibrionota_C; class UBA2361; order UBA2361; family OMII01; genus OMII01. Next base: position 40,105 of record JBILEW010000001.1, read on the forward strand.
AGGACGACGACGTTCAGGTCGTTTTTCACAACATGCAGAGCAACGAGGAGTAGCGAGCTCAGTCGGACAGCTCGAAGATGCGGTGGAACTGCTCTCGTAACCGTAGCGCCTTCTTGTGGTTATTTTCTAGCGTGACGTTCATGGTGCAGTATTTCGTGAGCGCTTGATAGTGCCTCGCTGCGCTATCGGCGGAGCCACTCTTGGCCGTCGCAAACAGCTCGTCGATCCTCTTGTTCGTGCGTGGATCCAGGGTGACTGTCAGAACAAAATCCCCGACCACATCCAGGTAACTTCGACGCCCCGCTGCAAACGCGCCCGACGAGAAAGACACCGTGTGCTGAGTGCCCCTATAAAACTTACCGATAGCGGCTCTGTCCAAATAGGTCGTACCACCCACGGCGGTATAAAACCGCCGGCGCGCAAAACCGAGGAGTCTGTGCAGACGCTCCTCCTTTTCCACCTCCAAAAGGAGAAACCACGGGTGAGGAACCCAGGAGAACATGTCACTGGATCCACTCCGTTTGAGGAGCGCTAAGATTATCTGGTTCCATAGGTCGTTTCCCCGCAACAGGGAGTAAAAGACCCACGACTGCTTCCTACCCGGCTCGGGTAGGATCGTTTTGAGATAAGGTTCCGAAAAGTATACCGAATGGAGTCGCTCGCCGTAGGCTAAAACATCGAAGACCCATCCCAGACTGAGGCTGAAACGGGCTCCATCCTTGACCAAGACGCCGGCCTGCTGCAGCTTCGTGAGCTCTTTGTAGACGGCTGCAAGGCTGAACCGACGCCGATTCTTGCGAGCCGCAGCGTGAATCTCAGCAGCCGACATGCGCGGTGTTGCCCCAAGCAGGAGCACAATAGCGCTTTCCAACTTTGTGTCAGGACTTAGAAGCATGCCCCCTCCTCTCTCCGACAACCGAACTATGCAGTGCGTATCAGTCAATGCTAGCACCCTATGGATTCCACTAAAAGTAGAATATGTTACTTTTTTATCCAGAAACCTACCTAACGTGACGATTGTCGCTACTATGTGGTCTAACGATCCCTAAGGACGGAGAGAAGTGAAATGAAGACTCAATTTGGTGGACGGATATTAGTTCTCGGGTGCGGCTCTGTTTCGCAGTGCACTCTACCGCTCCTCGTGCGTCTCTTTGACATTGCACCTGCTCAGGTGACCGTTATGGAGATGCTCGACAATCGCCACCGAATAGAGTCGCTCATCAGAGATGGCGTCACGTACATCCAAGAGCGGATTACCCTCGACAACTACAAGGAGATATTCAGGCGCCACCTCAGCCCGGGAGATCTCCTGCTCGATCTCGCTTGGAACCTTGGCACAATCGACTTCCTCGATTGGTGCCATGAGAACAACGTGCTGTACGTCAACACCTCGGTAGAAGAGTGGGATCCTTACGCCGATTCCGGCCGTGACGATCCACGCAAGTACACCCTCTACAAGCGTCAAATGGACCTCAAGAGCCTCATTGCGCGCTGGGGGCACAATCAAGGCTCTTCGGCAATCGTAGACCACGGCGCCAATCCGGGCCTCGTGTCGCATTTCGTCAAACACGCCCTCATCGAAATCGGTTCACACCTCATTCGAAAAACCGAGACCAACACTCGTACCCGGGAGATCGAGAGGGCGATTCAGGAGAGCAACTTCAAGAGGCTCGCTCAACTCGCAGGGGTCAAAGTCGTCCACATCAGCGAGCGCGACTCTCAGATAGCTTCGCTTCCGAAAAAGATGAATGAGTTCGTCAACACGTGGAGCGTCGAAGGGCTTTACGAAGAAGGGGTCGCTCCGGCAGAGATGGGATGGGGAACACACGAGCGAAAGCTTCCTCCAGGAGCTTTCGAGTTCGAGAGTGGTCCCCAGAACGCGATCTGCTTGTCCTCGATCGGTATGAACACGTTCACCCGCTCCTGGGTTCCGAGCGGAGAGATCGTAGGAATGGTGATCAGGCACGGAGAAGCATTCGGCATCTCCGACAGACTCACCGTATGGGAGGGAGACAAGGCCACCTACCGACCAACAGTACACTATGTTTATTGCCCGTCAGACGCCACGATCGCCTCTCTGCACGAGCTCCGCATGCGACAGTACGACCTCCAGAAGGATCAGCGCATCCTCAATGACGAGATATTGGACGGCAAAGACGAGCTCGGGGTGCTTCTCATGGGGCACGATTTCAAATCATGGTGGACAGGGAGCATTCTAGACATTCACGAAGCTCGTCGCCTCGTTCCGTCGCAAAACGCCACGACGGTGCAGGTTGCTATCTCTGTGCTGGCCGCCGCCGACTGGATGATTCGCAATCCTCGCAAAGGACTACGCCTCCCGGATGACGTAGACCACGAGGCTATCCTCGCGTATGCGAAGCCGTACCTGGGCGAATTTGTATCGGCACCTGTGGATTGGACACCCCTGGACAAGCTCGACAAGGTGTTCACCGGGTTTGGACGTACGAACCCCACAGAAGAAGACTGCTGGCAGTTCGAGACCTTCACTCACGGAATTAAGTAGTCTTAACAGGCTGCGGAAACTTGCTCTTCTGCTGCGAAATCCGATCTTTCGGCGCTAGCCGAAGATAAGAGCGCAAAAAAATCCTCAATTTATCGCAGTGGATACACCTGCGGTTTTTTCGCGCTCTTATCTTCACCCATCACCGAAACCTCGAATTTCTCGCTACGAAGCCATTTTTCCGCAGCCTGTTAAAATCGAAGATCTCTTCGTACACCTGCCCGTCGGCTATGCGCGTGACGGGTCCGGTCATCCGAATGTCGTAGTTGGGAGAGATCTCGATCTTGATAGAACCTCCTGGCATGTGAACGGTAACCATATCATCGACCAACCCCAAGCGGCGGGCAACCGCCGCTGCTGCGGAACTACTACTACCAGAAGCAAGCGTATATCCTGCGCCCCTCTCCCATATCTCAATCCGGATAGATGAGCGGTCTAGCACCTCTAAAAACTGCACATTCGTGCGATTCGGAAAGTACGGATGACGCTCCAGAAGTGGCCCGTAGCGGTGAGCCTCTTCCGTCGAAACATCCCCGTCCAGGATTACACAGTGCGGGTTCCCGATAGAGGCCGCGCAGAAGGTAAAATCGCGATCGCCCACTTCGATGCTTTCCCTGATGACCTCTCGCACAGCGCCGACCACTGGGATTACGCTGCTCGAAAAACTCACTCGCCCCATGTCTACTGCGACGCAGCGCCCCTCTTCCTCCACGTGACACGTGACCACTCCGCCGGCGGTCTTTACCGTAAACGGCTTGTCACCGACTGCTTTGATGTCCCACAGGTAGCGCGCGAATATCCTCAGTCCGTTACCGCTCTTTTCGGCCTCGGACCCGTCTGGATTATAGATCCGCAGATGAAAGCTCTGGGGATCGCTCGAGGGCTCACGTAGCAAGATGCCATCGGAACCAACGCCGAAATGACGGTGACATATTCGCTTGACCTGCTCTTCGGTGAGGGCGCAACCTAGCTCGTGCGCATCCATCACGAGATAGTCGTTCCCCAGGGCATGATATCTGCTGAATTTCATAACGAGCTTCCCTCATCACAGTCGTAGCCTGAACATCTCGTTTTCGGGTACACTAAAAGACACGAGGCATTTCGACCGCTAGGCGTCCCTAGAGGGTACACAGTCGGAGCGAGCCCGTCTAGATTCGAGGAGATTCCTCATAAGAGTACCGGAAAGAGATGGACCAGCGCCGAGCTCACCCTACATCTGCTCAATCGAACTATGAGTCTGCCGAGTGTGCGCACTTTACGAGCAGGAGGTGCGCATCGTGCACCTTACTGAGTCAGCCCCTCGGACAGCGAATCTCGATAAAGAGCACGCGCTTACTGGAGATCCTCTCCAACTCGAAAGTTACGCCTCTGAGTCTAGAAGAGATGATCATACCGCAGAGGGTGTGGGGCTCTCGGCACAAGATCAAGATGAATGTAGCTGGGACGATTCAAGAGCCTGTCATTGGACTTGCCAGTGCAGAGGGACTCGCCGAGGACCTCAGTTCCTGTCCCTTGATGCCGAAGCAGGTACAGGAATTGATGGCGGGCCTCAAGTCGTCGATTCGTGACGCGCAGGTGCCTCCGTACGACATACCCGCCAGGCGCGGCGAGCTCAAAGGCGTCATCGTCGTCATCAATCGAGACGTTTCGCAGGGGATCCTCCGATTCGTGCTGCGTAGCACGGAGGCGGTCCCGAGGATTCGCAAAATCCTTCCCTCTCTGCGTGAGCGATACCCTTGGCTCCGGGTGGTGAGCTGCAATATTCAACCTCTTCATGCAGCTATCCCAGAGGGGCCAGAGGAGCTCGTCCTGACCCCCGAAGACACGATCGAAGACCTCTCTTCGGGAATCCCCCTCACCTTCGCCCCGCAATCGTTCATGCAGGTGACTCCTGAGATCGCGGAGGCTCTCTATCGACGTGCGGCGACCTACGTGCGAGAGCACCCTGTAGTTTCAGCACTCGATCTCTTCTGTGGGGTCGGTGGATTCTCTTTCGCGATTGCACCGTTCGTGCAGAGTTTGACAGGCGTGGAGCTATCTCCGAAGGCGATAGAAAGTGCCTCTCGCACAGCGCTCAGACTCGAACTACCGCACCTGCACTTCGTTGCAAGCGATGTCGATGCATATCTCGCCAAAGAGCTCGGAAAGCAGCCACCGGAACTCGTCATAGCGAACCCACCTCGAAGAGGACTATCGAGCTCTATAAAGAGATGGATTACCGGAGCAGCTCCTCGACACCTCATCTACTCGAGCTGTAGCCCCGAGACCTTTTGCCGAGATGCAACAGAGCTATCAGAGGGCTATATCCTCACGACCCTCGCCCCCTTCGACATGTTTCCCCTCACATCCCACATCGAGGTGCTAGGCTTCTTCATGAGAAGGTGAGTACTGAGACCGGGCTATTCCCATTCTGTGTGGAACGAGCCTGCTTTGTCTATTCTCTCGTAGGTGTGAGCACCGAAGAAATCCCTCTGAGCTTGGGTCAGATTCTGAGGGAGACTCTCTGTGCGGAAGCTGTCGAAGTACGCAAGCGATGCGGCGAAACCAACGACGGGAACTCCCCTCTGCGCCGCCAAAGCAACTACCTTGCGCAAGTTCGGCACACATCGAGCAACCTCTTTCTTCATGTAGTCGTCAACCAAGAGGTTCGTCAGTTTGGACTGAGACGCGAAAGCCCGCCTGATCTCATCGAGGAACCTGGCGCGAATGATACATCCACCCTTCCACATAGCTGCGATCTCGTGCAGCTTGAGGTCCCAGCTCCACTGACGCGATGCCGCGCTGATAAGCGCCATGCCTTGAGCGTATGACATGATCTTGGAGCAATACAGGGCGTCGTGGACCGCTTGAATGAGCTCCTGACGATCCCCGGTAAAGTCTTCCAACGCAGGGCCGGCGAAGACCTTAGCTGCCTGCACGCGCTCATCCTTCATACTGCTCAGAATTCGGGCATCAACTGCTGCCGAGATAGTCGGTATCGCCACCCCCAGATCGAGTGCGACCTGAGCTGTCCACGTTCCTGTCCCTTTCTGTCCCGCCTTGTCGAGAATTTTGTCGACGAGAAACCCGGAACCTTCCGAATCTTTCTTGGCAAACACCTTGGCCGTTATCTCGATCAAATACGACGACAAAACACCGCTGTTCCATGCGTTGAAGATCGAACCCAGCTCTTCGGGTTTGCACCCCACGACGTTTCGAAGCACGTCGTAAGCCTCCGCTATGAGCTGCATATCGCCGTACTCGATGCCGTTATGAACCATCTTCACGAAGTGCCCAGCTCCGTTGGGCCCGACATAGTTCGTGCAAGCACCATCTGCCTGCGCCGCAATCTTTTCGAGGAGTGGCGCCACGATCTTCCACGCCTCCTTCGGACCTCCCGGCATGAGGCTTGGACCTTTGAGAGCGCCCTCCTCTCCTCCAGAGATACCGATACCAAGAAAGTTCAATCCGAGCGCGGTGAGGCGCTCCTCACGACGAATGGTGTCTTTGAAATATGCATTACCTCCGTCGATGATGATGTCACCCTTATCGAGGAGGGGTACGAGCTGATCGATAATCGCATCCACGGGCGGACCGGCTTTGATCATGATGAAGATCTGCCGAGGGGCTTCCATACTTTTTACGAATTCCTCCATGGAATAGGAGGCAACGAACCCGGAGGGTTTGCCATCACGAGTTCCGAACTTACTCATGAACTCCTTAGTCACGTCCCCACTCCGGTTGTAGACGGCGACAGGGAACCCGCGACTCTCGATGTTGCGGGCGAGGTTGGACCCCATCACCGCCAAGCCAACCATTCCGACATGTGGTTTCGCCATATAAAGCTCCTTACCTCTATCGAGGAATCCTATATCCTACCCGACCTAGGCACCGCTTATGCGGTCCCGCAGCGACGATACTTTAACATTCCCCTCACCAAAGTCCACTTGGTATAGGTCTCCTTCGACCAGTTCCACCATAGAGAGTTTATTGCCGTATACAAGGCCGGTATCGATGCCGATCTTGAAGGGCAGGTGTACGACGATATCCTCGAAGGGCGTATGCCCGAAGACTATCGTTTTACCGAAATCGTGCTGCGATTCGACGAAATCCGCCCGAATCCATACACAATCGTCCTCTATCTGTCTGTCGAGTGGCACCCCCGGGCGAACGCCCGCGTGGACGAACACAAACTCTGCCAGGCTTACACCCACCTCAAGCTCCTGTAGGAATCGGAGGTGACTTTCAGGTAGGGAGGACTTGAAGTCTTCCCCTCCGATATCGTCGACGGGGTCCAATCCGTAACTAAGTAGAGTCTCACCCCCACCATTCGCCAAGTAGACGTCCCCACCGATGCCACCCAACCCCATGAAGCCGAGCAGCATACCCTCGTGGTTACCCTTGAGAAACACGGTCTCGGGCCAGCTCTTTTTGAGGTCTACGAGCAGATCTATCACCTGCTTCGAGCCCTTTCCTCTGTCAATGTAGTCACCGATAAATATTAATTGATCGTCTGCACAGAACTTCAGATCCGAGATGAGGTACTGCACGAGCGTTGTCAGCTCGCCATAGCACCCATGAATATCGCCAACGGCAAATAAGCGCTTAGGGCGCCGAGATATCGCCCGTATGAGCGGCTGTTTCAGCGCCGCATCTTTCCGCCGCCACCTATTTTTCATCCCCTAACTTGAGCACCGCGAGGAATGCTTCCTGAGGTATAGACACACTGCCTACCTGCTTCATCCGCTTCTTACCCTCTTTCTGCTTTTCGAGCAGCTTGCGCTTACGGGTGATATCTCCGCCGTAACACTTGGCCGTCACGTTCTTACGCAGCGCTTTAACCGTGCTGCGGGCGATTATCTTCGCTCCGATAGCAGCCTGGATGGCGATCTCGAACATCTGACGATCAATAACTTCCTTGAGCTTTTCCGTCAGGTCTCTACCTCGATTGAAGGCCTTACTGCGATGCACGATGATACTGAGAGCATCGACAGGATCACCGTTCAATTTAATGTCCAGTTTCACGAGATCCGATTCGGCGTACCCTGCCAACTCGTAGTCGAAGGAGGCATATCCCTTCGTCAGAGACTTCAGTCGATCATGGAAATCCAATACGATCTCGTTGAGCGGCAGCTCATACACGATCATGGCGCGCTCGGTACCGTGGAACGAGATGTTCTTCTGAATACCACGGCGCTCTTCGCACAACTTGAGCACATTACCGACGAACTCCTTGGGCGTGTGTATCGTCGCTGTTACGATCGGTTCTTCGATGTGACGAATGAGGGTCACCGGCGGCATCTTGTCCGGATTGTGAATCTCGAGAGTCTCGCCACTCTCCAGTACAATTTTGTAAATTACCGACGGCGCGGTAGTGATTAAGTTCAACTGGAACTCTCGCTCCAACCGCTCTTGGACTATCTCCATGTGCAGAAGCCCAAGATAGCCGCACCGAAAGCCGAATCCGAGTGCGGCGGAGGTCTCTGCCTCGAACGTGAAGGCGCTGTCGTTGAGACTTAGCTTCTCGAGAGCATTCTTGAGGTTGACGAAGTCGTCGGCATCGACCGGGAAGAGCCCACCGAACACCATCGGTAAAACCTCTTTGAAACCTGGCAACGCCTCCTGCGCTTTATTTCGGGCGTGCGTGACGGTATCACCGATGCGGACGTCACGCAGATTCTTGATTGCAGCGGAGAAGAACCCCACCTCTCCACTTGCGAGCTGTGCGACTTCCCGCGAATGAGGAGTGAAAACGCCGAGCTTGTACACATCGTACTCGGCATCGGTCGTAAAGAAAGAGATCCTGTCCCCCGGCTTGAGCACGCCGTCGATGACACGCACCTGTACCACGACCCCCAGATACGGATCGAACCACGAATCGTACACGAGCGCCCGCAACGGGGACTCATCTTTGCCGCGCGTTGGTGGCGGAATACGTTCGACGATCGCCTCGAGGAGTTCGTCGACACCCAATCCGGTTTTGGCACTGACATGTAAGGCTTCGGAGGTGTCGAGGCCGATAACCGTCTCGACCTCCTCCTTAACTCTATCCGGATCAGCATTCGGAAGGTCGATCTTGTTGACTACCGGGATGATTTCGAGATTGTTCTCGATCGCAAGATACACGTTCGCAAGGGTCTGCGCCTCGACCCCCTGCGATGCATCGACGACGAGCAGAGCCCCTTCACACGCTGACAAGCTCTTCGAAACCTCGTAGTTAAAATCTACGTGACCCGGAGTATCGATCAAGTTGAGCTGATACTCCTTCCCATCCTTGGCTCGATACGCCAGACGTACCGTTTGCGCCTTAATCGTAATGCCCCGCTCACGCTCGAGATCGAGCTTATCGAGAAACTGCGCCTGCATCTCCCGTGCTTGTAGAGCACCCGTTTGCTCGAGAATACGATCAGCCAGAGTCGACTTACCGTGATCGATATGCGCGATGATACTGAAGTTTCTTATGTTACTTTTATCGGTCACTTTTACGACATCCAACTACACGAAAGAATTTAGGCACCCTCGCCCTGCCGTAGCCGTTGCTCGAAGTCGGCTATCGTACGCTCGAGGCCAGTGTCGAGATCCACTGTCGGAGCCCATCCGAGCTCCTTTTGCGCGAGCGATATATCGGGCTGCCGGCGCACCGGATCGTCGGTCGGCAGAGGCTTGTTGACGATCTTCGATTTGGAGCCAGTCATCGAAATAACCTTCTTTGCCAGAGCCAGGATCGTCATCTCGTTCGGATTCCCGAGATTGACAGGCCCAGAGAATCCCTCGCGATTCATCGTGGCCATGATCCCCTTAACCAGGTCATCCACGAAGCAGAAGGAGCGAGTCTGCTGCCCCTCTCCGTACACGGTGATGTCCTCACCTTTGAGCGCCTGTACGATGAAATTCGAAACGACTCGACCGTCATCGAACAACATCCGCGGTCCGTAGGTGTTGAAAATGCGCACGATACGCGCATCCACATGCCCTTGATCGCGGTAGCCAACCGTCAAAGTTTCAGCGACGCGCTTGCCTTCATCATAGCAGCTTCTGGGGCCGATGGGATTCACGTTACCCCAGTACGACTCCACCTGTGGATGTTGCAACGGATCTCCGTAGACCTCCGACGTGGAGGCCAACAGGAATCGAGCATGCACACGCTTGGCCACACCCAACATGTTGATAGTGCCGGTCACATTAGTCTTTATCGTCTTGATAGGATTGTACTGGTAGTGCACTGGCGAAGCCGGACACGCCAAGTGGTACACCTCGTCGCACTCAACCAGTAAAGGCTCGGTCACATCGTGCCGGATGAACTCGAAGTTCGGATGGTGCATAAGGTTGCGCATATTGCGCTTGGTCCCCGTGAACAGGTTGTCCACTGCGATAACCTCATGGCCCTGTTTGATCAGCTCGTCACACAGATGAGACCCGATGAATCCTGCGCCGCCTGTAACAACTATTCGCATCGTCTTATTCTCCTTGCTTCATGCTACTTGGCCAGGACCGGCGTTCGCCCGATGCTGTAATAGGTGATCCCCTGAGACAGCATATCCGCAGGATTGAAGATATTACGGCCGTCGAAGATAACTGGCGCTGAAAGCTCTTGCTTGATGCGCTTGAAATTAGGCTGACGGAAAGCGTTCCACTCCGTACAAACGATGAGCGCGTGAGCGCCTTTGAGCGCTTCGTAGTTGTTCTCCACGAAGGATATATCTTCACATTCTCCGAACTTCGCCTTGAATGTGTGATTCGCTTCCGGATCAAAGGCCCGGATCTTTGCCCCCAGAGTGATGAGCTCCTTGCAGATAACGAGCGCGGGAGCCTCCCGCACATCGTCGGTCTTGGGCTTGAAGGCAAGTCCCCACATTGCGAAGGTCATCCCCTTGATATTCGAGTGACCGTAGTGGTCGACTATCTTGCGAACCATCGACATCTTTTGATTTTTGTTCACATCTTCGACCGCTTGCGCGATACGCAGTTCGACCTTGTGTTCCTTGCCCGTTCGAATGAGAGCTTGCACGTCCTTGGGGAAACACGATCCACCGTAGCCGATGCCCGGGAATATGAAGCTCATGCCGATACGGGAGTCCGTGCCGATACCGACTCGCACCTGGTTTATGTCGGCCCCTGCAGCTTCACACAGGTTTGCGATCTCGTTCATGAAAGAAACCCGTAAGGCGAGCATAGCGTTCGCTGCGTACTTAGTCATCTCTGCGGACCGAATATCCATGACCAGGATCGGGTTGTTAGTGCGGACGAAGGGAGCATACAGCTCCTTCATGACCTTGGCCGCAGCTTCGCTCGCTACTCCTACAACGACTCGATCTGGCCGCATGAAATCGTCGATAGCGGCACCCTCTTTGAGAAACTCGGGATTGCTCACGACCTCGACCGGGAATTTTGCAACCTCCTCGATCGCCTTCCTGACACGATCGGCCGTTCCGACGGGAACGGTGGATTTGTCGACAACCACCTTGGGTCCGTTCATGCACTCTCCTATACCCCGTGCTACTGCCAAAACATGGGTCAGATCGGCAGAGCCATCCTCGTCTTGTGGAGTGCCCACGGCTATGAAGATAACCTCACTTGCTTCGACGGCATCCTTGAGGGAGGTGGTGAATTGGAGTCGCCCCGCTTTGAAATTGCTCTTCACGAGATCCTCGAGACCGGGTTCGAAGATCGGCACGATCCCTTTACGCAGCCCTTCGACTTTCTTCACATCGACATCGACACAGACAACGTCGTTACCTGTTTCCGCGAAACAAGCTCCTGCCACAAGGCCGACATACCCAGTGCCTACAACCGCGATATTCATGTACCTATCTCCACTCGGCTCTTACACTTCGCATAGCCCTCTCATGCGCCACGCCAGCCGCCGCTATCCACATGCGTGAGACTACTCAAAAAATGGGTCTTCACGATAGGTGGCAGGTCACCAGAGGGGATCGGATACGGGTGGCCTCTCGCTCATCGACTTGCATCGGAGTTATAGCCGAACGAATCAAGGAGATCAAAGGGTTGGCTTATTTTGCAGTGCCTGACCTGTGCCCCACTAAGCACCTCATGCCGCGCGAGTAAGTTCCTCGGAATCTCGCTTAGGGGAGTCAGAAGGCAGGGAAAAATGCCGCCCTGCGCTGTTTTTTATCACCTGCGGCCCATAGGAACCGACCAGCATCCCTGCAGCTGCCCCCAAAAGCCCCACCAACTGAGCCGGAAACTCCTTGCCCGCTGGTGTCGCCAGGAAGAACCCCCACGATAGCACCCCCAATACGATCGAGAACACCGCCCCTTGGGTCGTGGCGCGCTGCCAATACAGGCCGCACACAAGGGGGATAAACGCTCCTACCAGCGTGACCTGATACGCACCGGAGACCAATTCGTAGATCGAAGTACCCTGCATCGCTATGGCATATGCAAGCACGAGCGCGCTGAAAACGAGGACTGTAATCCGCATCGCCTTCAGCTCTGCCTTGTCGCCCTCGAAGGGACGGATCTGGCGCCAGATGTTCTCTGTAAAGGTGACACTTGGTGCCAACAGCGTAGCCGACGCACACGATTTGATCGCCGATAGAAGTGCGCCGAAAAAGAGCACCTGCATTACGAAGGGCATCCGTTCCATGACCAGGGTCGGAAGGATCTTCTGCGGGTCGTCAAGCAGCAACTGCTCAGCCCTCTCGGGCATGACGAGCAGAGCACTAACGACCAAGAACATCGGAACGAACGCAAACACGATGTAACATAGCCCTCCGATGATGGGACCACGCGTTGCCGAGTACTCGCTGTCGGCCGACATGACCCGTTGAAAAACGTCCTGTTGGGGGATCGAGCCGAGCATCATCGTGATGCCTGTGCCGATGAAGAATGCGATGGCCTTGAAGTTCGCCTCGGGAAGGAAGTTGAACATGTCCCGCTCCACTGCGTGTGCAATGACAAGCGAGGCACCTCCCGCCTGATGCCCGGCAAAAACCGCAAGGATCGCCAAGCCTCCCACGAGTATAATCATTTGCATAAAGTCGGTCACCGCCACCGACCACATACCGCCGAACAACGTATAGGCGAGGATTGAGATCACTCCGATTACCATTCCTTGCGGGACACTCAGCACTCCATCCGAAAGAACGTTGAAAACCACACCTAGGGCGGTAACCTGGGCAGATACCCACCCAAGGTAACTCACCATGATCATCAGCGAGCAGAGGAGCTCGACAATCCGGCCGTATCGCTCCCTGTAATAATCACTGATCGTCAAAAGGTTCTTCTTGTAGAGTTTGGACGCGAAGAAGAGACCGACCAATACGAGACACGTTCCGGCTCCGAAGGGATCCTCTACAACGCCATTGAGACCGCTATTGACGAATTTAGCGGGTATCCCGAGCACTGTCTCCGAACCGAACCAGGTGGCAAAGGTGGTCGTGATGATCATCACGAGCGGCAGATGCCGCCCCGCGATCGCGAAGTCGGCAGTGTTTTTCACACGCCTCGCGGCCATGAGTCCGATGGCTATCGTAACGAGGAGATAGACGATAACGAGTGCAAGCAGCATCCGCCCTCCCTTTGAAGTAGTTCCCAACTACACAGCGCGGTAGATCATACCACGCAGCTCAGACTAATCACTACCTGCCCCTAAAAACATCTGCTCCGAACTTCTCAACCCCTCAGCAGCCCCACGATTACTGCACTGGCATATTGTTCTACTAAAAGTAGAATTTTTCTGCTTCTGCGCCCAAGATCGCTATTCCGCGATGGATTCAGAGGAGTCCGGCAGCGACTTTTGCCCTCAAAAATGAGCACGCCTCCGGTCGGTTGCCCCAGCATCCTCACTCGGTAGGGACAACACTTCGTTCTCATCTGTTGGCCTGGGCGCGAATCAGTAGGTAAAAGGTCCGTCAAAAGCGTAAAGCGCTTGACCCCCTTTTCCGATGTACCCACAATGAGGAATGGGAAATCGCATGGCTCTGACTATAGTTACCAATGAGCAGGCATTCGAGGCGAATGGTACCAACGAACTCGAGGGGCACCTCGGTACCCGCGATCGAATCGATCCCACTGCCCGATACGACTTCCCGGGTAAGGCTGTAGGATGCCTAGCAGCCGCAAAAACCCTGCAGGGGCTCACGCTACCCAACGCTCTCCCCTTCCTAACCGATGGGCACGGGGAGCCGCTACCGGAGGTCACCATCAAGAGCTCTTCGCGCCTACCGGAGCGCGAGGAACTCGCCAGGGGACACGACGCACACTACCTACAGAACCTAGAGTCAACCTCTCAGAAGGCGCGAGAGCGCGCCCTCGGGAACCAAGATCCCTTCATCTCAGACTTCGGCTCCGAGGCTGATGTGACCCCGGGAACCTTTCAGGCTGCCCGTAGTGCAGTGGGTGCCAGCTTCGACATGGTCGACACGATACTCCGGTCACCTGAGGATACGGGCTTCGCTCTCGTATGGCCGCCGGGTCACCATGCGGAGAGGAACCACGCCATGGGGTTCTGTTACCTCTCCAATGCGGGACTCGCCGCTCTGTACGCTCGCGACCACTCCATACAGATTAGGCCGGGGCATCGAAACCGAGTAGTAGTAATTGATATCGACCATCATCGTGGAAATGGAACGGCGGATCTCGTGGCCAACGAATCCGATATTCTGTTCGTGGACATATCGTATCGCTCTCCATACGACGCTGTCCGAAGGCGGTTCGTCGACGGCGACTACGACCCGCAGCAGGACCGCTATATCTCGGCGGGAAAGGAGTATCCTTATTCAAAAGAGGACACCGATCACCAGTTGTCCCCTCACCCGATGATCGGCGCTCCTAATATCGTGTCTGTAGAGTTCGAAGGGATCCAAGAAGATCACAACCAGATCGTGTTGCGATTTCTCGATGAGGTCGTACCAGCGCTGCTTACATTCCGACCAGACGTGGTATTGTGGTCGGTCGGCCTCGATTCCGCGCTTGGCGATCCTCTCGGGGGACTCGGTAATCTGCCCAGCACCTTCTATACGCTCATTCGAGGAACACGGCTGGTCCTTTCTGAGGCCCGACATGGTGGACTACTGGAAGGGGGATACGATGAGCAACGCTGGTTCACATGTCTCCCGCCGGCTCTTCTAGCGTTTCACGACCAACCGCAGGACAGTAAAAATCGCTGCCAGACCTTTCGAAAATACAGAGATACATTCAGTAATTTTGTGGGCAAAAGTGACGAATAGCCTCACTTCAGCTTCGTCCTTATCGAAACAAAGCCTCATGATATCAGGCGGCTAGCCACGCCTTCCAAGGTTTATCTCCCGAACAAGGCAGATCTGCGCTATACTGCCGACCCCGATCTCTCAGAGGTACCGACCACAGCTTTGCAAGAAACCCAATCATTTTCAGGATTCGAGGAGCCCGTAAATACCATGATAAAAGGACACTCACTGCAACTAAGAGCCCTGGAAAAAGCCGACCTCATCTTTCTTCACAGGCTGCACAACAATTACAAGACGATGAACTACTTCTTCGAGGAGCCGTTCGAGACCTTACGAGAGCTCGAAGACCTCTACGAGAAGTACGTCCACAACACTACCGAGCGTCGCTTCGTCATCGAAGAGATCTCGACCGGTGCTAGCGTGGGAGTGTTGAGCTTGATAGAGATCGACGAGATCAACCGCAAATGTGAGATCGACATCATCATCGACGAAAAATTTCAGGGCCGAGGATTCGGCAAACAGGGCTTCGTTCTCGGTGTAAAATACGCTTTCGATATCCTGAATCTCTTCAAGATTTACCTGGTCCTCCTCCGGAACAACATTCCCGGCCTGAATATTTACAAGTTCGCCGGCTTCAAAAAGGAGTGCCGACTACGCAAGGAGTATTTCCGTAACGGCGAATACGTGGACGTCGAGCGGATGTGTCTCTTCGAAAATCAGTGGCGCAAGCTCAAGGCCAAGCTGAACGAGTACGTGGGATTCGAATCAGTGGAGATCAAACACCGCAATCGACCGGGCGCCACAGTAGTAAAAGTGAAGGACACCTCGTCCAGCACCGCTCCAAACCTCGTCGTGGCGGAGTCTTCGGAAACGGTCGTGCCCCGCCCCCAGCCGTCGGCGCTATAGGAATAGGAGGGGCAAAAACCGCTCAGCGACAAAAGCCACGTGAACGTGCTCGTGAACGTAACCGTACCCGTGAACGAAATAAGCTAAGAGTCAGGCCCTTTCGAAGACGGATAAGCACCAGTTCGCGGGAGTTTCCTCTAACTGGACGAATTCCGCCGCCACCCCAAAGCATTTACTCCTCCACCGCCGGCGCATCCACCCAAGCCTCTGATATAATTGGTGTTAGTAGCATACTGAGCGGTATCCCGGCTCTCTCCATCCCGACATCGGCGCCTGAATGGTTACAAACTTCTCGCATTTAGGCGGTCTACGCTCTCAAGCTGTGCCGCTAGGGCGCCGAACGTACCCATTGAGGAAGCTGTTACAGTACGAGTCGGGGAGCGTGTCTTTGATTTCTCATAAGCCGCATCTTTTCCGACGCTATTACGACCAAGCACCATGAAATTAGGAATCACAGTCGGTGTCCCCAAGGAAACCGCTCCCGGAGAAACCCGCGTTGCGGCCACGCCAGATTCGGTAAAGCGTCTGGTAAAATATGGATTCGATATACACGTCGAGGAGGGAGCTGGCATATCTGCCGGCTTCCGCAACGAGGACTACGACGCCGTCGGCGCAAAGATAGTCTCGCCGAAGGAGGTATGGGCTACCCCCGTGGTAACCAAGGTCGCTCCCCCTACTCAGACGGAAGCATCGTCCATTCCGTCAGGAACTTTCATCGTCTCGCTTCTGGAGCCCTTTCGAAACGTCGATCTTCTCGAAAGCTTCGCAAAGCAGAAGGTCGACGCGCTTGCACTCGAAGCGATTCCCCGTACATCGCGAGCGCAAGCGATGGATGTACTCTCATCTCAAGCCGGCATCGCCGGCTACAGAGCAGTGATCGAGGCAGCTCATCACTACGGAAGGTTCTTCCCGATGATGATGACCTCTGCAGGATCCGCCAAAGCTACAAAGGTAACGGTGCTGGGCGCTGGCGTGGCCGGACTGCAAGCTATAGCTACTGCGCGCAAACTCGGCGCTGTAGTCGAAGCGTACGATGTGCGCCCTGAAACACGCGAACAGATCCAGTCGCTCGGGGCAAAATACATAGACATTCAGCTCGAAGAATCTGGCTCGGGTCAAGGAGGGTATGCGAAAGAGCTCTCGGAGGAGTCGAAGAAGAGGCTCCAGGAAGCGCTGGATGAACGACTTTCGAAGAGCGACATCATCATCAGCACTGCAAACGTGCCTGGACGCAAAGCCCCTACCCTGATCTCAGAATCCGTTGTCGCCAACATGCGCCACGGCTCGGTGATCGTCGACATGGCTACGCCGAGCGGCGGAAACTGCCCTCTCAGCAAGGCCGACCAGGTCGTCGACATCAACGGAGTGAAGATCATCGGGCATACCAACTATCCTGCGATGATGGCGACTGATTCGAGTAACTTCTTCGCACGCAACGTGGTATCGCTCCTGGATCTATTCGTCAAACCACGCGACAGCGGCGCTCCGACCTTCATCGTCAACCTCGAAGACGAGATAATCGACACGTCGCTCCTCGTGCACCAAGGAATCCTACGACTACGAAATCGATAGAGGGCATATGTCCAGTACGATGATAGCTATATACGTTTTCACGTTAGCCTGCTTCGTGGGCTATCACGTGATATGGGGAGTCACGCCCGCACTCCATACTCCCCTCATGGCAGTAACAAATGCGATCAGCGCGATTCTCGTGATTGGAGCTATCGTAGTAGCCGGCTCTGCAGAGGCTTCGCAATCGACCTGGATTCAGGTGCTAGGGTTTTTTGCTGTTACACTAGCATCAATAAACATATTCGGCGGTTTCGTTGTAACGAACCGCATCTTGGCGATGTTCAAGAAGAAATCCTAACGAGAGCACATCATGAACCTAAGTCCCGATCTTTTCGACCTCGCATACCTCGTCGCCACGATACTATTCATCTTCGGCCTCAAGGGTTTGAGTCATCCCAAGACAGCCTTGCGTGGCAACCAGTTTTCGATGGCTGGAATGCTGCTGGCTATCGTCGTCACGCTGCTCCATCCAAGCGTGAAGAACTACAGCATAGTATTCGGTGGTCTTGCAGCAGGCGCCGTGATCGGAATTCCACTGGCACTTAGGATTCAAATGACTGCGATGCCCCAGCTCGTAGCTGCTCTGCACAGCTTCGTAGGCTTAGCAGCAGTACTCGTTGCTGGAGGCACATACCTCATGCACGTCCAGCAAGGACATGCCGACTCAGTTCTCCTACTGGAGCTGATCATCGGAAGCGCGATTGGAGCTGTGACCTTCACAGGTTCTTTGGTGGCGTTCGGAAAACTGCAGGCGCTTTTGGGTTCCGCCCCTCTCGTATTCAAGGGACAACACGCACTGAACGCTCTTTTGATCGCGGCGATTATAGGGCTCTCAGCTCTCTTCGTGCGCGAACACAGCGTCCTCCTGTTCACCGCTGTGACCGGCATGGCTCTCCTGCTCGGCTTTCTGTTGGTCTTACCGATCGGCGGCTCTGACATGCCCGTTGTAGTTTCAATGCTCAACTCGTACTCCGGTTGGGCAGCCTCTGCGACCGGCTTCACCCTAGGGAATCAGCTCTTGATCGCGACGGGTGCTCTAGTGGGCGCGAGCGGAGCAATTCTCTCTTACATCATGTGTAAGGCGATGAACCGCTCACTCCTGAATGTAATTTTGGGAGGATTCGGAACAACCGCAGAGAGCGCTGCAGCAGAGGCAACCACCAAGAGCTGTCGCTCTGCAAGCACCGAAGATGCGGCGTTTATGTTCGAGAACGCATCTAGCCTTATCGTTGTCCCAGGATACGGAATGGCGGTTGCCCAAGCCCAGCACGCAGTGAAGGAGCTCTACGAGCAGCTTCACAGCCGTGGAGTCGAGGTGAAGTTCGCCATTCATCCAGTTGCCGGTCGCATGCCCGGACACATGAACGTACTCCTTGCGGAGTCAGAGATTCCATACGATGTCGTACTCGAACTCGACGACGTAAATCCCGAATTCGCACGCGCCGATGCAGTGCTGGTGATCGGTGCCAACGACGTAGTGAACCCCGCAGCACGTACCAACAAATCGAGCCCACTTTACGGTATGCCTATCCTCGACGCCTACAAGTCGAAGATGGTGTACGTCATCAAGCGTTCTATGAACCCCGGTTATTCAGGGGTCGAGAACGATCTCTTCTACCTCGACAACTGCTCGCTGATCTTTGGTGATGCGAAGAAGGTGTGCGAGGGGCTCGTTAACTGCCTGAAGTCGGCTTAAGCAGGGAAACGCCAGTAGTAAGCGGCGCAACCGGACCGCGGACTTTCTAGTCCGCCTTCTCCTGGGATCGTGGTACTATCAGCAAGCGGAGCGGAAGCTCCGCGGTCCGTTGTCTCCCTGTACCGAGTCTACTATTTTTGTCTGAGAGAAATGATTAGGAAGCAATCGATTCAGCGCCACGTACTGTATTTAGCAATTGTGCGCTCGGCTAATTTTTCTTCTCTACTTTGCTTAACGCAGCCCCTGTAGCCTCAACCATGCTCCAGTAAACTACATCAGCGACAACTTTGCACCCGAACGCCCCAGTGGCCATGGCGACGGCCCCCTGGCCGAGCAGATGTTCTCCGAGGTACCAACCTACTACGCCTCCAGACCCGATGAGAGCTGGTCGAATCAGCAACGAATCAAATACCTCTGCCATACCGAATTGGGCGACCAAGTTGCCAACTACTTCGGCACGAGTTTGCAATGTGTGGCTCTTTCCCTCCGCTGCGAGTGAGCGAGTAGCACCGCTCATAGCAGAGTAGAAAAGTGCCGCGTAGAGGCCTACATTTTCGCTCATCGTTCCGACTAATCCGACCGCAGCAGCATTTGGATACAGTAGTCCGGTCAGACCGATACCTATCGCCGCGGTAATACTGCCGGCCAACTCGGCGGCACCATAGAGCGATACTCTACTCGCCAGCCATCCAAGTACGGTCTTTCGGCCCTCTGCGCTAGGCTCGGCCGGATGGGGCTCGGATTCCCATGAGGTATTAGTTGATACCTGGGTCTGTGCTGAAATCGCCGCCATATGCGAACTGACTGAAATCGCTGTCGTCGGCATCTCGACCGATGCATGTACAAACGTTAGCGATTCTAACTCTGGAGATGGCCTTGAGAGAGTTATGGAGTGATCGGGATCGAGATCGGAACCGAGCGGCGGCAGTGCCCGTTGTACGTGCAGGTACCTTGCTGCGTGCTTGGCTGTGGGATCGCCTGCGAAAGCAGTACGCTGCTGTGAGTCAGTTAGTTCAGCCTCTACCGGAGGTCCTTGCGGAGGCACCAACGTCCGACTCCCTGTCAATGGCTGGGACTTTGATCCTGTGTCGTTATTTAACACGGTGCCTACAACCCGCTTAGCCGTTTAGTGTCTTCCCGTACCAGGGGTGCACGTTAGCCGTGCATCAGCCCCGAGCGAACAACTCCTCGATTATGGAGCGAAGTGGTACCGCCGTGCCGTAGTGTCGTAGTGCAAGGCGGCAACCTATCCGCCACACACTGCAACACCCTGAATCCTCTCGAATTGCTCGGTTAGCTTCTTTTGATTCCTTCGCATGATTTCTAAACGCATCCGCAGCCTCACCCGTTTGAGTCAGTTGGTCACATTTCCCAAAGACTAATGTCTATTGCGGGTTCGCTTTATATGTTTTGAGAGCATAGTCACTGCGCGTTCAGAGACGGAATGAGAGCACTCAACGACGCTCGAAGACCCCGACCCACTCAATCCCCTCTCTACGACTCGGCTCTGGTCGCGATCCTGGACGAAGCTCTCGCGTGACAAAGTAAGGGCTCAATAACTCCTCCAGCTCGCGCGTGGTAGTGGCGAAGGGCGGCCCGTTACCCTCTTTGGAGAGCGAGAGGTTGGGCAATCGCTGCGCCTCCGCATCACTCACTACGAAGAAGTTGCCGACCAGAAAACCACCAGACTTCACCCATGCAGCTGCTGTTTCGGCGTATCTCGGTCGCATCGAGGGATCGATTGCACAAAAGAATGTATGCTCACAGATCACGTCCACGCGCTGCTTGGAAACTTCGAACAGGTCTCCGTGCATTACCTCAAGCGATCCCGGCGATGAGGCTGCGCTCGCCGCATACCGCGCACGTAGCGCCGATACGGCTATCTCAGACCAATCGACAGCAACCACATCGGCTCCCCTCCTCACACACTCCAAGGCATCAGACCCTCGTCCGCACCCTGGACTAAGCACCCTCTTCCCGGAGAGCGAGACCCCTTCCCTCTTCAATTCCTCCAACGCTTCCATGAGCACCGATGACGGCGCGTCCAGATCCCATGGCGTGTCTCCGACCTCGAAGCGCTCCTGCCAGTACCCCTGTGTTGACCACTCGGGAGGATCCGATCGCTTGTTCATGCCACGAGCCTATGACCTGAGACGGTCTGCGAATACAGACATGATGCGCACGTAGATATCCCGCAGCATCTCGATGTTGCTCACTTCGACGAATTCATCCGGGCCGTGCATGTTCCCGTGCGGTACGCCGAACTCTATGGTCGGTACCCCTTTGGCAGCGATGAAGCGTGCATCACTTGCGCCGCCGTCGCACGTAATAGCCGGCGCGATTCCGACCGACCGCTCGATTTCGCGCACGGCACACTCGACGAATTTCGCCTGAACCGAATCAGGATCAGCACTAACATCGGTCAGATACGACGGCGAGCGCTTCGAAACGTTTAACTCGCATTTCACACCCGTACTATCGAGCCGACTTTGAATCTCCCGCTCTATCTCGTCTACATCACGCCCCGGAGCAAAACGAGCATCGAACGTAAGGGTCACGGAACCCGGGATGACGTTCAGCGCCGTACTATCCGTGGTTATGTTAGTGATCGAGAGCGTCGTTTCGGTTCCGTATCGCTCGTCACCCCAGGGAGCACTGAGCCGGCGTATGACATCTGGAAGCTCGTGTATGATATTGGGGGTGATCTGAGCGTATGCTGCGTGTCCTGCTTGCCCACGCAACGTAACAGTGCCGGCTATACACCCACGACGTCCGATCTTGAGACAATCACCGAGTCGAGTCTTCGACGTCGGCTCGCCACAGATACAGCAATCGATCGGTTCACGAACCAAGTCGAGCAGCGCAGGCATTCCCTTCGACGCTGTCTCCTCGTCACCTGGCAGGAATACCGTCGAATGAACCCCCTCGTTAGCTAACGCGAGAGCTGCGAATATCATCGCTGCATCTCCGCTCTTCATATCGCTGGCACCGCGCCCGTAGAGAACTCCATTCTCTACCACCGCTCCGAATGGCGGATGCTTCCAACCTTGACCTACCGGGACCGTGTCATAGTGTCCGATGAACGCGACCCTGAGGTTTGGCGACTCCGGCCCAATGGTGGCCAGGATGTGTCGCTTCTCTCCTGCCTCTACCTGCTTCACTTCGAATCCGGCCTGTGCGAGCCATTTCGAGAAACTCTCAACGAAATCGGGTGAGCCATCGTCCGTGACGGTGCGGTGTCGCAGCAACTCTCGAGTGAGATCGACAGGTCCGGTTATATCCTGAAAGCGGGTAGTCCCGCCGGCCGTGTTTTCTTTGGACTCAATCATAACTTTACGTACAATTCAGAGTTCTTTGGCATCTGCGCAAGGCTCGTGTCACGTGCGTCCTTCTCGAGAAGCACGATGCAGTCGACACCTATAGTGCTGGTCTTGTTGTACACTCCACCTACGGCGACTCTGTGTTTGGGAATGACCGGGATCTCGAAGAACGTATCACCAATCGCCATGTAGCGCGACTCGACCTCTGAACCCGTCCTTAAGTCGAAGATCTTCTTGCCGGAAGCCATCACGACACCACTCGCGACAACCGCTCCCTCCTCGATGATCCCACACAGCTCACAGTTTGCCCCAACACGCACATCGTCCTCGATAATCGAAGGCAACCGTCCTTGCGGTTCGAGAATTCCTTCGATCCCCGAGCCTGCTCCGAGCTTCACTCCCTTTCCGATCTGTGCACCCGTAGCCACGCGCGCGCCTCCGTCGATCAGGACTCCAGAGCCAACGACGTACGCTCCTATATTTACGATCCCGCCCGGCATGATCGTGGTACCACTTCCTATGAAAGCTCCACGACGTGCGAAGCTTCCCGGGATGAATCGAACACCCGCGCGGTCGAAGTCCTCCTGACTCCACCCTTCGGTTTTGAGTGGAACCTTATCGTAACAATGCTCTCCCATCTTGATCATCGGGAATGCGGAGAACCCAGCATTCATACACGCGACCGCGTAGGGTTGCGTGACCCACGTTCCATCTCCCGTCAACTCGACGCCGTTCACCCCAACTTTGTAGTTGGCCAACTTTTCAGCGCAGCGCACTAATCCCCTATCGAGGAGATCTACCGCTTCGCGCTTCTGATCTTGGGTCGCCGAGCCAGACACCACTGCACTCAAAAGATCTGGAGACGCTTCTACCACCTCGACCTTCAGCACCTGGTGCTCCTTGAGTCCGAGCAGAAGATCGATGTTCGGATGAGCACCCGGCGATGCCTTAGCTTCCGCCAAGAGGGGTGCGAACACTTCCATGCACGATGCGACCGCTTTGGCAGGAAGCTCGCCATTTGCTTGAAAGTTCGCGTACACGCGGAGCGATCCCGCCTGACCTGGAACGTTCGCCACCGTTCTGATCAGTTGACCATCGAGGAACAACTTAATCAGCGCCACCTGCGGCACCGCTTTGGTCAAACGATTCACGTTGTCGTTGAATTGAGCCTTTACTGCGTCACTAGTCATTACCCTAACACCTCGTGCTTTTATAATTCCTGACGTAATCAGCGAATACTGCCATAGACCTCTTGGTCGACTCGATCGTATCGATCAGAGCCATACGGATAAAGCCCGAGCCTGGATTCCCCCTTTCCCCTGCAACTGAGAAGTAGCTTCCTGGAAAGGTCAGAATTCCTGTGTCCCGCGCGAGCTCGAGAGCAAATGCTTCATCATCGGGATTCATGCTCGAAACATCGAGCCACACGTAGAACGTCCCTGAGGGAAGCGTGGTGGGAAGATCGAGTCCAGAGAACGCATCTCGAAAGACCTCGACCTTCTCACGATATAGCTCGCGGTTTTTGCGAACATCGTCGAAATTGGTCCATGCATAGGCAGAGGCGCGCTGCACATTGTTCGGCAAAACCTTTCGCTCACTGAAGCGCATCTTGAGGTAACTCGATACCAATCGCGCATCTCCGACCATCGAGCCGGAACGCAGGCCTGGGAGGCTACTGCGCTTCGAGAGGGTATCAAACGCCACCACATGGCTGAAGGAGTTGTCACCATCGAGCGTCGCACAAACCTCCAAAATACTCGGCGGCTTTCGGTCGAAGTAGATCTCGATGTAGCACTCGTCTGAGGCAACCGCAAAGCCGTACCTGCGCGCCAGGAGCACCACCTCTCGGAGACTCTCCTCGGAGTAGCACACTGCGCAGGGGTTATTCGGGCTGTTTAAGTAGCACAAACTCGTGCGCCCCAAGACATCTTCCGGAATGCTGGCGAGGTCGGGCTGAAAGCCGTCTTCAGCTCTCAGATCAAAGTAGTAGGGAATCCCTCCAGCATATTCGGTAGCTGAGCTGTACACCTGGTACGCAGGATTGGGGATCAACACGTACGGCTTCTGGGGATCCAAGCTTGCTGTAGCGAAAGAGAACAGTAACTCTCCACTTCCGCACCCCGCCAAGACCTGACTCTCGTCAATTGAAGCGTGCAAGGTTTTGGATGTGAGATTGGCTCGGATGATAGCCTCTGTCAGGTAGCTCTCTTGCTTGGTCTTAGGATATCTTCCGAGTGACTCCGCCGCGTACGAGTTCACTATCTCTGTCACTCGCGGATCCGGCTCGTGTTGCGGCTCTCCGATCGTCAGGTCTGCTGTAACTGGCGTGGCGAGCCCGGAAAATAGCTGCCTCTTTCGATCGAAGGTGTACGGCCGCATAGCAGCTATTTTGGGATTAATCATGGCGGAAATAGTAGTAGACCGAACCTTGTTTTGCAACCGAGCAGGGTCGTCGATACCCCTCATGCATCCTGCCTAGCTCTGGGAACGATTCGTTCGGGCAGTCGCGAATAGGACCGATGATTCGACGATTCACGGACGGCGGGGACGCCGTCCCTCCTGAGATCCAAAAATCACAACCTTGAAACCCCGTACCGCGTGGACCCCACACCACCATCTTCTCATCACCGCCGGAATTATCATCAAGGAGGGACGGCGTCCTCGCCGTCCGCGAATATTCAAATCATCAATGCCTTTCGCAAATGTCCGAACAATTGTTCCCCTTCGCGCACCTCACGGACGGGGTCCTCGCCGTACTCTTGGTGAAAATTCATAGAGACGGCTATTGGTATGATATTCGTCATACCCAAGATCACCCGAGCATCAAGCTCCTTTGACATCGCGAGCACGCACGCATACGGTACCGGTTCTCTGGGGAGACAAGAGCTATGAAAAACACCGCTTTAGTCGGAATTATTACAGTTCTCATCGCGCTCACGAACACGACACAGGCCGAAACTGTGTGCCTTCGTTCTCGATTACTCTCCGGAAGAATCGCGCATCAGACCAGGATAGTTGGGAATGGAACCGCATGTCCCGCAGGCTACAAAGCGCTTTTCAACTCGGGGGCGCTAACAACCGGCGGGCCAGCTGGACCCCAGGGGCCTCAGGGCGAGCGTGGACCTCAGGGACTGCAAGGGCCTCAAGGCGCAACAGGTCCCCAAGGGATCGCGGGGAGCACCTACAACATCGCAGTCGTCATCGGTGAGAGCGCGAACAATTCTGTAAGCCCAAAAACTGCATCTGCTACCTGCCCAGCGAACAGCGAGGTTGTTGGCGGTTTCGGCTCCGTGGACAATGGACTCCTCGTTCCGGTTTCAGGCGTTGCCCTCACCTATCAATCGTTCGCTCTTACGGGTCAGGGGTTCGTTGCAACCGCATATGAAACGAATGACCAGCTCAGCAGCAGTTGGATGGTTCGGGCCGTTGCTCTCTGTCGGGTAACGAGCTAGCGCAGAGCTTCTACCCTTCCGACATAGTCACGCCCACAGCACGAAACGCGTGGGCAACGGAGAATGCTGACTCGAGAACCTTTGCCTACCTTGCACAGGACGAGCGTGTCAGAACGATCCCGTACGCAGAAGCACCAACGTACAAGCACATTCCACCTCGATCCCATCCTCGAGCAGGGCGCGCTCGAGCTCTTCCGATTCAGCTCCGGGGTTGAGGATAACTCTGCGGGGATGGAGGGCTAGGAAGCCAGGCGCTAACTGCGCTCCTCGGGCGGGACCCACGTACACGGACACCGTATCTACAGGCTCATGAATCAGCTCAAGCGAAGCTACCGCCGGAATTCCTTCGATCTCTTCTTGAACGGGATGCACCGGAATCACGCGATAGCCGTACTCCCGCAACATGCGCACGGCCTTGTTGGAATACCGCTCAGGCTTCGCACTAGCCCCGACAACTACTACAGTCTTCGAATTCATGCTGGCCCCCTCTCTTTCCCCAAGCGTCAGTATGCTCTGAATCAGGGAGATGTGCGATAGGTAACGCTATCGGGAGTATCTCAGAGATGGGGCGCGACAACGAGTAAATGCTTGGTATCCCCTCACCACTTGCTCTATCATTCAATGCATGAAAGTACTCACCTACCCCGCGCTCCTGGCGCTCGCCTTCGTTGCGACTCGTACCTGCACTGCAGCACCACAGTACCAACTGAATCGACAGTGGCCGGCAAGTACCTTGTCACAGCCGCTGGATCTTCAGTTCGTTACTGTGAACGACGAAGAGTCCGCCTTTGTCGTGCAACAGAACGGAGTAATCCTCAAACTTCGTACGGAGTCGGATGGATCCTCGCCTACTGTTACCCTCGATATCTCTACTCGAATCGTCTCAAGCGGCGAGCAGGGATTACTGGGGCTGGCTGTACATCCTAGGTTCTCCGAGAACGGTTTTATTTACGTGAATTATACGCGATCATCGGACGGTGCGACTGTGATCTCGCGCTTCACTGTAGACCGCTCGACCTGGGTGAGTGACCTGGGATCCGAAGTTCCTCTTCTAACGATTCCCCAGCCGTACGATAACCACAACGGCGGCGCTCTGGTCTTCGGGGCCGATGGTTTTCTGTACATCGCTCTCGGGGACGGAGGAGGTGCAGGAGACCCGCAGAACAATGCTCAGTCTCTCAGCTCACTTCTAGGAAAAATTCTGCGCATCGATGTCGATAGACCTGGCTCTCGAGCGCCCTATTCTATACCGCGCTCGAATCCTTTCTCCGCGCGAGAAGGACGCGTACGCCTAGAGATCTTTGCGTGGGGGTTCCGGAACCCATTCAAGATGACCCGAGACCGTGCGAGCTCCAGGATCTGGGTGGGAGATGTCGGGCAGAACATGCGCGAGGAGATAGATATCCTCAAGCGCGGCGCGAACTATGGCTGGAACGTAGTGGAGGGAGACCTCTGTTATCCCGCAGGGACGAGCTGCTCGCGTCGCAGATTTGAAAAGCCCGTCTGGACTATCCCGCACTCCAAGGGAAGGTCGGTTACCGGAGGATACGTGTATCGTGGGACTGCGCTCAGAAGACTGCGCGGTAGCTTCCTTTATGGCGATTTCGTGACTGGGAAGATATGGCGCCTGTGGAAACGGGGGCGGACATACCGCAATCGGCTCGTGCTTTCCTCTAAGATTAACATCTCCTCCTTCGGCCAGGATTCAGCCGGAGAGATATACGTCGTCGACTACTCGGGCTATATATACAAGCTAGGGAAGTAAGGCAAAACTGACCTGTGGTTTCACTTTTGAACTTATCACGTGAACGTGCTCGTGCTCGTAAACGTGCACGTACCCGAACATCTTGATGTTTTTGTTTGGGGTACGTTTACGTTCAGGTGCACGAGCACGTTCACGTAGAAAAGTGACAGGCTTTGCCTCGCTTCCCTAGGTCAGTCGTGAGGTGAGGAGATGCAGAGCACTATTCCATCGGAGAAGGCGCTAAGGGCCCGGACGCCAGGCTCTTATGTAGTAAACGAGATCTTTTTCTCTCTTCAAGGCGAAGGTAAGAAAGCTGGCACGCCGATGGTGTTCGTCCGATTTTCGGATTGCAATCTGCGTTGTTCGAGCGTGAATGCAGGATTCGACTGCGACACCGAATTCATGAGCGGTCGCGAGATGACCGCACAGGAGATCCTCGCCGAGTGCGAGGCCCTCAATCCGAAGAAGGGCTGGCTGCTCTTCACAGGAGGAGAGCCTGGTCTTCAACTTGACGATGCACTCGTGTCAAAAACACGCGACATTGGATGGAAGATAGCTATCGAAACGAACGGCACAGTCGAGCTTCCATCGAGTATCGATTGGATCTGTGTGTCACCCAAGAGTGCAGAACATACGATTCGACAACGAACGGCTCACGAGGTGAAATATGTGCGTCGTTTCGGCATGGGCATCCCCCTGCCTTCGGTCACTGCAGACCACTATCTCATCTCCCCCGCATTTCAGTCAGATGGCAGCGTTTCGCCGACAGATCTCGAGTGGTGCATCAAGCTCGTAAAAGAGAACCCGACGTGGAGTTTGGCAGTCCAGTACCATAAGTTCTTGCAGATTCGCTGAGGGCGCAACCAGGTTTATTTTACCACTTCGCTTTGGCACGCACATCATTAGACGTGTATTCCAGCTTTCCCTGACGTTTGCGCTGAAGTTCGTTGTTCAACAACTCGAAGTCTTCCTTCTTGAGCGAGAAGAGCGTCAACACTGGATTATGGAATCCGTATGCACCCCCCTTCTTACTGAACTGTGTCACAACCGGTACGCGGTCGAACACTTCGCGCAATCGCTGGCGTAACACCGGTTCCGACTCGGGCTGCTTGAAGTACCTATCGTAGAAGAAACTCGACAGGATCAGGTAATCGTATCCTGACGCCTTCAGATCTCCGATGTCGAGCTTAACCAAGATCTTTGCACGGGGAATGTACTCGATATTGAACTCTCCGTCGGCAAAGCGCGGACAGTATGGCTTCCAATCCATGAACACCTTGGAACCTGGCGGGATGTTTTGGCGCATCCATTCACGCAACTCCTGCCGAGTATCGCTCTTAAGCTCCGATGCGAGCACCGTCGTACGGAAGAGCGCTGGCACCAGAAACATGAAGGTCAGCAGTGATGCTCCATAGCGCGGGGACATATATCGTCCGATATTCTGCGCGAGCTCACCGAGCGCAATCGCCAAAAATGGGAGACACGGCATGATGTACCGCTCAGGCTGAGGCGCTGGCTTGGCCTTCACGAACTCCGACGGCAGATAGAAGAGCAGCACGAGGGAAACTACGAAGAGCCCCTCGATACGCGGACGACGCACGAGAAATCCGAGCCCTATAACCGAAGCCACTGCTGTTACCGTGGTCATACCGGGCAAGATGCTGCGCCAGAAGTGGTACATCCAGAGCTGAGACCAGGCATCGATCGTATTCGTATGCCCGTTCTGCATATGATTCGACTCTGCGCGGAAATCCTTTAGGAATTCCTTAGAATCCAAAATAGAGAACGGCGTCGTAGCGACAAATCCCAGCGGTGCGATCGCCATAGCGATCAGCGCCCACGGCAACCAACGTAGATCGGGCTTCCACGATCGAGAGGCGAGCCACGGAGCAGATCCGGGCACGATCGCCATCAAAATACCGGAGTACTTGGTTCCAGCGGTTACACCAGCAAGTAGTCCGGCCACCAGCAACAACCATCGGCGGTTGGTCTGAACGGCGATCAACGTAGTGAGAACACAGCTCAGCACCACACACGTGAGGAGCGCGTCCTCTTTGAGGTATCGACTACAGGTAACGTGCAAAGGAAGGACTGCGAGCAGAACAGCCGCACTGAGTCCTACGCTTCGCGAAAACAGCCGTCGCCCTATCGCGTAGGTCATCGCTATTGAAAGTGTGCCTGCGATAGCACTCACGATGCGACCCGCCAAGAATGCCGTCTCTCGAACGGTACCGTCGACTCCGATGAACTGCAGCAAGCAGTTCATAAAATAGGTGCAATACAAGAGCAGCGAGGGATGCAGGAAATACTGCGGATTCCAGGTGTTTTGGTCGACCATCCGCATGATGGCGTTGACCTTTGGAACCTCATCCGGATGGAAGTTGTCCGGCAATCCGAAGTCGATACCGTAGAAACGGAGCGCGCCTCCAGCGGCAACGATCAGCGCTGGCACGAGCCATCCCGAACGCGACTCGTCCTCCTCTGGCTCCGCCGACAAGCGCACGCTGAGAGCCATACCCCCGAGAAGTCCGGTACATAGGAGCCACAACGGAGTAAACTTATCCAGAGGTACCGTGGCGACGTGAAGAAAGACCAACGCCGACAAAGAGGCCAGTAATCCGACACCCGCACCTATCGCTCCAACTCGTCGTCCAAGCGCAAGGGTACTGAACAGCGCGAGCAAGGCTACAGCCGATACACCAGCAATGAGTGAGTCGAGTGCGACGATCGGCACACCGAGCCGCGACGAAACAAGCGCCCTCGAAATCTGAACACTAAGGGTCCGCTGATCTTTGCCTCCTTGCGGCACGAAGGAATTTAATCCCTTCAGATGGACGGTCTGCGGCACACATATTCCCGAGAGAGGGATCCGCACAGGCTCGGAAGTCGCAATCGTGAAGGTGGCTTCCTGTCCCCCGCACACAGAGATAGCAACTTGAGGCGGTTCAGAGGCTCCCGCACGGGTCGGATTGAAGTGTAGCTCGAGGGTATTCCCGTATCGAGCGAAGCCTTCCAATGACACCATCGCCTGATCGACCAGCCAGCCATCAGAGTGAATACCGCCATCCGACAAAGCCGCGAAGTTCCGAGAGGTCCAACGGTGAGGTTGCAGCACACCCGCAACATACACCCCAACTAAGAGGACCAAACACGCAACTACACCGTACAAAAACTTCATATGACGATTTCTCATCAAACACCCCTACGAACTCGGGCACACTTGCCAGGCCGCTCCTCCCCCAAACTCGCCAGGAACAATACCTTGCCGAAGCTCGAAGAGCTAGCCCGCTGCGCGCGAGCTTTTGGTGTTTCGTCGAACTGCCGCTAGTTGGCGCGCCGCGCGCGCTGCCGTCCTCTTTTCCTGGACGTAAGACTTGAGCGCCTTGACGTCTACTACCGCTGAAAACCGGTCCTTGAAGGGCATGAACGGATAGTTCTGGATATCGACCTGTTCCGGGAGCTTGCGATACGCATAGCTATCAGGGGACCTTGAGGTGAGCTCCTTCATGAGCCCCTCGAACGGCGGGAAGAAGGTCAGCTTGGGAAGCACCTGCGGATAAAAATCCCCGCGCTTGAATATGAAGTAGTCAATTCCCTCCGGCTCAAGCAACGCCAGAAGCTCCTCGAGAGTGGCGCTGTAGTGAGCGCGAAGAACTATCTCGTTTCGTCGCTTCATCTCTGCGTAGTAACGCGTGTAGAACGGATGCGTCGTTTCGGTCGTCACGTAGGCCTTACGCATACCGAACAACTGAACCCCATCGATATGGGTTGGATGGCCCGCTACGAGCGACTCCTCGGGGGTGTTGTCTTTGAGCCATTCGAAGACCTCTCCCTTCTTGTCCGAGGGATAGTTGAAATTGAGGGTACCACTCAGCCCTTTGCCAGAGCCAGCAAAGACAAACGCGCCGATACACACGAGGCTGAGCACGCTCGGCCATGCCCATCGTACACGAGTATCCCTTACCCCACCCTCCACGCTATCGGATGTATCTTTACCAAGATGCAAGGCGCGCCAACCTCCAACGGTAAAGGCCACCACGAAGAACATCGCCAATGGGATCTGAAGATGCCGATTGGGCACGTACAACCAGAAAGCGAACTGTCGAGAGAGAAAATAGACGATGAGCGCGGAACACCCGAAGATAACCACTTCTGCTGGAAGAGCCACACGTCGACGCACCAAACCGATCCCTGCCAACAACACGAGAGCGCCGACTACGACGTAAGGAAGCATCTGCTTGAACGAAGGATTAGGCTTGAAGAAGCGCCCAGTGAAAGCTTCAAGCCCTACCACGCGTATCTCAGAAGCGGCCGAGTTGAAGGGGATGAAAGGGAAGCGCCCATAGGGCCGAGAAAATTCCGGCATCTGTGCAGCCTCAGAGTACGAGACCATCTGCCCTACGTGGGCTGGCCTATGAACAACCGCAAGCGTCACTATTGCGAAGAAAGGCGCCAGAAGCACGTAGTTGACGAGCCTCTTGGTGTACACAGCACGTTCTGCACCCGACAGGGAAGCCGTTCTCCAGATCAGGAGTAGCCCATAGCTCATCGCCACCACCAAGGTCGCAGGCGGATTGAGAAGGCATCCCGCCAAAATTGTCAGTAGCACCGCACGGTGATTTCCCTTGAATGCAAAATACAGAAAAGCGGCGAACACAGGGGCCGACCACCCTCGCGGCAACCCTCCGGTGAGCCGCTGCATCAGGTTACGAGAGTGCAACAGCCACGTAACTGCTAAGAGTGCGGCCGCACTTCCAGACACTGCTCGCACCGCCGCAAAAAGGAACCCCACGGTCAGAGCAACCTGAAGCAACATTACCCAGTGACCTGTCATTATGGGATCGTGAGTGAGGAGCGTGATCGCGTACGAAATCCAGTAGTGCGCTGGCGCAAGATACCCCTTCATCACGTCGGTGATGAGATCTCCCTCGAAGATGCCAGGATGAGTCACCTCGTGGAAGGGATAACTCTGTTGGAGCGCATCATCGGTCGTCCAGCCGGGATGAAACCAATACTCAGAGATACCGCTGTAGAAGGCGTACGCATACGCGATGAGGAGGGCAGCACTTAGCACCGTACTTAGGGAGAGATCCAGCTTCCACCACGATGCCGTCTTGACCTCGGCAGTCGCGTCTATGCGTCTCAGCTCGCTAGTCTCAGAGAGCGTTGGTTTTTTGAGAGCTACTTGAGCCATCCTGGCTCTCCTGTCGAAAAAGACCCGCGGGCACAGACCGGCACCACCCACAGAAACTTGAAAGTTTGTTCTATATCAAACTCTTACCCAGACCTCACGATACCCTCGAGGTCGTCTTTAGTCAAAATCCAATTCGACTAGATCACTTCTAATCACCCCTATTTCTGGGATAGCGCCGTATCAAGAAAGACCTTATACATACAGCTGTCGAAGCCTTACGGTGATTGCATCATGAAAACCCTCTCTCTTTCCTCCCTTCTTTGCGGAACTCTCATAGCCTTCGCGGCCGCTTGTGGTGGTGGCGGCGGAGGCGGCGACGACTTCGTCGGAGCGGCCACGGTTGGTATCACACTGCAACCATCGAGTATCGACTCTGGCGACCGCACACAGGTGACGGTCGACATCGGAGACGTTCACGATAACGGAATCGCCTTGAAGATTCGATTCCCCAACGGCCTGCGTTACGTACCCTCATCAGCGAGCCTCCTCGTCGATGAGCAACAAACCAAATTGACCCCCACGGTTAATGCGCTCGCCGAAGACGAGAACTCTATTTATCTCGTATTCTACCTCTCCCAATCCCTCTTCAGCTCCTCGGGAGACGAGTACAACGGACAGGTGGGAACCCTCAGGCTCCAGCTTGAGGGGCGCAAGGCGGTCAAGGACGGCACCGTAGAGGTGGATGCCGATGTGGACGATCCTCAGGAGAGCAACGATAGCGAGTTCTCTATCAGCACTCCCGAGTTCGCTGCCGAGGATGAGGCCTCGATTGAAGTTATCGAGGGATAGCGGTAGTTATCGTTGCAGCCGCGCCCTCCTTCTACTATCCTTAGGGCCGTTACGTCCGGTACTTGATCGGACGGCGAGACACCTCTACGTATAGAAGAGTCATCCTGTGGGACAGCATCGTCAAATTATCCTCGAGCACATTCACCAAACCGATCAACACACCCTAGCCGGATACGAATCCCGAGGTGGGTACGAAGCCGTGCGAAAAGCGCTGTCGATGGACCCGGCTGCGATAATCGAGGAGGTCAAGAAATCAGGCCTCAGGGGCCGCGGAGGCGCGGGCTTTCCAGCCGGACAGAAGTGGAGCTTTGTGCCGCGCAACACAGGTAAGCCCACCTACATAGTCTGCAATGCGGACGAGAGTGAGCCAGGCACCTTCAAGGACAGGCTCGTCCTCGAAAGAACCCCACACTCCATAATCGAAGGGATGATGGTTGCGGCCCTCGCAGTGCAGAGCAATTGGATGTGCGTGTACATCCGAGGAGAGTATGCGTATCCCTACACTCGCCTCAAAGAGGCTGTAAGGGAGTGCTACGCAAAGGGCTATCTCGGAAACAACATATTCGGGAGCGGCTATTCGCTCAACCTCGTGGTCCATCGCGGAGCCGGTGCGTACATCTGCGGCGAAGAGACAGGACTATTAGAATCGCTCGAAGGCAAGAAGGGACAACCACGCCTGAAGCCTCCCTACTTTCCAGCCACGATGGGTTTGTACTACTCACCCACCATTTTGAACAACGTCGAGACATTCGCTGCTGTGCCGTGGATCATCCGGAATGGTGCGGATGCATACGCTGCTATCGGCACCGAGAAATCTAAGGGCACAAAGCTCATCTCGGCATCGGGCCACATCAACAAGCCAGGCGTGTACGAAATCGAGATGGGATACCCTTTCAAGCGATTTCTCGAAGAAGAATGCGGTGGCATGCTCAATGGCCGCAAGATGAAAGCGGTCATTCCTGGCGGCTCGTCCGTTCCTATCCTGCGCGCCGAGGATATCGAGGACGCAACGATGGACTACGAGGGATGGAACAAGCTGGGAACATTCCTCGGTTCGGGAGGCGTCATAGTAATCGATGATTCTGTCGACATGGTCGACGCAATCTACAACCTCACTCACTTCTACGCACATGAATCCTGCGGCCAGTGCACCCCGTGTCGTGAGGGTGGACACTGGACCGAGAAGACCTTTGGTCGAATCGTCAACGGCGGGGGACTCCCCGGAGATCTCGAGCTTATCGACACTGTAATCAATCAGATTGCAGGTCATACGATATGCTTTCTGGGAGACTCTATCGCTATGCCGGTGCGGAGCTTCACAACAAAGTTCAAAGATGAATTTCGGCAGAAAATCCTCGATGCCGCCGAAGGGAAGACTCAAGCAACAGAGCGGCTCAATGCGGATTTTGGCGACCTCACCTAACTCGTTGGCGAGGGGCTTGCGCTGCACACTCGCGGCGCTGGTGCTTTTCTCTGTTGAGCTTACCACAACAACTTCTGCCGCCTTCGCGCAAAAGGTCCCCGAATCGATCCCTTGGCAGGAGATCGGCCCAGGACTGGAGACCGCCCGATTCAATTTCAACGTGGGGGCAGTCTTCTCGTCAGCTATTGTTTTGGTCAGAGGACATCTACAGAACTACCGTGTCCAAGTGATACGTGCGGCAGAATTCGGTTGGAAACGTGCTCCGGTTCGCTCTTTGTGCCGACTCAGCGGTGCGCGGGTGTGCATCAACAGCAATTTCTTCGACGAGCAGGGCAAACCTCTTGGTGTCGTGATCAACCGGGGGATCCTTCACAGCAGAGCGCACCTAGGAGGAGGAACCTTAACGGCAGTTTTGTATGCAACACCTAAGGAGCTTCGTATCGTACATCGCGACAGTTTTTCGACTCACGGGGTCGTCGAAGCGACGCAAGCCGGTCCGCGGCTGCTCGCTAACGGACACGCGGTCCAGGGCATCAGAACCTCTATCCTGTCATCCAACCTCTCGGGCAGTTGCATCGATCGCGCCGGAAGATTCATCGTGTACAGAGTCGCGTCGGGCATGTTCGGCTGTACCGCTCTTCAGCTTCAGGAACTCCTGACTCATCCGGCGATCGACTGCATGGACGCAATTAATTTCGACGGCGGCGGCTCCTCCCAGCTTTTCATAAGCGGTCAAGAATCAGGACCTACCGGCCCCCTTCAAGAGGAAAACTACCAAGGGGAAGACGATATACCTGTTGCTATCGGTCTGTTTCAGAACTCTCTGCCTCCTAATTCAGAGCTCCAACCAGCGCCCTAGCTCGACCTCTAGATAACATTTCCTCTTCCTCAGATGCTCGAAAAGGGCGAGAACTTTCAGGTGGATGTGCAACCTGACAGGGGGAGAAATTGCGTGTGTAGCACCCTATGATCTCAACAGATTCTAGGTTGACACAAAAGGTTTGTGCGCAGTACCGTGCTTAAACCAACTTGTACTTATTTTAGCTGTTGCAGTGTTGTAAACGGCTTTCTCGAGGCCAACGAATGATTGTTCACATGTTAGACCGAGAGTTTACCGCGAAAGAGGTTCAACAGATCCTACGAACCTTGACCACTGGCAACGAAAAGATCGGCCTAGCTCTCCTCAACTACTACGCCCGCACCAATCTCGTCCCTACTACCGGGAAATCGAAAAGCCGCGGACGCCCCAAGTATTCGTATGCGGATCTCATTCTGCTGTGCTGGCTCTTTCGAATGAAGCGTGAAGGCCTGCCGGTCAACCGCTTCCGCAGAGGTATCGATTACCTGCGCAAAAAGCTCCCCAAACTGCACAAGAACCCGAGTGACATGGTGCTGCTTACGGATAGCAAGCAGCTCTTCATTAAGCACAGGGTTCAAGACAAAGGAGAGATCGCAGAGGTTCTTACCGGCAAAAAAGCTGGCCAGTACGTGTGGGCATATGCGATTGGCTCTCTTATTGAGGAAGTCGATCGAATCATTTCAGAACTCTCCGCCGGCGAGCCTGAAGCCGAATCCGCGGGTAAGGTGGCGGCATAAGAAGAGAGGTCGAACGTCTCGACAAACCGAAGTGGAGTGCTCTAGACTAGCGCTCACTTCAGTGGGAGTTTCTTATGAGCAAAGCAAACACGATAAAGCAGATCTTCGAGCTTCTGATGGAACGCAAGGCCTGGTGGCTGGTGCCGATGGTTACGGTCTTCATCCTCATCAGCATTCTCATCGTGGCGACTCAAGGGTCAGCCCTTTCGCCGTTCATCTACGCGCTTTTCTAATAGTTTAGAAACACCAGGTGAGGCCGACCTCCGTGTCTGGCCTCACCTTTATCAGTGCCAACGACCACAGAGAACGCCCTCTCTGAAGCCATTTCGGGAAAGCTTACCATCTTTCGAGCCCGTCCATGGACGCGAAGAGAGGGCATCTGTGATCTGAAAATTCTACGGCCCTGCTCCGTGCTGCATACTCGTACGTGGAGTACGACCTCCACCCCGCTTGCGATTCTTCTGAGGAGCACCTGTGAGCGCTTGCTCTTTGGCACGCTTGAGCTCGTGAGGCAATCTCCATCCTCCAGGCTTTGGCTGCTCGTCGACACCAAAGAGAAGCTGATTCGATCGCTCGTAATCGATCAGGGCCTCGACGAAGCTCCGAGTAGAGCGCAGCGAGTATTCGGTTACAAAGAACTTCAAGGAGCGATGGGAATGCGCCATGGCACGCCGTATATCTCGATCAACGGGAACCATATTGTCACCGTTATCGACGAAAGCCTGCCGGAAACGATCGGCCAACTCTTCGACAGTCGTGAGATCCTCCCACTCCATCAGTTCGATGACCCGGTGAGCGCGTGTTCGTTTGCCTTCACGTAAAACGATGAAGCGTGCCACGAACGCGGTTCTCCGCGCACGTAAAATAGCCTTCTCCATCTCCTGAAGATCGGAGTGCTCGGTTTCGATTATTTCAGTTTCCATGTCGATACAACCTGACTACTTCTTACTGAACAACTGAAGAACAACAAAGTGAACTTCCTTGGACTAGTACTATCTTCGACCCGCTCCCCGTAAACCTTAAACGTTATCTCACAGGGGACAATAAGTTATTGCACATCAGATACTTAGAGAGATCTAGCACGCCCACTTACGCAACTTATTTGAAAAGCAAGCACGTCGTTGATGCAAACGACTACCTACGCACATCTCTGCAAAAGTGACACTCGAAGCAAATTTTGGTGTAATCCCCGCATGCCCAAAACACCCTCATTCGTCTCTCTTTTTTCGCAGAATCGGCTTGTTATTTTGATCGATGACGCGGGGAGCAGCTCCAGGGCTGCCTTGGTTGCACCCGCTTCGAACTCGCATAGCGAGGAGGTAAATCGGGTGCTGCAGCTATCAGGAGGGCTCACTTTCGTGGCCTTGTCGCCCGAAAGAGCATCAGCCCTCCTCCTGCACAACATGACCCGGCCGAATGTCGGAGAGAAACTCCCCTCACCCAGCGTTCTCATGTCCCAGTACACCTCCGTTGAGGCTCGCGAAGGAATTACTACGGGCATCAGTGCTGCAGACCGCGCTACCACCATTGCTATTCTCGGCGCCGAACAGCCTCAGCCACGCGCACTGGTAAAACCGGGGCACATCTTTCCAGTCGAAACTCGAGACGGTGGCGTACTCGTCAAATTGGCTATACCAGAGGGCGCAGTTGACCTCGCCCGACTCGCAGGATTTACCGATGCAGCTCTGTTCGTCGACCTTCTCAACGAACAAGGAGAACTCATGAGCGCCGAACAAGCGCGCGCATTCGGCGAGACACACGACATTGCAGTCACATCGCTGACCGAGCTAATCACTCACCGCTTGGAACGTGAGCCACTGATTACAAGAGTGGCAGAGGCTCGTCTTCCGACAACTCTCGCGGGTGAGGTAAGGGCCATCGTATACCGCTCACGTATTCACGATGTCGAACACATCGCGCTTGTCAAAGGGGAGGTTCAAGGAGAAGATCCTGTCCTCGTTCGTGTGCAAGCCGAGAGCACAGTTACGGACGTCTTCGGCGGAAACGCCCCGAGCTCGCGTCTGCATCTGCAAAACGCGCTGCGAGCGATAGGGTATCGATCTCGAGGCGTCTTCTTGTACCTGAGACGTCCCTTTATCGACGACAAGAGCACTAACGTACAATCCTTGGACGTATCAGATATTACACTCGGGAGCGCACCTGCTATGATGCGTGAGTACGGAGTCGGTGCGCAGATATTACGCGATCTAGGTGTCTCGAAGATCGAATTGCTGACGGCTACACCGCGCGCACTCGTGGGTCTCTCGAGCTTCGGAATTCAAGTGCTGTCGCAACATTCAATCCCCGACCTATCTACATCTAAAGAGCACGTCGTATGAGTGACATTTCCTTCGCCGATGTCGTCCACCAGTCGATCTCTTTCTCAACCACAGATCCGGCAGAAAAACTGGTTTTAGACCTGATCGATAGCCGTTGGTTCCAACGACTACGCGACATCAGCCAAACAGCCAATACACGTCTCGTGTACATGTTCTCGGAGCATTCGCGCTTTGGCCACTGTCTTGGCGTAGCGTACCTTGCGAAGCTGGCCCTGAGGAAACTCGCAGATCGCCATCTTCGTGACGTCGAGCTGTGGAGACCTGCAATCTTAGTTGCTGCGCTTTTGCACGACATTGGCCATCTTGCACCAGGTTCGCACACTGCATTCAAGACCTGGTTTCCCGGACAACCGGACTGTCACGAGGCCCTGGCGCATATCGTTATCAACGAGGATACCCAGATCCGATCCCTGCTGGACACCTACTCTACAGAACTCAGACGTAACGTTCTCGGTATCCTCGATGAATCGGAAACTGTCCCCGCATGGACGTGGCAGCTCATTTCTGGCGGGGGATGGAACGTCGATCGGGGAAATTGGTCTGCCGTCGACAGTATCCTCGCGGGTGTCAGTTACGGCATGTACAACATTCCGGCTCTCGTCGAATCAATCCTCATCACCGAGGACAAACGGCTTGCTCTGATGGAAAACCGACTCGATGCCATGATGCATTTCATGGTGTCCCGACATGCCATGTATCGGCAAGTCTACCAGCATCGAGTACTTCTAGCCTCTGACATGCTCAACAAAGCCGTAGTGCAACGAGCGAGAGACCTCGGTGGCATGCTCGAGTTCGCAGACGACGTGATGAAAGCGGCGCTATCGGCACCTAACGCAGCCACGCTGTCCCTCGATGTCATGTTTCAAATGCGTGAAGCCTGGTGGCGCTACCATTTGATGCGCTGGGCACAGAGCACTGACCCTGTATTGAGAGATCTCAGCGATCGAATACTGCATCGTAGACTCTTCAAAACAATTCGAATTGACGAACAGCACAAGCGAGAGCTGTCTGACAAGTCAGTCGAAGAGTGCCTTCAGAAACTGGGCTTTGATCCACGCTACTATCTCCACGAGATATCAACCGCCGACGTACATGCAGGCGACACGAGACAGTCCATTATGGTACAGCTCGACACCGGAGAGATCAGCACCTTGAGCGAGACAGACCCCCTCTTCCAAGCCATGGTATCGGTCACCAAATTCTCGAAACGCTCGTGGCTGGCACTGCCGAAGGAGGTCAAGGTCGAACTCGGGAGGCTCAGATGACCGGGATTTCACGACTAGCCTAGACCTCGCCAGTGGACCGCAGAGCTTCCGCTCCGCTTGCCACCAGCACCACGATCCCAGCAGCAAGCGGACTAGAAAGTGCGTGCTCCAGTTGCTATCAGCGCCCTACCACTTGCCCGATTGCAGGGAGGCCTCGCCTCCCCGGAAACAGTGATCGCTCTCACCCTTCGTTCTTCTCGCAGATGACTACGGAGAGCGTAATGGTGTAGGCTACACATTCAGGACAGCCCAGTTCGAGAGGAAAACATGGCAGAGACGCGCCCTAAGAACATCCTTGTAACAACTGACTTATCTCCCGACTCCGTGAAAGCATACCCGCATGCCCGAGCTCTTGCCGAGGCGTATGGAGCAAAGATTACAGTGCTGTGCTGCATAGACACATCGATTCAATTCGGCGTCGGAGGCGCATTCGACATGCCGGTGACCTATGTCCCTGAAGCGCTGACAGCAGTCAAGGAAAGAACAGTTAAAGAACTCAAAGCTCACGTTGCCGAGCATTTTTTGCCCTCTTCCGCAGACCCGTGCGTCGAAGAGGCTCCCCATCCGGTACAAAGAACGATCGTGGATTTCATCAAGAACAATCCTGTAGACATGGTCGTAATCGCCTCGCACGGACGCTCGGGCATTGCACGCGCGCTCCTCGGTAGTGTCGCCGAGCAGGTAATTCGCAACTCTCCGAAACCTGTTTTGGTAGTCCCCGTAGCAGCTAGCTAGGTAGGGAAGCAACGCAATCCTTTTTGGTCAGCGGACATTCCGCGCGCGTGTTCGTGAACGCAACTGTCCTCGTGAGCGAGCAACCCCCTTCAGTCGTAAAGGGAGGCCCCAATAGCCCCGGTGCATCGGTTTCACTAGCTCGGTGTGTGTGATAAATTGCCGATCATTCACATGGACTCGGACGGTATACAACGACACCCCAATAACACCTTCTACTCCCTCTCCTGGGGATTGGTTGGCTACACAGTAGCGATAGTTCTGTGGGGAGCATGGGTTCGAATATCGGGCTCGGGAGATGGCTGTGGCGATCACTGGCCTCTGTGCAATGGTCACTTCGTTCCCTCATCAGTGCCGACGAAAACCTGGGTTGAGTTCGCACACAGATTGTCTACCGGACTCTACGGAATCCTCGTTATTCTTCAACTCGCCGTTGCACGACGACAGTTCGAATCTCGTCACCCAGCGAGGACCTGGAGCACACTTACCTTGCTCTTCACGATCACAGAGGCTTTGATTGGCAGACAGCTTGTGACGATGGGTTTGGTCAACGAAAGCGTAGACACTGCTCGCGTAGTGGCCATGCCGTTGCACCTCGTCAACACAGCACTCTTACTCGGCTCTACGGTAATGACTGCCGAAGCGATCAAGTACGGGCATATCCCTCGCGTTACCCCCTCTTCCGAAGTCCGCCGACTACTCGGAATCCTAGCGGGAGTATTTTTGATACTTCTTACGACCGGCGCAGTGGCAGCACTTGGTGCTCACCTGACGCCCTCTCACTCTCTTCTTGCTGGCCTGACCAAGGATCTCTCCTCTGACTCGCACCTGGCCGTACGCTTACGCCTTCTGCATCCACTTTTGGCTTTACTCGGACCACTAGGGCTGTGGGCGATCCTCGAAAAGCTGAAAGAGCGCGCTCCATCCTCGTATTCACGCACGTTGTTTGGTCGATTGAGTGTGGTGCTCATAGTTGCCGTTTTAATCGGCATCTGCACACTGCTGACCCTCGCTCCGACGTGGCTCAAAATGGCTCACCTCTTGATGGCAAACGTGCTGATCGGTATGACGACACTCTGCATTTTTCACACACTACGCCCTTCTCAAAAAGGGTCGGCTGCAGAGCAGAGCTCCCTGCGTGCTGCGCGCGGATAATCGGTAAGGATCAGATCGACTCCTTCCTCTCGGAGCTTAGACCAGTGCTCTGGTGTATCCCCCATCTCATCCAGTGTTTTTACCATGATGAGGACACCCCGCTCACGGAGCTCGCCGAGCAACGGATGACTCAGCATGCTTTCGTCAACCTGAACTGCCCATGGGGGCTCACTGAGGAGACTCGTCAAGTCACTCGCTTGATAGACCCGCGCCATTATACGTACATCTGACTTCACATCACGCACGAGCTCGCATTCCACGGAGGGATCGCAGAAGAAAACGATTCGCTCGGCCAGCTTGCGCTTCATGATGTCCGAGATAAGCTGCTGGACATCGCTTCGGCTCACCCGATCCTTGAGGTCGATCTGCAGTATGAAAGTAGCGGCCTTCGTCGAATCGAGCGCTTTTGAGAAGGGCGGCAGACATCTCTGCTGCGCCCCCGCGACACATATCTTCTCCAGATCGGCCGAAGCTACACTGGAGAAAGGCTGGCCTAGAAGCCGCTCTGGGACATCCCAGGGACCTTCGGTGAGGCGCCTATCGTGGAACAGAAACGGCTCTCCATCCGAACTCCGACGCACGTCGACCTCGAGGATCTCCAGCCCATCTGCGACGGCAGCAGCTATCGCCGCAAGCGAATTATCCGGGACCCCGGCCTCACGAGCACCCGCTCGGTGCGCGACTATCCTCGGACACTCTTTCGAGGCCCTCCCTTCTTGCCCAATAAGAGGAGCAGAGCAGGCGCTGAAGGTCAGCGTACCAAGCAAAAGCCGTATGCAGAATAAATTGATCCTCATGCTCTCGAGGCCCCCGTGCGTTCACACACTAATAGTGCTCGCCCGAAAGCGATACTACAAGAGTAGCGAATTCAAACACTCGGGCGCTCTAAGAGCTACGAGCACTGACTCTCGAATCGCGGGATCTCTTCGGCCTTCACCTTGTTCTCCTTGTGGAGCTTCTGTGCGTTGGCCAAGAGCCGCTTGTCATCACGCGCCAACCTGCCGCCGCGCGCCTTTTTCAAAGCGCTTGCTGCTCGAGTGCTGAGTCCGAGGTGCTCCGTAGAACGCCGCTCAACGGCATCAATGTTGTCCTGCTGATCGATCTGAACACACCCTATACCCTCGCACTGAATGATCGTGGACGAGAACTTCGTCCATATCCCCTGCCACTGCAGCTTGTACAAAGCCGCAGATTGCCGCTTAAGGGAATCGGCGAGCGCGATGAGCGACTGGTTGTTCTTTGCATTGCGCTTTATGCGTCGGACGAACTGCTTAACATTCGCGTCCTGCTTGAGGGCATTGGTATCCAAGAAGGTCAGGATCTCTCCGATCGGGATCTCTTCGCATACAGGCCCAGTACAGGGCTTGAAGCTCTCGGAGACCTCAACCATGGCGTCGCCGAGCACCCATACCAGGGAAGAGCCCGGAGGGAACACCGCGGTGAAGACGTTACTGAACTGCCCCGGATTGAAGGTCTCCGGCTGTCCTCTGTCGACAGGAGCTGGATAGAATCCGTTGAACGCGCCTACTGCTACGCCTATCGGCTGATCGCCCGTGTTTCGATAACCGAAACGGGCCGAGTAACTGCCG
Organism: Bdellovibrionota bacterium; assembly: GCA_044351885.1. Taxonomy (GTDB): domain Bacteria; phylum Bdellovibrionota_C; class UBA2361; order UBA2361; family OMII01; genus OMII01. Next base: position 83,547 of record JBILEW010000001.1, read on the forward strand.
TCAGAGTTCTTGTCCACACACTCAGCTATCGGTGTGAGCTTGGGCGTGACCACCTCGGGTGTCGGAGTGGCTGTCGGCTGCGGAGTCGGCGTCTTCGTGCATACTGGCGTCGGCGTCTTCGTACACACCGGGGTTGGGGTGCGCGTCGGCGTCTTCGTAAATACCGGGGTTGGGGTGCGCGTCGGCGTCTTCGTGCGTACTGGCGTCGGCGTTGGCGTCGGTTGCGGGCACGCATCGAAGACAAGTGGCGATACGCCCGTAGTGCGTGCAGGTAAATATCCGTGACTCACGTAGGGATTAGGAGACGTCGCATTGACGTACATGTTGCGATCCATCGTCGTTGCCCACGTCGGGAGCTTGAGCGAGAGATACATGCAGCTCGGAGCACCGCAGATTCCGTTCGCCGGTGCAGGCAGATAGAACTGCGCTTGAACTACGACTGGCCCAGATTGATTGTCAGCCCTCGCAGTTATCGAGTGTAGCCCCTCCGTGTAGTCACACACGTACACATTCAGGGTGTCGCATCCCTTCTGCTCCGTCCATCCCGAGAGATACGGCCATGGATTGCTACAGCAGGAAGAACAGAATGGCACTCCCACACGTAGCTGAGCACTGGTCGAGGCCGCTATCCCCACCATAAGTACTGCAGCGACTACCAAACAAACTCGTTGAAATTGCCTACCAAAAGAATTCATCGTACTCACAGGAACTCCATTACCAGCTCTAAGCATGAGCGCACCGCACCATCATCGCAGAGCGTCATTTCGTTTTGGACGACCAAAAAACCGGTGGCTTTTTACAGAAACAAAGGAACCTCGCACGAACGTGCAGCAAGCAAAAAGCCGACCTCAACTTTAGCAGATAACCAAACACTACTGAACAGAATCGCGGGCTTTTTCGCGTTTTACGGGGCCTTTTGATTATTCGCTCGAAAATGGAGAGTCGGAGTCGACACAAATTCGACCTAATCTGTTCGAACCAGTTCGAATAATTACTAACCTACTCTTATAGAGGATAGCGCTCGCACTACGTTTGCATTTGCACACCAGTGGGAGAGCCTCGCAGTTTCATCCTGTACGAATCCGATCGAATCGGACCGCAGAGCAGGCCTCACTGAAAATTGGTGCACTTCCGCCCCTGCGCAACCTGTGAAACTTAGAGCGATTCAGGGGTGCGAGTACCGAGAGCACCCTCGTGCACGTGATCCTGTTCGTGCTCGTGAACGTCCCCGTGAGCGGAAGAAGCTAATTTGCAGAGATGTTTGCGTATGGAGTACGCACGGGTCTGCCAGCACGCTCATGGGAGTTCTCCAACTCCGGTATCCTAGCTTCGCGACTTGGTGAGCTTCCGTCACGCCACTCAAAACCAAACGATGTTAGCAAGCTTTCCACGTCGGTCGGCTCTCTCTTCGCATCGAAGGTTCAATACACGACCTTAGAGCGTGCAAACGGGGTTGTATCCAAAGAGGTCCCCATGGCAAGACAGCTGTCATATCTTCTGGTATAACTCACTGAAATTTTTTGGGAGTTGCTGGGCTCCAGCCATGAACAAACCCTCCTCATCGACGACCCTCTCATCAATCCTCGTGCTCACGCGCGCGACCTGGCACGCTACAGCCGGCGATCGGGTCCGATTCTTCAGCTTCATCTTCCTCTCGCTCTTCGCATATTCAGTCGAGCTTTTGATTCCCTGGGCGATCGGATGGACCCTTGGGGTATTCGTTAAGAGTGGAATTACCCCCGAGGCGTTTCAAGAGGCCTTGAAAGGGATCGTCGCGTACGTGGTCCTGCGAATGATATTCGCGACCTCTCACCACGTTGCGCGGTATCTCCAAGGCACGGCTGCCTATTCAGCGCGTTTCAGAAAACTAGAGGAGGTGTTCGGCGCACTTCTCAGCTTTCCTCTGAAATGGCACGTCCATCACCACTCGGGCGAAAATTTAAGCCGCCTCCACCGGTCCGTAGGTGCCATCGAGCAGGTTATCAACAACTACATCTGGCAGATCATCGACGGTATCGTAAAATTCCTCTTCGCTACCATCGCGATCTTTGCCCTCGACTTCGAAGTTGCCCTGACCGTGCTCCTGATGGGCTTCGTTACAGTCATGGTGATGATCCTCTTCAACGCGCGCCTCACCAAGAACATTCGCAAAAACAACCGCTTCTACGACAGGCTCAATCGGACGTGCGTCGACTATCTCTCGAACATCATCACCGTAAAGACTTTGCGCCTGGAGAAACCGGCCAATGACTACCTGACACAACAGCGCTCCGAAGGATTCCGCCTGTGTCGTAAGATCTGGAAGTACCAAGAGCTCAAGTGGGGGACTATCGCTGTAGGGTACAGCCTCGTCATGGGGGCCTCCCTCTATATTTATTTCCAAAACCATACGTCTCTCGGACAGGCGTTCGAAGTGGCACAGGTGTATGTGCTACTGAACTACCTCGACCGCATCTTCGGTGCCATCTCCTCCTTCACGGGCTACTACGGTGCTGTTATCGAATCCTCGATTGCGTACGACGATGCGTCCTCGTTCCTCTCGGAGTCAGCAGAACTACGCGCTCCTTCGCGAGCGAGCCGAATCCCCCGAGAATGGGACACCCTCGAATTGAAAGAGGTCGAATTCTCGTATGGCGGTGAGTTTCCGAATCTCCGATCCGTGGAGATCGACATCCGTCGAGGCGAAAAGATCGCGTTGGTGGGCCCCAGCGGAGGCGGCAAATCGACCCTCCTCAAGGTTCTCGCCGGTATGCTAGCGGTGCAAAAGGGCTGGGCTCGCAGTGCAAACGGCGAGCAATTCACCGTCGACGACGTCGCCGGGATCAGCATCCTCGTGCCTCAGGAACCCGAGATCTTCTCGGAGACGGTGCGCTACAATTTGAGTTTTGGTCAGGATTTTACGGCTGAGCAGCTTCAGAAAGCGATCGAGATCTGCCGTATTGATCACCTCCTGGAGAAACTCTCCGATGGATGGGACAGCAACCTTGAGGAAGCCGGATTGAACATCTCGGTCGGGGAGCGTCAACGCTTGGCGTTGGCGCGAGGAATCCTGCGAGTACCTGGCAAAGACATCCTACTCCTGGACGAGCCCACATCCAGCCTCGATCCTCTCACCGAAAAACAGATCTTCGCGGGAATTCTGCACACTTTCTCGGACCTCACGGTCATAACTGCGTGTCACCGTCTGGCGCTCGTACCGATGTTCGATCGGATAATATACATCAAGGACGGGCGTGTCGAAGAGGTCGGCTCATTCCCCGAGCTTCGGGCTGCGGGGAGGGCATTTTCCGCAGCATGGGCAGATTACGAGCGCACCGTAGTGAGCGGGGACTCAACTGTGTAACGTATGACGCAAATAGATCGGAACGTCATCAGGCGATTTATCACTCTCGCCACCCCGTTCTTCAGGTCGGAGTCCAAGTGGAAAGTCTGGGCTCTCGTAGCTCTCCTACTCGGGCTCTCCCTTACTCTGAACAGTATCGGAGCTGGGATGAGTTACATCAGCCGCGACTTCATGACAGCTTTGAGCCTCAAGAACTCCGAGCAGTTCTTCGAGAAGATGTGGCTCTACATTGTCGCTTTCACTTTGGCGATCCCCTTCGCTGTATCCTACATGTACACCGAGCAACGCCTCAGCCTTCTGTGGCGGCGGTGGCTCAGTCACTACATTTTGGAGCGTTACTTTTCGAATCGAGTCTACTATCACCTCAACCTGCGTGGAGAGATAGACAACCCGGATCAACGCATCGAGGAGGACGTGCGCTCCTTTTGTTCGCAAACGCTCATGTTTGCGCTGATCCTTTTCAATTCCTCGGTGCAGCTGTGCTTGTACATATATGTACTATGGTCCATTTCGTGGATCTTGGTGCTCGCTGCCGCTCTCTATGCGCTGGGGGGCTCGATCGTGACCTACTTCCTCGGTCGTCCACTTGTAGGATTAAACTTTCTCCAGTTCAAGAAGGAAGCTGATTATCGTTATAAGCTCATCAATGTGCGGGACAGTGCTGAATCGATTGCATTCTACGGGCACGAGGGCCAGGAATTCACTCGCACTCGACAACGTCTGAAGGCAGCGCTGGACAATGCACTGAAGGTCATCAACTGGAATCGTAATTTGAAATTTTTCACAGAGGGCTACAATTATCTACTGCCGATTCTACCGACTATCCTGGTAGCACCACTCTTCTTCAACGGCGAGATCGAGCTCGGAGTGGTGTATCAAGCGGGAGGCGCGTTCGGCGTCGTGACAGCAGCGCTGTCGATCGTAGTAAACAAGTTCTTCGATCTTAGTGTATTCGCTGCCGTAACCAACCGCCTCGGTTCTTTCTGTGAGGCAATGGAGCGAAGCAGCGAACCTCTGGCGAGTGGCGATCGAGTTTCAGTGATCAAAGGAGATCACCTTGAGTTGAAGGGGGTAACCATCTGGACTCCGCGCCGAGAGCAGGCCCTGATTCGCAACCTAACCTTCGCGTTTCACGGCAGATCGCTTCTGCTCTCAGGCCCAAGTGGAAGCGGGAAGAGCTCCATTTTACGGGTTATCGCCGGGCTGTGGGACACTGGATCTGGACGGATTATTCGACCCGACCTCGACGAAGCTCTCTTCATTCCCCAGAGGCCCTACATGATCCTCGGCTCTCTCCGATCGCAGCTCACCTACGGTACGAAGCGTAAAGGCATCCTCGACCGCGAATTATTCGAAGTTCTCGAAAGGGTAAAGCTCAGCGAAATGGCTCAAAGAGTCGGAGGTTTGGACGCAGTGCTGGATTGGCCGAACATCCTCGGAACGGGGGAACAGCAACGATTGGCCTTCGCTCGAATCCTGCTCATCAAGCCAAAGATCGTATTTCTCGACGAGGCGACCACTGCCATCGATTCGTCGAGTGAACGGGATCTGTACGGGATCCTTCCCACTATAGTCGAACGCTATGTGAGCACTGGGAATGCTCAGAACCTCGAGACGTATCACGAACACGTTCTCGAACTTACCGGAGATGGTACATGGCGTTATCGTTGAGAATACCCATGCTGGTCGGCCTCGTGTGTGCGACACACGTGGCGGCCGCTGCGCAAGAAAGGGTAAAGGAGTCTATCTTCGAAGATTGCGAGAACGCAAAGAAGGAGTTCGCTGCTCTTGACGAGCCGTCCCGTGCCCCCTTGTTCGAGTATCTGAGTCGTGTCGTGGCGCTCAACGCACAATCACCTGATGTAGCAGAAGCGTTCGTCGTTCTACCTGGTGCGTCGAAGGGCACTGACGTCATGGCACCGGGCGCGCCGAAAGGCGCGGATCTCTCCACTGGTGGCTTATGGCAAGCGGTCGATGCGAAGCGAGAGCTCAAGGCGAAGCGTTGCGCCTTGGAGATCCTGTCCCTAGCTGGCAAATCAGCCCTGAGCGCAGTTCCATCGCTTGCGGCGATTTACCACGACCAGAGCTTGAGCGACGAGATTGCAGTAGCCCTTGAGGAAACCATCGCAGACATCGCTGAACAGGCCCACAAGAGTGGACTGAGCCCTTCGGACAAGGATCTCGATGCCTTCATACCGCATCTGGTCGGCGCACGCCCATTGGTAGCTCGAAACATCCTGACTGAGTATCTGGTGATAGCTCTGCCTCGGATACTACAGTACTTCTCTACGGCTACGGAATCCGCACAAGACGCGATCACGGACTTTCTGCGAGTAGTCGATCCGGATGGGAGCCGCGTCATGAGAACATTCATCGAGCGTGCACCAGCACTTGCGCCGAAAGACGCGGTCCGCATGGCCACAAAGCTCCCCTTTCCCTCTCGGGATGCGCTGTCGACCTTGACGAAAGACCTCGCCACACTGGCGGTAGGCGTAGAGAGCTCGGAGATATTTGCGCCAGTGCTCGGTAGGGCCTGCCTTGTGCTCGGAAAATTGAACTCCGAGATCTCTCAAATCATCGCCCCTTCATCCAGCTTGATACAGAGCGAAACCCTCGATCTAGATTCTCTACGATGCCTGGTTGCATCAACCCAGTCTTTGGCTCGTGCTGTACCCGCACTAGCTCTCTCGGCTGATCAGCCGAACGTCGATCGGGGACTGGCGCTCTTGTCGAGTGCACTTCCGCATCTCGATCAGGAGGCGAGGAACTCGACGTTCTCGCACCTCAGAGGACTAGCTGTCCGCCCCGGGCCGTATCAATCTCGATCGATCCCGCTACTGGCGCTGTTTCACGAGAGAAAACCCGAGGCGCTCGCTACATACACACAGCTCCTGTCAGGGCCAGTGGCTTCTTCGCTCGATGCAACCCCCCTTCGTCAAGAGATCTTTGCAGCCTTGAGCGAAATGGAGCTTCCGAAGGACAACACCAAGCTCGCCACAGCGACGCGCAGCGTCCTCCTGAGTGATCCCGAAAACGCCGCAGCCTTGAAAGTAGCAGAGAAGATTCAACTTACCCCTTCCGAGCTCATATCCCTCGTTTCAAGGGAGCACCCCGAGCGCTCGCGCGCGATAGTACGCCTACTCGCAGCTCGCAAAGTGACAGACAAGCGCCTCCTCTCTCCGCTGGTGGAGCTCCTGCGCGCACCTGAAGTCTACACAGATCTTCGTCCGATTCTCCTTTCTTACAAGGCAACACTCGCGCCGACGGTACGGAAGATCCTGCCCAAGCTTACGGGTAACGCGCGACTCATGACGCTCAGCTTGCTGGAGTCCAGTGGCTCCATCTCCAAACAAGAATTAGGAGAGATCGTCACTCTCCTCATGTCAGACAACTGCGCGCCGATTGATCTCATCCCTGATGGTGTGGTGACGCTGCTTTCGCGCAACGACATCCAAAGCACGGCCCGCTCGGCACTTGAAAAGAAAATAGGCGTGTGCGCCTCCGAGATTTCGACCCACTCTTTCGAGGTGCTACTGGCCGGCACCTCTGGACTCGCTGTTCCTGACAATGACGCCTTGCAAAAAGGGCTGGCAGCAGATCTCGTGCCAAGGGAAACAATCTCGAAGCTCCTGGATTACATGGACACGCACGAGATCCCCGTCGAGATACGCTCCTCGGTACTCGAGTGGTCCTTGCTAAAAGGAGATATCTCCCTGCGAGACCACGCATTGCGCTCGTTCAGGAGTTCAGACTCTCCACGGGCACTCTCCCTTATTCGGACACTGGCTTCCGAGTCGCCACCGGAAAGCGATGCAGGCACGACCTCTCGAATCGCCTTGGCTCGCATCGGCGACACCGAATACGATTGGAAGGATTTCATTCGATCCACCATCGAACGGGCAGGCAACGGTGAGGATGTTACGAACTCTATGCGGGTACTAGTGAGCCTACCGGCAGAGATGGTACTCGCCGAGGTCGGGCCAGCCCTCGACAGTAGCTCTGCCGGTAAGGTCGCTGGGGCGTGCCAGGTGGGAGCAGCTCTCGGCCAGCAGGCGATTCCAATCGTCTCCAAAATTTGGCATCTACGCGAGAAGCGCACGCCCTCAATTCGTTATGCGGCCGTACTGGCGTTGCTCCAAATCAACCCCTTGACTCCCGACCTTCAAGACCATCTCCGGCTCATCCTGGTCAACAGATATTTCGACCACGCCCTTTCTAGGGCCATCAAATGGAGCCAGACCGTGGCAGTTGTGGATCTTCAAAAGGAGCCGTTTGGGACGCTCCGAACGGTACACCTGGAGCGTCTCCTCGCAAAATCCACGACGCCTGTCTCAACCCATAAACCTCAATAATTATTTAACAAAAACGCCAACCTCTGGTGACGAGCTGCACGTGCCTTGTGTATAATTCCGGAGCACCGCCGCGGAATGGAGATCCTTGGTACGATCGAGAACTCACGAACGCGGCACGTTTGACGTTTACCACTGAAGGCTTGGCAGCGTGACGTACCCTTTCCTCATCATATCTCAACGGATCCGCTCGACGATGCGCAAGGTTACGCGGTCGTTCTTTTCTCCATCTTCCAAGAAGCTTCCGGAGGTCCCTTGGCGCGCTGAGGTCTTGTCACGCGAAGCTCTCGGAGAGCTCGCCCAACGACTTGCCGAGCAACATCACGGAACATTCGGAGTCAGTCGCAGCTCCTACCTTCTCTCGAATTATCGCAGCAACAGGGAAACCCTGCGCAGGGTCTATCATCGTCTCGCAGAGGCTGCCCACAAGGGTGAGGCACTGACTGCAGGAGCAGAGTGGCTCCTCGACAATTATCACGTAGTCGAACGCCATGCTGCTGCCATCAAGAAATATCTACCTCCTGGGTTTTATCGCACCCTTCCTCAGTTCTTAGAGGGACCGTTCGAGGGCTTCCCGCGAGTATACCACCTCGCCTTGGAATTCATCGTTCATACCGATGCAGCCGTCGACCCGAGTCTGGCTGCTTTCTTCATCTCTGCATATCAGCAGAGGCTCGAACTCTCCTCAGGCGAGCTGTGGGCCTTCCCTATTATGCTGCGCTTTGCTCTCTTCGAAAATTTGAGGCGCCTGACCCGCGAGGCTGAAAAGGAGCTGCTAGCTCGTAGAGATGTATTCTCTCTCGTAGACGAGGTTCTCGGCAACGAGTCTCGAACCGGAACCGAGATCATGGTCGAGTTAGCGCATCGAGTGAGCGAGCGGGACAGCTTTTTGCCACACGGGGCACTCGAGCTGCTCAAGCGTCTCCGAGGTCGTGGACGCAAAGCCTTCATGGCGCTGCAATTTCTCGAGGAAGCGCTACGTGAACGCGGACTCGATCCCGAAGACCTTTTGCGCGCCGAGGACCATGCTCAAGCGGCCAGGCAGATCTCTGTTGGAAACACTCTGATCTCTCTCAAGGCCATCGACCAGATGAATTGGCGGGAATGGTTCGAGGATGTCAGCTTGGCTGAGAGGATGCTGCGCCGGGATCCGGCGAATCTGCACGCACGGTGTGATTTTCCCACACGTGACAGCATGCGACACGAGATCGAGAAGCTCTCGAAGCGCTTGAAGAAAACCGACTCTCAGATCGCTGCAGCCGTAGTAGCCTGTGCATCGCAGCATTCGGCTTCTCCAGGTGCAGACGAAAATCAAGCTCTCGTCCAGAAGCACGTAGGCTACTTTTTGATCGGAAAAGGAAGGGCGCTGCTCGAGGCAACCCTCGGCTATACCCCCCCTCTGCTCACTCGCATTGGGCGGTTGCTCGGCAAACATGCCGTAGCTTCCTACCTGGGAGCGATCTCCGCGATCTCGGCCCTGCTGGTGGCGTATGTCTACTTCCTCGCAGAGTGGTCTCATGCAAGCGCAGCACTCATCGTAGGCACTCTCCTCCTCACCGCGTTACCTGTATCAGAGCTTGCGTCGAGCCTCGTGCAGTATCTCGTCACTCGCTGGATCCCCGCACGTCCGCTTCCCAAGCTTTCCCACGAAGGTCCGGTAGATCCCGAGAACAAAACCCTCGTCGCAGTTCACACCATTTTCAGCAGCACGGCCTCGATACAGCGCGCCATCGATGGTCTTGAGGTGCGTTTTCTGAGCAATGACGATCCTGCATTCACATATGTCCTGATGGCGGATCTCCCGGATGCACGCTCCGAACATAGCCCCGGAGATGCTCAGATCGTGCAAGCAGCCAAGGAGGGGATCGAAGCCTTGAATGCGCTCCACTGCGCCAGCGGGCCGAAGCGTTTTGCCGTGTTTTTCCGTAAGCGCATATGGAACCCTGGCGAAGGGGTCTGGATGGCGTGGGAGCGCAAACGCGGCAAAATCGAAGAGCTCAATCGATACCTGCTCGGGCATGGAGAAACCTCTTTGCAATTAGTCGCTGGAGATTCAGAGCAGCTCAAAGGTATTCGATATGTGATAACTCTCGACAGTGACTCCCAGCTGTGCCGCGACGTGGCAAAAAAGCTGGTTGCGACTATCGCCCACCCCATGAACCGTGCGGTTGTCGATCCGGATACTCGTTGTGTCGTGGAAGGCTATGCGCTCATTCAACCGCGCGTAACTATCTCGCTCACATCTGCCACGAGTTCCTGGTTCTCCCAACTCTTTTCTGGACAGGCAGGACTCGATCCATACACGAACGTAGTCTCGGACGTATACCAAGACCTCTTTGCAGAGGGTTCCTTTGTCGGAAAAGGGATCTACGATCTTCGGACCTTCGCGGAGGTCCTTGAAAATCGAGTTCCGGACAACACCCTGCTCAGCCACGACCTTTTCGAAGGCTCGTTCGCCCGAGTAGGCCTCGCGTCCGACATCGAGCTCTACGATGATTTCCCGTCCCGATACATGGCCTACTCCAAGCGCCTTCATCGTTGGGTCCGTGGAGACTGGCAACTCTTACCGTGGCTGAGGAGAACCGTTCCGACAGCGAAAGGTGCGGGCCGCAACCCGCTCTCTGCGCTCGCATTATGGAAGATGCTCGACAATCTTCGTCGAAGTTTACTACCCATAGCGTGCTTCCTCTCGCTCGTGGGCGGGTGGTTCCTTTTGCCAGGTGGTCCGCTGGCGTGGACCGTGATCGTTCTTTTGGTCATCGCATTCCCGGTCTTCACCGGGCTAGCCAACGCATTTGCCTTGCCGAGCATCGGCATCTCGATCGGTGGTTTCCTTGGAGACATAGGCCGAGACCTGTGGCGACATTCGATGCGCGCAGCATGCGCAGTGTGCTTCCTGCCACACCAAGCGGCTCTCATGACGCACGCAATATGCGTCACTTCGTATCGGCTGGCATTCAGCCGCCGACACCTTCTCGAGTGGGAGCCCGCCGAGAGGTCAGAGCGCCGTGGGCGGAATGAGCAACGCGAATACTTGCGACTCTTCTTGCCATCGATGGCTCTCGCTATCGTTGCCGCTACATATGCTGGATACCACGATCGTAGCACCCTTGCGTTCTCCGTACCACTTCTGCTTGCGTGGCTCTCCTCTCCATGGATAGCGCGCTGGACCTCACAACCCCTCGAAGCGATAGTTCCGAACATCACGTCCTCACAAGAGAGATATCTGCGTAATGTCGCTCTCGACACTTGGCATTTTTTCGACGAGTTTATCAAAGAGGAATACCACTTCCTCATGCCCGACAATCTTCAGGTTCATCCGAAGGACGTAGTAGCAGAGCGAACATCGCCCACGAACATCTCTCTCTCTATGCTGAGCATCGTCTCGGCTTACGACTTGGGTTTTATTCCCTTCAGTGAGGTGCTCCGGCGCAATTCGAAGATCGTCCGCACGCTGTCGGCCATGGAGAAGTACCGAGGCCACCTCTTCAATTGGTACAACATCAGAACTCTCGAACCCCTCCATCCGCGCTACATATCGACGGTGGACAGCGGAAACTTGCTGGGACACTTCTTCACGTTTCTGACGATTCTGGAACAAGCTCCTCAAACTCAACTGCTGAGTCGCTCTCACGCAAATACCTTGCTGGACGAACTTGAGACCGCCCACTCTAGGCTCTCGGCGTCGAAGGAGCCCAATTCGGTTTCCGCTGAACTGGAAAAGCTCAGAAACGCTCTAGTCAAAACCTCCTCACCGAATATTCTCGACTGGGCAGCGTGCTCATCCATCTGCAAGGAGCTCCTGACTCGCACGAGCAGGCTTTCAGCGTGGAACACAGAGGAAACGTCACAATCCCTCAGCAGACTTCGCGGACTCCTGATCGAGATCGCGGGGTTCAATGACGTTCTGGCGTGGGTCGAGCCACTCCGTGAGATCTCGTCTCTCGATTCCCTCGGTGAATCCGCAAATGCCTCGGGCCTTGCGTCGCTCTGCCGGGAGAGTTTCTCCCGTATTCCGACCCTGCCGTTGACAATTGAATCTCTCGACACCTTCATTAGCGACCTACTGCAAGCATCGGGCGTGGAGAACACCGTCGGTCTCAGCTCCAGTGTCGCGGAAACGTATCAGCAACTCCGGGAGAAACTGGTTCTGGCACATGATCAGCTCAGCGAACTGGGCGTCACCATCAAAACTATGACCTCTGAATGCCTCTCTATGATCGAGGGGATGGACTTCTCCTTTTTGTACGACGGCGAAAGGGCCCTGTTCACCATCGGCTTCAACACCGAGCATGCCCGTCGCGATGGCAGCTTCTACGATCTACTTGCATCGGAGGCTCGTTTACTGAGCTTCTTAGCTGTCGCTCGAGGCGAGGTACCGCAGAAGCACTGGTTCTCCCTGGGGCGCTCTATCACCAGCACTGCAGGAGGCAAGGCCCTCATTTCGTGGAGCGGTACGATGTTCGAGTATCTCATGCCGTTCATCGTGATGAGAGACTTCCCGACGACCCTCCTCGGTAGAACTGGCAGAGCCGTCGTGCAGACTCAGATAGCCTACGGCAAACGACAATCGATCCCATGGGGAATCTCTGAGTCGGCATACAGCGGCGTAGACTTCGAAAAAACCTACCAATACCGGGCGTTCGGTGTTCCAGGACTTGGGCTCAAGCGCGGGCTGTCAGAGGATCTGGTGGTCTCCCCCTACTCCACCTGTCTATCCTTACCGTTCCTTGGAGATATCGAAGTCGGTATAGCAAACCTAAGATACCTCGAGCGCGAAGGTGCGCGCGGTCGTTACGGATTCTTCGAAGCTATCGACTACACTCCGAGCCGACACCTCCGCACAGACGGCAAACACATCGTACAGTCGTTCTTCGCTCACCACCAAGGGATGTCTCTTGTTGCTATCAACAATCTCCTGACGGGAGACATCATGTGCGAGCGGTTTCACAGCCAACCGATCATCAAGTCGGCTGAACTCTTGCTTCACGAGCGTTTCCCCGAACGCATTGCGACGATCGTTCCTCACGAACCCGAGATGGCTGTGGTGCGACGAGAGGTCGAGGAGACCGAAGAGGCAGGACTCGAAGTGGTCACCTCGCCCCATACCAAGGCGCCACGTGTTCGGCTTTTGTCCAACGGCCGCTACTCGGTGATGGTAGACTCATCCGGTGGGGGATTCAGCGTCTTCGATCGTTCCATTATGCTCACGCGTTGGCGTGAAGACCCAACCGCGACGAACACCGGATCGTTCTTCTATGTAAGAGATCCTCAGCAAGACAAGACGTGGTCCGCGGCGTATCAGCCGAGCTGCGCGAATCCAGACTCCTACGAAGCGATCTTCAGTCCAGGGCGTGCCGAATTCAAACGCTTTGACGACAGGATATTCCTGCATACCGAGATAACGGTAGCACCTGAGGACGATGTCGAGTTGCGTCGCATCACTGTGACCAATCTAGGAGACGCCGAACGCGAGCTGGAGATCCTGAGTTACATCGAGCCGACACTCAGCCCTCGGCGAGCAGATGCTGTGCATCCAGCATTCAGCAAACTCTTTATTAGGCCAGAAAAGCTCGCCGAGCACGACGCGCTACTTTTTTCTCGCCGGCCCAGAACAGAGGGAGAGCAAGAGGTGTACTTCTTCCATCGGGTGACGCTCCGCACGAGTTATGCGCCGGTGCGGTTCTGCACCTCTCGGGCAGCATTCATCGGACGTGGTCGTACGCTGCAGGATCCAGCAGTATTCTCTGGCGACTTCTCGGACGACGACACCGACAGCGGTATCGATCCTATTGCATCACTCCGATGCACCGTCCGCTTGGAGCCCGGAGCTAGTGAGACGCTCGTATTCGTCTCGGGCGCAGCTCGCACGCGCAAAGATGCTGTGGGATTGATTGAACGGTATCAGGAACTGATGCACGTGAGCCGAGCCTTCGAATTGTCGTGGAGCCGTGCGCAGGTCGAGCTCCGCAACCATGCTTACTCAGCAAGTCAGGCAGACCTCTTCCACCGCCTTGCTGGCTGCTTGGTTTACAGTGAAGACAGTGTACGAGCTACTCCGGACGCGCTGGCGGCCAATCGCCTCAGTCAATCGGGTCTCTGGCGCTTCGGGATCTCCGGCGATCTGCCGATCGTCTTGGCCATGGTCAACGACGTGCGACAAGGAAAGGTCGTCCAGGAACTCTTGCTAGCCCATCACTTTCTGCGAGAGCGCGGAATGGAGTTCGACCTGGTCATCCTGCACAAGAATCCTGGCACCTACATGCAACCACTCGCAGAAGACCTTGAATACATCATACGTCTTAGCCCAGCTGGACACCTGATCGACAGACCAGGTGGCGTGTTCCTACGCTCGACCTTACAGATCTCGGACGCAGAGGCCTCTCTGCTCGAAACCGTCGCACGAGTAGTAATAGATGCCGAGGTCGGTGGACTGACCGAATTACTCAAATCCTCTGCTTTGGAGCAGGTAACTCCACCACCACCTATCGCAATGCGAAAGAGAAGCTCCAAGCCGAGCACGTCGGCTCAGCCGCTTCTCTTGTCGAACGGGCTCGGTGGATTTGCCGTAGACGACCATCGCTACGTCATGCCACACATAGGAGCCACCCGCCCCCCTCTCCCGTGGTCGAATGTGATCGCGAATCCATCCTTCGGCTTTCTCGTTACGGAGTCGGGCGGAGGCTATACGTGGTCTGTCAATAGCCGAGAGAATCGTCTCACTTCGTGGAGCAACGATCCGGTGATGGACTCACCGAGCGAAGCCATCTATCTACGACGCGCCGATACGGGTGACTACTGGTCTCTCACGCCTCTGCCGGCGGGAGATGGCTTGGATTACCACGTCGAGCACGGATTCGGTTTTTCCAGCTTCAATACAAACAACGCCGGAATAGAATCCAAACTTCAGCTCTTCTGCTCGACTACGGAATCAGTCAAGTGGTACGCAGTCTCACTCACTAACACTGAGCAAACCGAACAGAAGCTCGAACTGTATCTGTATGCAGATCTGGTGCTCGGGGTCCTCCGAGAGGATGCGTACCGATTCATTACCACCAGCTTCGACAGGACTGCCCAGACGTTGTGCGCCGTGAACTACTACAATAATGAGTTCGCCGGACGCGTGGTTTCGCTAGGCTCAAGCGAACCGATCGTCAGCTACACCGCTTCGCGCTTGGAGTTCCTGGGAAGAAACGGAGATCTGAAGCGCCCCGCGGCCCTCGAGCGAGGAGCGCTCCAGCCCTTCTTTGCTCCCAAGCCAAAGTCAATCAAACTATCGGCGACAACCGACCTTGGAATAGACCCGTGTGCCGTCCTCCAGGTAAGCGTATCTCTCAAACCCAAGGAGGAGAAGCTCCTTCACTTCTTCCTAGCGGACTCTCCCTCGTTCGACTCGATGAGGAGGGATACTGCACGGTATCGAAGCCAGCAGACCCAACGTGCTGAACTCACCTCCTCCACAGCGTGGTGGGATGAGCTGCTATCGTCGATCGAGATAGACACTCCGAGTGAATCGTTCAACGTGATGATGAACGGATGGCTGCTGTACCAAACGGTCTCGTGCAGGTTGTTCGGTCGTTCGGGCTTCTACCAGAGTGGAGGAGCACTCGGCTTCCGCGATCAGCTCCAGGATTCACTCGCACTGCTCCACATCCGACCAGAGATGGTCAGATCGCAGATACTTCTTCACGCGGCCCACCAATTCAAAGAGGGCGATGTGCAACACTGGTGGCACCCTCCGACGGGTCGAGGAGTACGCACCCGCATTACAGACGACCTCCTATGGCTTCCGTATGCGGTCAGTCGCTATGTGGAGTCCACTGGCGATTACTCGATTCTCAACGAGCGAGTTCCCTTTCTGGACGGTCCGCAGTTGACCGAGCATCAGATGGAAACTTACTTCATACCAGAACGCAGCGCAGAGGATGGAACGGTGCTCGACCACTGCATGCGCACCTTCGCTATAACCGCCAAGACCGGCGAGCATGGGCTGCCACTCATTGGCTCAGGCGATTGGAACGACGGCATGAACGAGGTCGGTCGGCACGGCAAAGGGGAAAGTGTGTGGCTCGGCTGGTTTCAGATTCATGTCATACGAGGGTTCATCCCCCTCCTCCAAGCTCGTGGCGAACTCGATGCTGCAGCCACATTGGAGGCTCGTGCAGTCGCACTCGTGCACGCGGTAGAGACGCATGCATGGGACGGAGCATGGTACCGACGGGCCTTTTACGACGATGGAACCCCGATCGGAAGCCATTCGAGCGACGAATGTCAGATCGACTCACTCTCCCAATCATGGGCCGTAATAAGTTCGGCCGCACAAGCGTCCCGGGCAGCGCAAGCCATGCAATCGGTGCGCGAACGCTTGGTAGATACCAACAGCCGTATCATCAAGCTTTTGACGCCTCCTTTCGACCGCACGGATAAAAATCCGGGGTATATCAAGGGGTACCCGCCGGGCATCCGGGAGAACGGGGGCCAATATACTCACGCAGCATCATGGGTGATCATCGCTGCAGCTCTCATGGGACGCGGGACAGAAGCCGTGGAGATGTTCGAATTGATTAACCCGATCAATTCGTCCCTGGATGCGAAGCACCTCCAGGTATATCGTGGAGAGCCGTACGTAACGTGCGGTGACGTGTATTCCGAGGGCAATCTAAGTGGTCGTGCGGGGTGGAGCTGGTACACCGGGTCTGCCGGTTGGCTCTATCAGGCAGGCCTCGAATACATAGTCGGGCTCAAGGTCAAAGCAACAGGCTTCACGATTGATCCTACTATTCCAGCAGACTGGCCTCAGATATCGCTAAAATACAGAAGGGGTGAGCGAGAGTTCGTAATTACGATAGACAATCGAGCCGGAGTGGAGCGAGGAGTCGCTTCAGTGACCGTCGATGGGCACGAGATCGCGGACAAACATATCCCGTTCGAGTCGCCGCAGTACGGGCATACGACTACAGTCAAGGTAACTCTAGGGAAGCGAGGCGAAACTTACCTATGGTCTCACTTTTGAACTTAGCACGTGAACGTGCTCGTGCTCGTAAACGTGCACGTGCCCGAAAATCTTGACGTTCTTGTTTCGGGCACGTTTACGTTCAGGTGCACGAGCACGTTCACGTGGAAGAGTGGTAGGTTTTGCCTCGCTTCCCTAGGATAGATCTCGGTGGGTTCTCGCAGTAGCTGTTTCTCCTGCGCGTGCACAACAACGCAGCTTTGTGTCTGTGGAGGATTCGTCGATGTACGAAGCTGTTCTTTTCGATTTTGACGACACCCTCGTCGATACCAAAGGTTCCAAGATCCCGGCAATCATCGAATACTGTCGCACGGTACACGGCGCTGACGTGTCGTTCGAACAAGTGTCTCACTTCTGGGGAATTCCATTCCTCCAGATGATGCGAGAATTGACCCACTGTCAGGATATCTACATCGAGCGCTATCTAGAGATATCCGAGAGATACTCACTCATGCCATTCCCAGAGTCGCACATCACCCTGCGTGCTCTCGCTCAGCGTGTACCAATCGGTATCGTCACCTCCGTGGCACGATCGGTTCTCTTACACAGCCTCGCGGCGCTCAACTGGGATCCACAGTGGTTCTCCGTCCTTGTGGCTGAGGATGACGTGGAGGTTCACAAACCGGACCCTCGTGTGTTCAAGCCCGCCCTACAGGCACTTCAGATCACCGACGCTCGTCGTCATACGGTGGTGTATGTCGGTGACTCTTTATCGGACGGCAAGGCAGCAATCTCTGCAGGACTACGGTTTATCGGCATAGCACGCGACACCAAAGGCGTACGTCTATTCGAAGCTGAAGGATGGCAGTGGTGCTCTTCACTCGAGGAGATCCCGCGAACCGTCATGCCGGATGATTCCAGGGGCTAGCATCTTTGGCTCATCGCCTCGGTGTGTCCTATCTCCTCGAGTCGAAACAAAGCACGGCTACGACTTTCCAGAAACCCGGCCCCCTGGCCGAGGCGCACCCAGAAAGGCTGTACTTTCAAGCCCTTAGTTCACTTTTCCATAAAGCTTGGCTAACTCCAGCGACGGAAGCCCGCGAAAATACACGAGATAAGCGCACATCATCTTGCGATACGTACATATCAAGACAAGTCCCACCAGTCGGGGCGAGGAGTTTTACTGGCCGTGTGCCCAACCGTTAGTACTAAGGTGATCATTTTCAAAAAGTGCCTCTGATGAAAGAAGTGATCGCCCAATCTAATCAACCCGCCGCTGTGGATCGACCGCAGGAACCTGGGCAGCAGAGTACTGTATCCAACCTGGATCGGCTCGCGATTCCGACATCCTTCGAACCCGAAGTAAGATCGGTAGAACTTCGGCAAGCAGACCAACGCCAGGAGCAACAGCTCTACGGACTTTTGGACTCTCAGGCGATCGCAATCGTAATTATGGAGATCACGAGGGATCCCAGCGACGAGGCGCAGCGACGCCGACTCGAGGCTGTGCAAGCAGAGCTTTTACTCAACGAACAAGAGCGGGAGAAGAGGAAACGTGGTCGCTCCAGCTTCTTCGGAGAGGTCGCCTTTCGGAACCTAGCGGCCGTCTTAGGCGCGGATGCCGCTGAATCTATCTCTCAGAAGCTCGAAAAGCTGACTCAGGGAGGCGGAGGTGGACTTCAATCAAACCCGAGTGCTGTGGCTCAGATCGCCAAGGAAATAGCCACAAGCCTGCAGGGACACGACACCCTACTTCGGCTCGGAGTCTCACCTACTCAGGTTGAGCATGCCATTACTCAGGCGCTGCTCTCCAGGATCGGACACTCCGCTACGGTTCGATCGGAGAGCGGAGCTATCGATACCGAGGCAGTGCGCCGCGAGCCTTCTTCGCCTGCTGAGACGCAGGCATCGATGGTTCCGGCGGTCTTGGATCACCCCATACATGCAATCCGTCAGTCGCTGATAGAGATGTCGCAACCGACTATCAACGGCATCCTTTCACCGATTACGCTGCCAGAGATGGAGCAGCTAAGTCGTCATCTCCTTCCAACTGCTCAACAACACGGGTTCAACGGCGATCGCGGACAGTTGGCCCAAACTCTGTACTTAGTGGCACACCAACTAGAAAGTGCTCGCGTTCAAGACAGTGCCCTAGCGCGAGATATAGCGACTACCATGTTTGTGCAACAGTACGGAGTCGCCAAGAGCGAGCTCGTCGACGTCGCTCTTGATCTGGTTACTCGTGTGCAACACGCCAAGGCGATGAGCACCGGTGTCAGACTACCCGAGGGGTCGGATCCGTCACTCGCTGCCGAACTTGGTAGGAATCGAGATCGAGAGCAGCCAGGCGTCGCCCCTCTAAATCTTGAACGAAATGTAGAGCTCAAGATCTCCGCCGAAGCTGCCCCACGATTCGTTCTCGCCTCCCCTGAGGCGCTCTCTCATCAGCTCAATCGGCTCGGCGTACTCGCTGCCCAAGCTTCGATGCGCGGAGAACCCGAGATCGCGGCAAGTATTCGCCAGGAGGCACACGATACCATTCACGACAATCGTCACTTCGTAGATACGATATCTCCGAGCGATCGCCAAGGGCTCCTCAAGAAACTGGTCGACGCAGAAGTGGCCGAGACGGAGCGCATCAAAGGCGCCCGGACGAACTTCGAGCAAAAATTGAGTGCTGAGACCGAGAGGCTTGCGCTTGCATCAGCAGAGGCTCTTGCCACCGGCACTCTGACGGAGCAGAAGATCTTCGGCGAATTCCGCGATGCAGCTTCCAGCATGCTGGCCTCCACGGAAACATACCTCGTCGGCAACGAGCGAGATGCCGTCCTACAGCGCCTCGAAGTTCAACTGAAGAACCAGATTCGTGAGAAACTCGATGCAGTTCTCCAGAAGGATCGCGATGTACTCGACCAGTTAGGTGCGGATATCGAGGCAGAGCTCAAGAAGGCTCCGGAGATCGCACTCTCGCACGCTCTGAGCGAAAACACTCCTGCCTCGGCTGTTTTCGAATCGCTCGTGGAGAAGGCTAGAAGCGACCTTCAGGCGAAGCTCCAAGAGCCGCAATTCGAGATAATAGCACGGCGCAATCCTGAGGCACGAGAACAGCTCGAGCGTCGCTTCAGCGCGACAGCCGAAGAGGTTCGCCGCAACATCTCGAACCTCGACCTGGCCCAGCTGCGGCAGCTCCTCTCCGATCCTGTCGGGGCCTGCAAGAGAAATCCCCAGCTCATGTCGCTGCTCTTGAGAACCCCAGAGGGCCTACAAGCTCTTCGGTCTAAGTTCGAGTCGCTTGCGACCTCCGACGAACGAATTTCGCTCTTAAAGGAGCTTCAAAGGAACCTGGGCACCGACTCCTTCGCAACCATCATAGATCGTTACGATCGACGGTACGGAAGACCGCTTGGCTTCGATCTCCTAACAATGGGAGATCACACATCTACCAGTTACCGAAAGCTAGTGGCGGATTGTTTTGGTTCCACGGCAAACCTTTTCACAAACGAGCAGAGGGAGCGCTTCCTGAGCTTTGCTCGTCAAGATGCAGCTATGACTCTGGCTGTGGTATCCCGTGAAAGGCGGCTCTTACGCGATGCGATCTCCTCGACCGAACGGGCCCGTACGGACCTTCAACTCAAGATGGCGCCGGAGTTAGAAAAGCTAGGAATCACCGGATTAGCCGACGTATCCGCATCCGAGATGCAGAAGCGGACCCTCGAAGAACTGACCAAGCTGTATCCGGGGCTCCAAGGAAAGACGTGGGAAGAGGCTATTGTCTCATTGGAGAGACTGGCCGGTGCAAAGGACCCGCATGAGTTCAAAGAATACTTAGTCCAAGCTAAGAAGATCGATGCTCGCGCCGCAGCATTCATGCGCTTCGAAGAGGTGGAACGTGATTACGCACTCGTTCGCGAAGTGCTTCCTGTTGTAAGTGGACAGATGCGCGCCTTCGGAAAGATCGAGACGGATCTTTCTAGATTGCGCAGTCAGGAAGCTCATGGAGCGCACGACGAACCACGACTTCTCGAGGAACGCTATAAAGAGATCTATGGAACGACCTTCGAAACGTTCTCGGATACATCGCTCCAAAACCTCCAGCAGGATGCACTCCTGTATCTCGATGGGCTTCATCGGCGAATAGAGACTGCATCAGAGACCGAGCGCGCAGCTCTGTGCGCCGAGCGAGACTCGATCGAATGGCAATCGGTAGTCTCGCGTATAGATCTGCACCTCGCCTCTCCACAGCCTCAGGTTCATCGCTCACTGGAACTCCTCGCGGAGTTCGAGGTAGCACATGGCATAGGCGCAACACAACGCTCGAAGGCCTTCAGAGATCTCGCGCACACCTTGCGTGAAGCGGTAACGCACGTCGAAAACTTCGCTGCTCAACAGGAGCGCCTCACCTCTACCGCGCTTGAAAATACTCGTAGTGAACTTCCTCGACTCGATCTGAGTGTCCAGTCCAAGGAGGAAGAGGTTCAAGCAGCTCAGGAGCACTACGAGTCGTTTTGGTTCAATACCGCCGATTACAGGGAGGCAGGGCGTGTACTTGCCAATCATAGGCGCGAGCTCAGAGATTTGCAGACACAGCGGGAAACGACCCAGAAGAGGTTGAACGCTCTCGCGGGGCTACCCGAAACGGTTGGCGTCGAAACACGCAAGGCTCTTCTGGGACAGCTACTACGTGAACGCCCCGGAACTGGGAGCAGTGCATATCTCACTCCTGACGCCTTCAGAACAAGGCTGACATCCAACGGACCTGCGGGGCTACCGCCCGATTCGCTCGAGACACTAGGGAAGGTCTTTGACCAGGTGCGAGCCTCCCACTCTGCAGCAAGGGCATCTCTTACCAGTCCATCGGTCGGGCCAGCGCTGGCCTCCTTTGCAGCTAGCGTACAATCGCCGATTCAGGAGCGGGAGCTCATCACTAACGTTGAGGGGGCGTTGCGTCATGACGAGGGAACTGCCCCGTCAGAGGCGTCGCTACGAGCACTCCAAGAGCAGGTAGACAGCTCCTCGCCACTGGGGCGACACATACAGGTGGTCTTCGCCGCCACAACCGATTCTCGACAGAGAATGGATCAGCTCTATGCCCGACTCTCGGCGGGTGAGGTGGCCAAGGTTCGCACCTTTCTCGTCACGCACGACAGACCCCAGCTTTTGACAGCTGCTCTACCTGCGGTGCAGTCGCAGGACGCCAAAGGCGTATGGAGCGCACTCGTTACGCTCCCTGACGAGCAGGCTATGCCTCTCGTCAGCAAGTTGACCGTCGAGCGGCAACTACAGGAGGTACAGCACCTTTTCCAGAACATCCCCGAGAATCGTCGAATAGCTGTGATGGCCGATTACGAACGCGCCACGGGGCGATCGCTCGGAGCGAGCATCTTGGATCTTAGACCCCGCGGCAACCAGGGGATCGCCTTCGTACTCCAAGCAGCCGATTCTCCACTCGTCACGGCACGTGACTTGCGCCCTTACTTCCCAGACGGAAAGGTACCGGAATCCCTCGAACAACGACGCACAGAATTACTGGGGCTCTTTCAGCGAGATTCAGGCCGTGCCTTGTTCGACGAGCAGGCCGTTCAGGATCTGGCGCAGGAGGAGGCAGACGAGCGGGCCGCTTTGCAGGTCGCTCTCTCGATGGCTATCCAACAGGGCCGTACGCAGGATGCCGAGGCTATTCGCTCGAATCTTGATGAACTCGACGAGAACTTCTCCCGCCGCAGCGAAGAGCTTCTTGCTCGAGTATCTCCGGACTATGCAGCACGCGCAGACCTGCGCGATGTTGTTTCAGGGATCCGCTCATTCCACACTCAGTCCAAAGTAATGGAGGTAGCCGGACCGTACGGCCCGATCGCTCGCACTGGACGTGACATACTCTCACTACTCGAACAGAGGCCTCCAAAGCTCGACGAGGTGATGATCAAATTGCGCGAAGCAAACTACACCGAAGCTGAGATGCATCTGCTTCGCGCATACTACACCCATCATGCACTCGCCCCACGTGTGACGGATGGAAGCGTAGCTCTTCGTGGGGACCTAAAGGCAGATCTAGAGGCATTAACAACGAATAGTGCTTACGACGCCAAACTCACTGGTTTACTGCTTGCAGGAGGCGTTAATTCGCTGACTGAGTATGACCTCGAGATGCTCTCGAAGGGTATCCGAACCGAGAATCCGCAGTTGGCTACACGTGCTATGGTGGCTTTGAGTGCTGCGCGTGGAACCGAACAGGCTGCCCAGAAGCTAAACGAACTCCTCAGCTCTCCACAGATGAAGGATCGGTGGTCGAAGATCAAAGATACCCCCGCTTTTGCTGGAGCTAGAACCTATTCAGAAGCACTCACACAGAACGATACCGTCAAGATGGCTGCGGTAGAGCTTCGAAGTACCTTCGACGGCGTGAGCGTAGGAGATGTCGCTTTAGCTACAGCGGTCATCAAGTATCGCAACAATCCGAAGATGCGAGATGCTGCCCTCATAACGCTTGCATATTCTGAGATATACGGGACCAACCCCGTAGATGACCTCATTCGTAAGGCGCCGGCGCTTGCGGACGCATGGAACGGGGTACTCAGCTCCGAGCCGGCGCAACGGGTCGTTGCATCGGTGGCTTTTGCCAAAGCGGCCGTAAAAGAGAAAACTGCCGATGCAGTGCAGGGTGTGCTCGATCTCGATCTTGTCAATCGCGGCTTGAGCCTCGTTGCAACGAAGGAGGAGCGTGAGCAGGTACTCAAAGAGCTCAACGAGTGGGCAAAGGGCTTACCCCGCTCCGCAGTGCTCACTGACGGCGAAGCAGGCCACTTCATAGAGTACGTTAAGAGTCGCTCTCCTGAGTTCGCGGAGGCGGATGCAGCGATCCTAGAAGCGATGTTCAAAGCGCCTGATCAGCTGGAAAACACCCCTCCACTGCGCCCAGATCAGTTGGCACACTACCTCTCCGAGCGAGATACCCTCATATACCAGATGAGGGAGATAGACGCATTTCATGCCTACCGATCTCAGGTACGTGAGCAGGCAGCGAATTTTCATGTCACCATTTGCAACACACACAACAGATCAGTTACGGATTACGAGAATCGAACTCTTACGGCCGAACTTGCGAGGACCAAGGTCATAGCCGACAACTTCATGCGTCAGAATCAAGCTGGGCTGATAGGTAGTCAATTTGATGGCCTGAAAGACATCCAGTGTATGCGGGAGACGATGCGACTCAGGGGAGTAGCTCTCCTGCAAGATATCGCCAACGATATCGATCGAGGATTATCCGCCGAACTCAACAACCAGACCTTTTCAGACCTCAAAGAGCGCGACAAGAAGATAGAGTGGATCATAGCTCGATCCGATGCAATGAAGATATGGCATCGCGAAGCCAAGGCAGCTCAGGAGGAGTTGGCTAAATGGGATAGACGCATCGAGATCGCCAACACCGTCGCGAAGGTGGTGGTGGTTGTAGGTCTCAGCTTCGTGCCGTTTGTTGGCCCCGGAGGAGCATTCCTCGTTGCGACTGCTTGGAACGCCGCAGATAAGGGATTCAGAATGGCCTACAACGGCCTTTCGGCCAGAGAGGCACTGCGCCAGTTTGCGATTGAACTGGTATTTGATGCAGCATTCGCTGGCTTATCGGCGTTCAAAGCGGTGCGGGTCGTTGCACAGCCAGGGGCTGCGGCGGCAAAAGAAGGGGTCAAACAAGAGGCCAAGACCGTATTTATTCGCAGCCTCTTCAACACCCCTGCAAAATTCGAGGGTCAGGGACTGAAACACCTCCTCGCTGGTAGAATGGATATCTTCCGAGGTGCGGAAGGGAAGTTGACGAAGGCCGCATTTGAGGGAATGGAGCGGCTTTTTCAAAATCCCAAGGTGCTCGGGAATATGCTCACAGCTGAGATTCGAGGCTCCTTCTTGAATGGAAGCCGTATATTGGCGTACACGCCGCTACCATTCATGCCGAACCGCACTCCACCGGCTCCCCCTCCCGCGCAGCCCACCCCCATCCAGCCACCCCGTAACGAGGGTCCAGGGGCGGCAGGCGCCGCAGTGAAGCCTGTGGTAGTGCCCCCCGATCAGCCACTGCAGGCAGCAACGCCCGTTCCATCCGAGAAGGATCGGCAGCAAGTAGCTGCCTTAGTCCAAAACCTGAAGACCTCCCTCGAAAATCTCGTGCCTAGCATACGCGACTCTGTAAACGAAGGCTTAAAAACAGTTGAGAAGATGCTCGAAGATAAGGGCGTGTCCCTTGAGGCGATCAAAAGTGCCCTGGATTCGGTGCAACAACAAGCAGCCACACGTCCGCCGCCCCCGGTATCAGAACCACCCGTCGAAAAGACCGATCTCGAGCGCTGGCTCGCCAGTGGTAATCTGTATGAAGGGGTGTTCAATTTCCTCAATTCGTATAATCCATGGACAGACCTCTTGGCCGGACTTGGACGTGCCCAAGCATCAGTGGCACCGTATTTCCCACCTCCGTATTTCCCACCTCCCGTGAAGCCTCCGGAATCTCGATCACCGGATCGACCATCTCGGAGCGATTCACCGGATAACGGTGCTTCTTATGGACCCCGCCTCGCAGTCGACAATGGAGATGGCAACAGCTACACCAGGTATCGTGGCGAGCAAGAGAACATCGCAAGGATGTTCAAGCACGATCCATTGGCCACAATGCAAGGCTTACCGAATCAAGCGGCGCACATGGCTGCAGAGGCTCTCGATGCTCGTGCAAAGACACAACTACTCTTGGCGGCCGAAGCAGCCAAGCTCGCCTTGCAGCAGACACAGCAGTTGGCGCAAGCCTCAGCCGCAGCATCCAGTTTGCAGAGTAGCCAGGGACAGCAGCAGGCTGAAGCTCAGCAGCGCAGCGTTGCTCTCGAGCAAGCGCACAAAGCGCTCCAGGGCCTTGCCCATACAGAACAGTCGACGCTAACACAGACACACCAGGCTCCTCGTTTGATACAGACGCTGACAACCCCCGAAAACGTTTCCATTGCGGCGGATACTTTCACGTCTCAGGCGAATACGCCGCTCCGGAGCCGCGCAGCGAGTCGAAGCGAAGAACGAGAATTAACCGCACTGGCAGCTTTGCAAAGTGGTGCAGTGCATACTCAGCTTCAGCGTCCTGCGATACGGCTCAAATCTGGAGAGGCAGCACAGCCATCGAACATGAGAAACTCGCGGGCGAATGCGGCTCTTCTACAGGGTAACGACGCAGAGACGAGCCCTGCCCTCCTGGCACTTACGTCGGTCAGCGAAGCGCCACGATTGAAGAGCTCGAAAGAGCACTTACCTCTCACTGAGCGATCGGTGGCTGCCAACGAGTCGCCTTCAATAGATGTAGCGCAGGTTGCTCCTCTAGCCGAGCCGCCACGAGCATCTCAGGAACGCACGCAGATTCATGCTGATAGTCCAGCACAAGGCTCTCTACTCTCTGATGCCCTTTCCCTGCAAGAACGACAAACACCGTCGTACTGGAACACTCCGTCTGCGGCTGCTGCTGCAGAGGATGCGAACGACAACGACGACACATCGGCTGGTGGTTCGCAGACTAAGGCTGCAACGAAGGCCCGTAAAGACAAGATGCGCCGCGATGCACAACTTCGTCAGGGTATAATTCAGCAATTACTGACGCAGGGATTCGAAGCATCGAAGCGTGAGAAACTCTTGGCCGTCTTGATCAAACTAGGCATCAGCGAGAAGGAGTACCGCGAACTCGTCATTAGAGTTGGAGAATCCGAGGCGCAGCAGATGGCGCAGCGCTCAGAGCAGGAGCAGCTCTTCAAGGATGCCGAGAAGATCGCCCTTACCACGTCAGGAGAGATGGTTGCGGCATCTGAAATGGCAACACACACCACCAAATCAGAGGCAGTCGAGCAGCAACCCGCTCAGGCCCAGCCAAAGCCCTCAACACGGTCACGTGCCGACCTGTATCGCTCTTTGCAACGCGGCAAGACAACCGATGAGGTGCTGTAACGATAGGATGAGAGGTCGGAAGCCTCTCTTACCCCCTTGAGAGAACGCCATCTTTGTCCGATAACCGTTACGGTATGTCTTTTTTGCTCGATATCCAGCTATCGCCGATAACGCTCCTCGTCACCTTCCTGGTGCCCTTCTCGTATTACGGATATCACGCCAAGTTTTGGTTCGAAGCGGAGCGACTCAAAGCCTTCGATTTCGCTTTGCAAGCACTCTCTCTGGTGTTGGCTCTCCTAGTTGGAGTACGCCTCTACTACGTCCTCACAGAAGGCGAGAAGCTCGACACGCTCGACGTGCAATTTTGCCTCCTGCACCTCTGCCCGCTGGCGCTCGCCTTCTTGGCGGTAGCCTCAGGGCGCAAGGCAGGGTACGGAGCACCGAAGGTTGCTGGGCCGGCGGCTCAGGCTTCAGCCGGGCAAGAGAGCGGGTTCAATCCGAAAGCTCGCAACGAAGATATCGAGGCGGTTGCGTGGGAAGACCTGATCATTGGAGACTCGACGAAGCAAGAGCTCGACTCAATCATCAACCTGTTGAAGCATCCTGAGAATGCCGAGCAATATGGGATTGCGCTTCCGAAGGGCATTCTCTTCAATGGGCCTCCGGGCACCGGTAAGACCACGATAGCCCGTGCCGTGGCAACCCGTGCAGGACTCAATTTCTTCGTAGTGCGCGCCAACGAGATAGTTTCCAAGTGGGTTGGAGAGTCCGAGAAAAATCTCACGAAGCTCTTCGAAGCCGCGGCGCAGAGCGCTCCATCGGTCATCTTCATCGACGAGATCGATTCGCTTGGCAAGAAACGCTCGGACTCTAATTCGTCTCATGGAGATAGCCTCCTCAATCATCTCCTGCAGCTCATCGACGGCGTCTTAAAGACCGAAGGGATCTACGTAATCGCTGCTACCAATAGAGCCGAACTGGTCGATGATGCCTTGCGGAGAGCAGGTCGCTTGAACCGAACAGTTGAGATCCCCCTTCCTGATTACGAATCCCGCCGCAAACTATTCCGCGTATATTCGCGGAAATTAAAGCTCGCATCGGACATCGAGCTCGACGTACTGGCTAAAGTTACTGAGGGCAATTCAGGCGCCGACATCAAGGCGATGTGCAACCAAGCTGGGCTTCTGGCGTACCAACGTGAGCAGGCGCTTCCCGAATCTCAGCGAAAGCATCTGGTGACCTCTGCTGATGTGGAATCCGCTCTCAGCATGTTCGAGGTAGATGACCAAACCGCTCTCGCAGTGGAGAGCTCCAAGTCGGGCACACCGCAGCCTATCAATGCGATGGTGGAGAAGCTGTCGTGGAGCGACCTCGTCATTGATGGGGACCTCAAGCGCGAGTTGCAGAGCGTAGTCGAGCTGCTCAAGAACCCCGAGACAGCACGACGGTACGGGATCTCTGTACCGCGTGGCATCCTACTCAATGGACCACCAGGCACAGGAAAAACTACTCTGGCGAAGGTCATTGCGAACGAAGCAAATCTCGCGTTTTTCGTGCTACAAGCCGACGACATCATATCCAAGTGGGTCGGCGAGTCCGAGAAGAACCTCACGCGCTTGTTCGCAACAGCGGTCAAGAATGCGCCGTCAGTGATCTTCATCGACGAGGTGGACTCGATCGCGAAAAATCGTGCCGAGGGCAATGCCCAGCACGCAGACAATCTCCTCAATCACCTACTACAATTGATCGATGGTATAGTCTCCAGGGAGGGCGTCTATATTATAGGAGCGACCAATCGTGCGGATCTCGTCGATCCGGCTTTGAAGCGTGCGGGTCGTTTGAACAAGGTGATCCAGGTACCGCTGCCGGACCTAGCGGCACGATCCGCGCTCTTCTCCATGTATCTCAAGAAGCTCCCGCTCTCCGGCGCAGTGAACGTCCAATACCTGGCTGAGGCTACTTCCGGGAAATGTGCAGCGGATATTCGCGAGATATGTAACCAAGCTGGTCTGAACGCATTCAAGCGAGAATCAGCTCGCGGCAGCAGAGACTACCAGATCGCACCCGTGGATCTCGATAAGGCGCTAGAAGAGTGGGTCCGGCCGAGCATGCGCTCCTGAGCAGGCTGGATGCCCTAAGGAAACGAGGCGAGCCCTCTCCTTGCTACGAAAGTGGATCTTGGGCTGCTTTTCGATTTTCAGGACGTGAACGTGCTCGTGCTCGTAAACGTGCTCGTACCCGAACATCTGGATGTTTTTGTTCCGGGTACGTTTACGTTCAGGTGCACGAGCACGTTCACGTGGTAGAGAGGTAGGTTTTGCCTGGCTCCACTAAGTGCCTACCGCAGCTAGAAATATGGCTCGAACCCCTCCTTTTACGGTTGGCCTGGACCGCCCAGCGTTCCTATAAACGCCTCTAAAGTACCGCAAACTCCATGATTTACTGGATGACACTATGAGCGACAAGAACTCAGCGCTCGCTCATTCGAGTTGACACCTGCGATCGGAAGGGTAAAAAGAGGGCTCGCCTTTCCTTCAGTGCTTGGTAGTCATGTTGATTCTGCATTCTCATACCAATCAGTCCCCTACTACCCTGTCTTTTTCCCAAGTACAGGAGCTCCTGCTCCGAGGTCTCACTCAAAATCGAGCCGCTGCTCAGGCGGGGATTCAGCACCCTGAAACATGGGTGGGTGAGCAGCTTCTGAGCCGGGTGAAGCCGGCAGCTCTAACGGTAAAGGGATGGGAGGCCGTGGCCACGGCTGTTTCTCTCCAGCCGGTGGCTTCTGCCGAACAGGTACAGCAGCTCGTTGCAGCATTCACGGAGAACTTATCGAGTCCTCCGGATGAAAAGAGCCTCGATAGCATGTTCTATCTCTTCGCTCGGCACCACAAATCGTTCGATCAATTCTCATTCGATCAGCTCCTCAACCTCACGCGACTCCTCACGGAGCTCTACAGAGAACAAGGCTCACAGGCTTATCTCTCTATCAATACCGTGCTAAGTCAGTGCGATTCATCTTTGTTTGCAACTCCGGCCTTGCGTATCCCGGGGGCATATTTCCTTCCCGAAGGTACGCTCCGACCGGAACATCTCGAGGCTGTTCAGCGAAGAATTCGCATCAGCTTGCTGGCGCAAGAGGCACTGCGACCGACCGACCTTGCGCGCTACATCGTCGAGCATTCGCTCCTCCCTCGAGCGCAGAGAGAGTATCTCTCATCATGGTGGGAAAGTCTCAGCAAACAGTTCCCAGAAGTGCCGGCAGGGCTCGATTTGGGAGGCTTGAGCATGCCGCACGCTGTTGCTAAGGCGGTACGAGCCCTCGAGAAGATCAATGCTCTCCTCGACGGCTTGTGGGAGCAGGGACTAGCTAGATTCGATATGGCCTGCATCATGAAGCGCTTCGGCGAGTGCAGCGCCATCGTAGAAAGCTATTCGTTACTCGAGATGCTTCCCTCCTTTAGTACATCAGATGCGGTGCAATTCTTCGAGCTCCTCGCATCGGCGAACTCCGTGGCGACACTGAACAATCTGATTCGATTCGCCGATAAGTATCAGGTACCCTTCAGGGCAGTTCCCCCTGCACTCGGGAAGCTCCCGCCAGAGACTATCGACCGATATCGGTACAAAACTCAGCCCTCTTCACCTGAAGCCTCACCGGCTTCCGCAGCATCCGAGAGGCGTACTGTGCAAGAGCTCATGGATCTCGGCCGAGGTCTCGGCAATGTAGCGCAGGACGTGAGCTTACTTTTGCCGAGACAGCTGGATCTTACCGTTGAGCTCTACGATCATCTACGAACTGATATCAATCGCCGAAATTTCTCGGTGGTCTCGGAATTCGCTCGAAAGTGGCTCTGGCGTAACGACCGCAATATTCAACCGCGTGACATAAAGATTCTAAAGCTTACCTTGGGGCTCCACCAGCAACTTCAGAACCTCGGTCACGAATCTTCGCGAGCTATGCAAATCAGCCTCGACTATGCAACCAACAAAGCATACAGGAACAGTGCCAATCGTCAGGTTGTGAAGAGCTTGCTTCAGCCAAACCCCGAAGACTACATGAGCAAGGCGATCACCTCTCAGGCCCGGAATCCGAAGGTGTCCGACCAAATCTTCCTGCAAACGCTGACGCTAGCCGGTAGTATCTATCCCGTATCCTGGGGATTCATCCGGAGTGCAATTGGTGATTCTGCTGACCTCAAAAACATCGCGATGGATGTCTTTCGCGCAGCTATGGCGAAATTGCAGCATAGCTCGCACGATCACGTATTAGAAGCTGTGAGCGAGCTGCTCGATGCCAAGTATCAAATGGTGATTCGCAGACACCTGCTAGCCTACATCCAAGCCTCCACTCGAGAGAGTCGAAGAGAGGCGGGCACGGCCCTCAATCAGATCTACAATCTCGACACCGGCCCCTACCCTCAAGCGAGTAGTCACGATGAGAATGAGATTAATCCTGAATATCGGAGGATGTGGGACGAGGTCATGGAGGTCTACCGCGGGATCTTCGATCTACACTACGGATTCGGGCATTCGACCTTCGAATGCAAAGCGCCTCCGATGGCAGAAGACTGGATGTTACTACGCTTTGCATTCGATAGTGCGATTGGTGTCAGTCGTTTGGTCGGTACCGACGCACATGCGTTTCCAGGCCCTGGTTGCCTCATTTCAGGCCTCAGATTGGAGCGACTCTTTGTGGCCAACCCTGAGACCCCGGACGATCCGTACTCGCTCTACAAGGATGCTTGGCGGTGGATCGCTCACGTCATAGACGATCTGTCCCGGACATCGTTCTTGATGAGCCGCGGAGTGAAGATGTTCGTAGGCCCCGATGAGCCTACATACAGACTCGATGGCCTTCACTACGGCCTGGTGGTCTGGAACGAGCACTTTGACAACCCGCTGCTCTCGGCGGCAGCCCTCGTCCCGGTGTCGATAATCAAATCGGCTCTGCGAGGCAGAGTGAAGCGCATCGAAGAATTGGGCGATAGACCGGAGCCGATGAAGGCAGCGTTTGATAGCGGCATCGGCCTGAAGTTTCAGGATCTCAAACGTGCCTGTGAGGAGATGCATGTTCCCTTCCTGAATCTGGGATGGGCGTCTAACATAGGGGGCCTGTGCAACGCCTATGCGCCCTGCTCTCCTCCGTATTTCGAGTGGGAACGGGAACTCTCGACACACGACAAGGACGGGGCGGGACACGTGCACAAGTCGCACATCAAAGGGTATTACGTATCAAAAGCTGACGCAGAGACCACTCGACTGTTACTCCCGCTACGACAGGCGCACGACTCCGTCTATCGAATTGCATCGGCATATCTCGGCCTGAGCGATCTATTCAGGATCTCCCTGGCCCTTTGGCACAAAGGACTCACTTTGACCGAGCAGATGGGTGATGATCGAGAGCTCGCGCAGGATTCGGATGAAGAGGAACAATCCCTTTCAGCAAATGAGCTTAAAATGCTCGAAGAGGCGTACCGTTGGAACGATCTTCACCAACGCAACGTCGTAGATCCGAATGCTTTTCCAGTCCTCTGCATCGCTCGCACGTTCGACAGCTGGAACATGACCTCCAGCCCGGTGATTTTGGATACGTATGACCTGACTCTACGCCTTCCTGATGGTTCTCGCGTCTCGCTTGATCGTCGAACAGGTCGCGTTCCTGATTTCTTGGTTGGCTTGTGGGCTTCCCGTGTCAGGCCGCTTTACCGAAACCTCGTCGAACTTGATCTTCGCTTCCTCGATCGACAGAGCGTCCGATGGAGCCCTGTGAAAAATTAAGGCTCATCGCAAATCGAGTGGGTGGTAACGAGGGCAGGGATAACGTAAGCGCTTGTTTCGACCTATAAATAGCGCCTTTCCACGTGAACGTGCTCGTGCACGTAAACGTTGAACGTACCCGAACGAGCAACTTTATCCCCGCCCGAACTAGAGCAGTATGCTCGACTATGAAAAACTAGACGTCTATCGAACCACGCTATTTCTCAATAGCACGAGGATCCGTCATGGAGTGTGGTGCCCTCTTTGATCTGTTAAACGCTTACGCTATGTCTCCCCCGACAAGTATCGCGCTGGTAAGCGTTTGCTTACAAGGATTGCAGCCATGCTTTCCAAGCTATGCCTTCAGCCCGCATGACGCCTGTTTAGGGTACGTTCACGTGGTACAGCGGCGGATCATCGTTTACAGATCAACGACACTACATGGTTTACACATTTGATAGACTGTTCCCTAGGTGGGAGGGGTCGCG
>JBILEW010000080.1:0-18708 GCA_044351885.1 Bdellovibrionota bacterium
CAGCCGCATCCACAT
The DNA here is from genome assembly GCA_044351885.1 of Bdellovibrionota bacterium. Classification (GTDB taxonomy): domain Bacteria; phylum Bdellovibrionota_C; class UBA2361; order UBA2361; family OMII01; genus OMII01. The sequence goes on from JBILEW010000080.1 coordinate 16, forward strand.
CCTTGACACTTACATCCGCAGCAGCGCTGTTTGCCTGCTCTACCTCTACGGTAGAGCTCGTAATGTACTCAAGTGTCTTGGAGGACTCGGACAAGCTATCGACTGCCGATTCCAAAGCTCTCAGAGCAACCCGCTCCGGGGGATCCCGCTGGGCCACCCCGTGTGGGTCTGAGATACTGAATTCATTGAATATTTCTCGCGCAGGCGGTGCCGGGCTCGCCTCCCCGCTCGATGCTACACCACTGCCCCCCACCTGCGCTGATGCCAAGCGCTTGAACGGTGTTGTGCGTGGTGGCCCCGAAGGGTCAAATGAGAAGCCACTCATACTACTAACCTCACTGTCAGAACGATAACACACTGATATTATTTGCAATATCAGCGTGTCACCGTGGTCCATTCCTTAACCTGGCTATCTCCTTCCAATTCTTGCCGTGGTCTCAGCAGGCTTTTTCGCCCGCCTTCAATCACATAGCCATTTTCATAGCCAAGCTGCGACCACATCCTTTCCTGCTATATATTGTATCGACTCTCAACGGCGCATCTATACGATCGGGGGCGTAATTGATTCCAAAACGAAAGAGTAGGACAGAAACCTCAGAGGCATCGCGTTCTGTTGGATAATACGAGGTTTCACCAGATGGTCGATAACGTCCTAATTCTTCTTACTGAATCAATATCCCCGTGCTCACGTGCACAGGCTAGGGCTATACTAAGTAGTCCAGATGACGCAGCTCGACGTGCGGTGGCTTGTTTCCCGAGTCCTGAGGTTGCGGATCGAAAAAAGCTCAATTGCCCTTAAATGAATTGAGGCTAGATCCTGAAACGGACACCGCATGAACGACGTAAGTGCTCAAGTATTCACTGATCAATTCATTTCTGATGTTCAGAGGTCTCTTAGCTCTCAACAACGGTCGAGCTTTGAACACTTCCGTATCCCACAAACAGCTCGCGTCGGCATCTCGTTGAGAGACTTCCTGGTCAGACTCTTCGCGCGTGCCCCTCACGAATTCCTCGTCTCTCGCTCCTCCACGCAAGTGGCAGCAATCGTCGGGGGATGTATCGAGACGATCGAAGCGATGAGTAGCTCCTCTGATCGCGTAGCAGTGTCCGTAAAACAGGAAAACGGTAGTCTCTCCCTTTTTACGGCTCTGGACGACTGTCCCTTCATCGTAAGTTCGATAGCTGAACGGCTATCCGATGCACAGATACGGGTTAACACATTTCTTCATCCCATTTTTATTTACAAAGGAACTACCGTAGCCGTTTCCTACGTAGACATCGACCCGGCTTGCCGAGATGCGGTAACTGGCCTCCTGCCTCGCGTCACCGAAACCATCGGGATACTCAAATCGGTAGTGGAGGATTTCGAGCCGATGTCATCCTTCATCGGGAAATGGGCTGGCTCAATCCACATGCCAGAGTTGGTCGCGGAATTCGGAACGATTGAGACTCAGGAGGCGTCGGACCTTCTCTCCTGGCTCGTCGATGGCAGCTTCTTCCTTCTCGGCACAGCCCTCTTCGACAAGCACGGCACGACTGTGCCGGAGGGAGCGCTCGGTCTGTGGCGAGTGCCAGGATCCTATCGGGAGGAGATCCTTCGGGAGGTAGACGAGGATCTCGGAGCGCTGCAGCACAAGCACCTCGATCTCTCTATTCGCAAGCTTCGACACACTTCAGCAGTCCACCGCCCCGCAACGCTGATCCACGTTCTCGTTCGCACGTCTCGCGGTTCTGACGAAATCCTCTCTCTGTGTGGATATCTGACTTCGAAGGCATGGACCAGAGAGGCTCAAGACATCCCGTTCGTGCGCCGCAAGGTCACCCGGATCCTCGAGGAAGATGCTGCCCTGCCAGGCTCTCACGATTACAAGTACATGGTCGAGGTTGTCGATAACATGCCCACCGACGACGCACTGTGCGCTTCCCTCGCCGAACTTCGTGCATACATCAACCTAGCGCTGGGAGTCTTCAGCCGCGAAGTCACGCGCTCTCACACCTCTATCGACGAACTGCGGCGCAGAGCGTTCACTATGGTAGTTCTCCCGCCTGAACGCTACAGCGCCCGTGCTCGGGCTGAGATTCAAAAACGCATAGAACTCACGCTCGGAGCGGTTTCCAACTCGAGCGAAGTGCACCTCGATTCCAGCAAACGCCGTCAACTACGGTTGTACATCAGCACACCCCTACCGGAGAATCATTCAGGCTCTGTTCCGAGCGATGCTTTGGCCAAAGCTATCACGCAAGCGACCTTGACCTGGGAACACCAGTTGGAGGAGCTCATTGTGGAAGCGGGGCTCAACCTTCCGTTCCCCTCGTCTCGAGTCTTTCCAGAAGACTACCAGGTGGCTACGGACATATTCGAAGCGCTCGCTGACCTTAGAACTCTGGCGCACATCTCGCTGAAGAATCCGACAGGTGTGTCGCTGTACACCCCCGCCTCTGCCCAAGGACCGTCGGTTGTATCCATCTTTTCCCTCAGCCCCGACCTCTCGATCAGTAGCGCTATTCCGATCCTCGAAAACGTCGGCCTCGAAGTTCGAAGCGCCAACTCCTACAGCTGTCGGATACCGCAGGGTACTGTGTACCTCTTGAAGCTTGCGACGCGAGCCTATGACGGAGAGACCCTAGAGCAGAACTCATTCAACGAATCTGTCTCGCCTGGACTGACTGCTGTCATGCGAGGCGAGGCACACAACGACATCTTGAACCTTCTGTTGCGTAAAGCATCTCTCTCCATTCGGCAAATCTCGCTTCTTCGCGCGTACTGCGCCCTACTTTGGCAAGTAAACAAATTCACCACGAAGCGCTCGATGTGGGAGGCTCTCGCCTTCGCGCCTCGGGTAGCGGCTGCCGTGTGCCGCATCTTCGACGTGAAGTTCAATCCGGATTCCAAGCTTTCGCTCGATGAGCGCAGAGCTGCAGTCGTTCATGAAGAAGAAGTGCTGACCGAGGCTCTCAGGAAAGTTCCCGACATCAGCCACGACCGGGTGCTCAAAGCGATAATCTCTCTCCTGCGAAGCACGGTGAGAGCGAACTTTTACTCGACAAGCGACACGATAGCTTTCAAGCTCCGCTCGGGAGAGGTCGAACTCATGCCTCATCCACGGCCACTCTTCGAGATCTTCGTATTTTCTCCCCGTATCGAAGGCACTCACCTTCGCAGTGCTCGAGTTGCTCGGGGTGGAATCCGTTGGAGTGAGCGTCTCGATGACTATCGCTCCGAAGTCTTGGGGCTCATGAAGACCCAAAAGGTCAAGAATGTCATCATCGTGCCAAGCGGTGCTAAGGGTGGATTCGTGATGAAGACCCCCGTCAAAGAGGGAGAGTCTCTGGGCGCGGCTGTCGAGAGTAGCTACCGCGAGTACATCTCTGCACTACTCACACTTGCCGACAATAACGTAAACGGGATCGTCGTTCACCCTGCCAAAACCGTGGTCTATGACGACCCCGATCCGTACTTCGTCGTTGCGGCCGACAAAGGAACCGCAACGTTCAGCGATGTCGCAAACTCGATAGCTCAGAATCAGTTCCAGTTTTGGCTGGGAGATGCGTTTGCCTCGGGGGGTTCCGCCGGCTACGACCACAAGAAGTACGGTATCACCGCCAAAGGCGGATGGGAGTGCGTGTGTAGACACTTCCGCGACCTGGGGATCGATTACGAAAATCGTTCATTCACTGTGATCGGCATCGGCGACATGTCGGGAGACGTATTCGGGAACGGCTTGTTGTCGAGTCGCAAGATGGCGCTCATTGGAGCCTTCAACCACAAACACGTTTTCGTCGATCCATCTCCAGATCCAGAGATCTCCTTCGAGGAACGTCAACGACTATTCAACTTACCCCGCTCTCAGTGGTCGGACTACGCTGCCTCTCTCATCTCGAAAGGGGGCGGTGTATTCAATCGCCTCGACAAAGAGATACGCCTTACTCCGGAGATGCGCTCCGCGCTCGCCGTACCGGAGGATGTGCCTGATATCGTCGACGGAGAGACTTTGGTAACCCTTGTGCTCGGGGCAAAGGTAGACCTCTTGTGGAATGGGGGCATCGGCACCTACGTCAAAGCCAAAACAGAGTCCCATAGCGACGTCAACGACGGGACCAACGACCGCGTGCGCATCAATGCAGAGCAACTTAGAGTACGAGTTGTCGGAGAGGGCGGCAACCTCGGGTTCACACAGAGGGCTCGCGTAGAGTTCTCACTTCGCGGCGGCCGAATAAATACTGATGCCATCGATAATTCGGGTGGCGTCGACCTCTCTGATCACGAGGTGAACCTCAAACTCCTTCTGGCCCCTCTCGTACAAGCTGGTACTCTCACGCTCACCGACAGGAATGCCCTTCTCAAGGAGATTGACGAGGAGGTCGTAACTGCCGTTCTCCGCCACAACACGGATCAGGCGTTGATGTTGTCTATCTCCCAACTCCGCTCCAAAACGACTACCGAACAGTACAGGCTGCTCATTCGACTGATGGACCGACTGGGATATCTTGATAGGCAGCGTGACAACTTGCCGGACGAATCGGAACTCGATCAGCGCGCGCAAAACAAGCTAGGTCTGTGCAGACCCGAATTGGCGCTGTGCAGCGCTGCGGTCAAGATGTGGATTAAAGAAGAGCTGCGCTCCTCGGCTCTCTGCTCGGATGACAACCTCGCGCCGTTCCTCTTGAACTACTTTCCAAGCAAGGTTCAAAGAGATTATCGACAGTCCGTACTGTCTCACCCGCTTAAGACCGATATCATAGCGAGCGAGGTAGTGAACTCGCTTTTGCCGGCTGTGGGGATCTCGTACGTGAACTCCGTAGTGAGCATGCGGGGCGCTCCTGTTTCGACAGTGATGAAGTGCCTACTCGCCGCCGACAGAATCCTCAATACGGATCTTCTGAGAGACAAACTGCGACGACTCGACACCACGGATGGATGTGCCGATTTTACCCAGTTGTGGCTCGAAATCGGCGTAGCCCTGCGCGAAGCATCGGAATGGCTGCTCCACTATCACGGAGCATCCCTCTCGCTCGGAGAGATGGTGAAGCTCTACTCAGATGCCTTCGATACGCTGGCACAACACGCCATACGAGTGTTCTCGGGGGAGGAACTCGTTCGATTCGAGCGAAGAGTCGCGGAGTACATGCAGCTTGGCGCTTCGCACGAAGAGGCGGTCTTGTTGTCGTTGTATCGTCGTATTCTGCCAGTACTCGAGGTGCTTTGGGCAGCCCGCGAGTTCCGACACGACGTTCAGACAGTTGCTTCGGTCTTTTCTCAGGTCTTCGACGACCTTGGAGTGAACAACCTGTTCAAGTTTGAATCAATGATCGAGGTATCGAACAAATGGGAGCAAGAGTTGGTCAACGGATCATACCAGGAGATCCGACGCAATATTTCGCTCATCACCGGTCAATTACTAGCCAAGTCTGTCACGACCACGGAGGAAGTACGAAAGGCTCTTTTCGCGTCCGAAGGATTCGAGGCGATTCGTTCTACCATGCACGACGTCAACGAGACCGCTCGGCAGCGCAAGCCCTTTCAGATCGCAGTGCTTCCAGTCGTTTCTAGGCAATTACGACTGCTGAAAGTGTGAGCCAAGTGCTCGTCGATACGAGTCGCGAGAGTCACCTTACATCATTGGGCTAGCGACCGATTGCTTCTCGTGAATTATCTTCTGTAGCTCGAGAGCTCGCTCGTTTTGTGGCTCGAAGAGGAGGATCTTCTCCACTTCCAGTCGAGCCTGTGAAACCTTGCCTTGCTTGAACAGGACACCCGCGAGCGAGTACAGCATGTCGATGCTCGCTGGATGAAGTTCCAGGTATGCATTGAGCAGATCCTCTATCTCACTGAAGCGCTGAAGAGGGTATCCGAGCTGCAGAACTCCGAATATGGCCCTGTGGTTTTCAGGGTTCTTCCGAGCTGCCTGCATAAAGAGATCAAAAGCGGTCTCCTCCTGGTTGCCCACCATGGCACACAATCCCAAACCCGCCAGCGCCACATCGTATCCAGGCTCTGCCTGAAGGGCTGTTTCGAAGAGCGCCTTCGCTTCGGGCCATCGTTGCGCATCTGCGACGAGAGCACCCTTTCCACACAGCGCTCTGGCGCACTTGGGGTTTTCTCTGAGAAGTTGCTCGTAGATCGCGGCTGCACCTCCAAGATCACCTTCAAGTACCAAGAACTCAGCATCAAGACACTTGGCTCTCTGGCTTTGCGCCGGACTCATGCTGACCGACAACGGAATCCGCTCGAGTTCAGCCTTGGCATCTTCGAACAAGCGCTGCCGCTTGAGGTCCTCCACCTTTTCCAGCATCCCCTCCACATGGCCGTTGCCCTCTGGGGTGGCAGCTGCGAGCGGCACCGATGTGGGCGACGCAGCAAGCGGAGTCGGCACATCCGGAAACGTGACCGTTTCACTCTGCCGGACTGTCGTCTGCTTTTCGGGACTTTCCGCGCTTACCTTCCATTCGGTGATTCTCTGAGACAGCTCAGCCAGCGATTGCTGAAGGGGATTGGTGAGCTTTTCGTAGGTCTTGGCTTCCCCTTCCTGAATCGCGGTAGCAGACACAACCTCCTCGACGAGCTCCTTTCGAGGAGCAGCTTTCGTCGGAACTTCCTCGACTTCCATCTCCGAGGTACGCTCGTCGAGAAGCTTTCGCAGCTCGAGAGCAGCTCCATGAGTTGGCAGTACTTTTAATACTTTGGCAAGCTCGTCGCTCGATTGCAGTAAGCGTCCCTGCTTGAAAAGGCAACCCGCGTAACAGTAGCGAATCTCCTGATCCTCTGGCTTGACTGCCAAGTATCGCTCGAGCACCTGCCTCAATTCATCCAGGGATCCGAGTCTGTATGCACATTCCATGAACTGGTGCACGGCTACGAGGTGGTCGGGAGCAACATTGAGTGCGTTACGGAGATACGGAGCGGCTTCCGAATGCTTGCGATCTGCCAACTCGCACATCCCCCGGCCAGTCAGCACCTTGGGATCGAGAGGATCCACGGCCAAGGCTCGCTCGAACATGACTCTGGCATCTTCAGTCCTGGATTGCGCTAAATACACAGCTCCGATGGCCTTGAGGACTCGCACAGATCGAGGATCCATCTTCTCAGCTTTTTGGAGAAGCTTCATAGCGAGATCAAAATCCATATTTTTAGCGGCAAGTTCCCCTGCCTCGAGACTGTCGTGGAACTCCCCTGGGTTCATGCTCATGTCATAGACTCCCGTAACCTTCTGACTAACATTCTGTGCCGAAATGCCGAGAACGCACTCGTATGCTGCAATCGTAGAATCAACCGCCTTCTGCCATGTATGCGAACGCGCCATATCCACCAAGCCGGGCTTGACCGGAGCGTAGTACGCAGCCATCACCGCAGAAGCGATCGAGTCTTCACTGGCTGGGAGACAGTAAAAAGCCTTGTCTCCGATGTAGTCAGCCGTCGTCCCAGTGCGAGTAACGACTATGTTCTTTCCGTGGGCAGCTGCCTCGAGCGATACAAGCCCTGGCAGCTCATACCAGCTCGGAAGGACGTGTACACGCGCTGCTGCGTACGCCGAGGAGAGCATCTCGGGCGACAGGCGATCCAGAATGAGAGTTCTGCCCTTACGCTTAAAGGATCGAACAGCTTGGTCGTACTCGGGTTGATAAGAGAATCCACCCGCGGCGAGCACAACGGTTAGGTCGCTGTCCTCCAACGCCTTGAGCAGCATCAACTGGTTCTTCCGACTTTCAATACGGCCGACACAAAATACGAAGTCCTTGACACCGTACTCCTTTTCGAAAGCCTCCGAAGTCGACAGAGCGCCCACCTCATGCCCAAGCGGAACCTCGACTACGCTTTTGACTCCCGGATAATCACGTCTCAGAGCTCGTGCCTCACCCGCGCCGTTGGGGAAGAGAGCAGCCGCGTTCATCGCGGCCCAGTCGCACTGAAAACGAGGAGCTTTTGGAACCGTGCTATGGTCCGCCGATGTGCCCTGCCACCACTCCTTGTCTTGACCTCGTCGTACGTACTCGACAAGCCGAGATGCGACGACGTGTGACTGATTGTGGAACTCCGGGAGATCCTCGTATAGGGTAGTAACAACATACGGAACGCCCGCGCTGTAAGCCTTCTGCGCCAACTCTCGCGTGTAATCTACAGTCGCAAAGTTGAACAGGTGCACCAGGTCGAATTGCTTCGGATCCTGCGTCGCACCGACGTCAACGGTTACATCCCATCCCCGGCTGACCAAGCCGTCTCGAAGTTTCTCGAGAACCACCGTGTCCCCCCCTCTTTGTGTGAAGGTGCTTGGTCGGTTCTGCATCAACACTCGGATCTTTCTTTGCGATGTGCTTGCGTTGGTTCTCACGGTCTTCTCCTTACTGTGCGCTCTGTCCTCGAGCTCTCGGGGAGCTACAGAGAAACCAAGCGATCGGTAGATATCAGTTATGCGTTCTGCAATTCGGGGCCAGGAATTACGCTCGCAGTACTGTCGAGCGGTGCGATGTAGCTCGTCACGGAGCTGCGCATTTTCTAGAATCAATTCAGCGGCTAGTCCGGGGCCGTACCCAGTGGTGAGGTGCCATACCGCATCACCAAACCCCATCATCGCCGGTGCGAGCGAAGCCATGACGATAGAGCCTGCTCCCAGGGCCAAGGCACACGCACCCGAAGCTTCGAAGTGCTGAGAGCGGTAATTCATGATCACCAAATCCGAGGCCGCTAGATACTCACCCACCTGCTCGTCGGTGACGAATGACGTAACGAAATCGATGGCATCACTCAGCCCGTTGGAACGCGCAAGGGATTCCAGGGCCTGAGCATAGGCATGACTGTGCGGATCATCGGTACGAGTCTGTCCTACAATGATACCCTTCGCCGCAATTCCCTTCTGCTTCAAGTGGAGCACGGCCTCGATGACCGCCTCCATCCCCTTGTGGGGCTGAAGAAACCCGAAAGCCGTTATGATGGGCTTATCCTGACAGAGCCCAAGTTTATTCCTCAGTGAACGCTTCGTCTCTCCAGGCTCTGGAGTTCTAACGAGAACACCGTGAGGAACAACGTCCACACACGACGGCTTACAGCCATTTGCTATAGCTTCGAGTCGATTTTCCGGAGTATGAACCAGAACCTTGTCTGCGTGTGCAACGAGACAACGAAGGTCTGCTGACGAGGTGAATAGATTGTGTACTTGTACAACTACCTTGGTCCCACGTGCCCGAATCTCATCGAGAAATCTGCCGAACGCCGGTTGAACGAAGAATCGTGCTTGGCAGTTGAGATGCAGAACACCTATCCCCTCTCGAATGACAGCCTCTTTCAGCTCCGAGTAGTCTCCTGAGGACGCGTGTGAGCCAGCTCGAGTCCAGCAGCGCCTCACGAAAGGCTCGTCCGGTTGTGTGGTTTCGGGGGTACGCTCTGCAAATACTACTATGTCACGGGACTGAAACTGCTCGACGAGGAACCGTCCGTATGTTGCCAAGCCGCACATCTGATTCCATGGCGAAACGAAGCCTACCTTGGTCGACACCAAGGCCTCAGGCGCTCCTTCGCAGCCCTCTGTGGGCAAGCTGTTATCCACGTGGTCAGACTTCATAGCAATTCCCGTGCGGCCCCCTCTGGGGGGATTAGTGGTTATGATGCGAGGGGGCTCTCTTTCGCCCCGAAAATTTGTTTGGGGATTCAACCCCGACCCCAGAAACGCCGTTTCAGACCTTAAAAAGGAATTTTAGTTCTTTTTGGACCCGGCCGACATCTAACTACAGAGACGGAGAGAGGTAGTTGAGAGGACAGATCAATCTGCTGACGCAAGGAAGACTTTGCCTGAGCAGAGGGAATAAAGTCGTAAAAGGTTAACCAGGGACTTTTTACGTTTTGGGAGCTGGTCTTGTACTTTCTCCCCTTTGTTTTCACCGTTTTCCGGTTTTTTTCGTTTTTTCTTGTTTCGCGCCCCTCTATTCCGCTCTGCTCTCCTTTTTCCCTCATCGACGGCCCTAACGGGCACCAATCCTATCGTGAACGTGCTCGTGCACGTAGACGTGAACGTACCCGAACTAGCAACTTTATCCCCTATACAAAAGGCCGGATGACGCTCTCGCGCCACCCGGCCTCGATGATGCCACTTCCGTTCTCTGCTACACGGATGTCGAAGGCATCTGGATGTCACGCGCTACTCGGCGACATACATCTTCCAGCTTGTCCAGCTTCGGCTCGAGGTCCTTCTCGAGGCTTTCTCCGAGCGCCCACCACGACTGGTAAAGCTGTTGCTGACAGATCTTCTTGCAGGTTTCAGAGATATCCTGAACCTGGGTCGAGATATCGAGCCTGTCTCGCTTCATCTCGGGAACCAGCTGCAAGAGCGTCCCGTACCACTCGAAGAAGGCACGCAACGTATCCACTGCCACCTTCAAGCGCTTGTTACCAGCCTGCATGTCTCCATCTTGGAAACCTTTCCGAGCATCCCTGAACTCGAGGAAGCATGAGCGCACGACAGTTGAAGCGTCTTGTATACGCTCGGCAACGTACTCCTCTGGGTTGCCCGTCTTGACGTCGAGAACGTCCCCCGCTATCTGAGCAACGCTCTTTATCCACTCGTCGTCAGTCAACTCACGGCCATCGACCTGGATGAAAGTTATCATGTGATCAGGGTCAATCGAGGCTTTGATAAGCTCGACCAAATCTGCGAAGCGCGCTACATCAGTCACGTCGAGATCCGTGAATTCGCCGTTAATCCTTATCTTCAACATAGTCACTCCTATTCCTCACAAAACCTGTGTCAGGTGCCTTATAATTTCCCTCAAACCCTGCTTCCGAATTCCACCCTCATTACGAACCAATGTAGTAAGTTTCGAACTTCCTGCACCGTCGCTCTAGGTCCTGGTAGACTCTATTCATTTGAGATGCGAGGTCGAGAGCATCGGATCCTTGTAAATTTTCCTTGGCGAAAACAAACATCCGAGCGAGCGGCCCTAGAGGTCCATAATGGAAGCCCAACTCCTCGATATCTCTATCTAATTCGGTCAAGGCCTTATTTACGGCACCGAGTTGCGCGGCGGGCGATGAAACGTCTTTCACAAGTCTCACGAGCTCCTTGATCAGCCCCTGCCCCGTCTCGGCACAGGTTACGATCTTCTCAATGCCCTCTACATGCGGTTCTAGGACCTTGAGCGCAGATCCCCCGTGGGAGGCAACCGGCATTTCGTATCCTCCAAGCTCGTCGAGCCACAACTTTCGATACGCGCTGCGGTACCGCGTAGAAGCATCGTTAGCGGCTTGATTTATCGGAGTGAGATCGCAGAATCCTCTGTCATCGAAGCACGAGCGATACACCACCACCTGACGCGGATCCGCCAGCTCCGCCGACACCGAGGTAACATCTCCAGCGAGTCGTTGTACGGTCAAGTGCGCCATCAACTCTGGAGTGATGTTCTCGTGACAATCCGGTCGAGCACACGATTTATTCGGATTACAAGGACCGCACCCTATGACAGGCTGAAGCACCAAGTTGCCCTCGCTGTAGGGACCGGTCTCGAAGCCGAAGGCCGAAGCCAAAAACATTGCCACTACGGGAGTATCGACTGCAACTGCCATGTGCATCGTTCCCGTATCGCCAGTTACCAATACCTCTGCACGCTCCAGGAGAGCAGCCAACTGCGGCACTGAGGTCTTGCCAGCAAAGGAAACTACGTTGGGAGACGCACAGCCTGCCACTATCGGATCGATGATGTGAGATTCCTTGGCAGACCCGGTCAGGATCACACGGGCGTTGTGGTCGTTGACCAGTATCTTGGCGAGTTGCACGAACTTTTGCGGGTCCCACTGGCGCTTTCCTTGGCTTGCTCCCGCTTGCAGTGCTATCAACGGACCAGTGTTCGTGAACCCTGCGTCCTGAATCAGAGCCTCGCAATACTCGCGCGCCTTTGGCTCCACATGAATGAGTAATTTACGTGGATGCTCCTCCACATCCGCTGAACACCTAAAGATGTCGACCAGGTTCAGCGAATTAAAGTGCCTATTCTGATGAAATACGGAGGTCGCAAAGAGCCGCGCCCATTCGGACTCGATTACGCGATATCCCTCCTCGTCAGACGTCCATCCTCCGTTGCGCGTGATGCCAATGACATTTAACAAAAGTGCCGTGTAGGCCGAGGACGACATATTGAGACAGTAGTCGAATTCCTGTTTTCTCAGGTTCTCCACAACCTCGGTAACATACTCAAAGGCATCGATTATCCCGTCCTGCTCGCGAGCGATCGACCGGCAGGTAAAACCGAGATCGATTCCCACCACCTCGTCGATGTGAGGGATGACGGAACACACCTCGGTGAACTGCTTTTCGACCAAAACCGTAATGTGACAGTCGGGATTCTCCGCCTTCATACCCGCGATCGTCGGAGTGGCCTGCAACATGTCTCCGAGCCGCGTGATGTTGACGAGAAGGATTTTCTTCTTGTGCGGATGACGCTTCTTCATATCATTACCCCTTCAAACCAGCCTCTTCCCTCGTCATGCGGATGATCTGCTTACGAACATGGAAGAGGAACAGCAACTTCTGTTCGGTTTCGCTGAGCTTACCGTTTCCGGTGACTATGTCGGAGATGAGTGCGTCGAGCGTAGGCTCCTCACCCCGAGCTGCGGCCACCTGACAGCGCTTCTGCAGTTCAGGAAATTTTTCGCTACGCTTCTCCATCTTGCTCCACGGGCTTGCGTCTTCCCGAGCCCGCAACTGCTCGTACTTGGAGGCGTAGATGACCGAAAGCATCTGCTCTATCCGTTTATCGTACGTGTGGTCGTTCAGGACCCGAGCACGAGATCTCTTGTTTACCTCCTCACGCTCTTCAGGGTGTGCGAGGTAGTAATCGATCTTGTTCCTCAGATCCGGCAGATCGTCGAAGGTGACGATCTCCGTTCCCACATCGAAGGCCTCAGGCAACAAAACTCGCTTGTCGACGAGCTGAAAAGCTCCACAGCTCGCAAGCTCGAATGTGCGAGGATTGAGGAAATCCCCGTTCGGCTCTACACCATCTCGCTCCATGCTCGAGTGTAGGTTCAAGTTCACATCGGATGCGTTGAAGATCTTGATATATTCTTCTGGGGCGATACGACGCGACTCCTCTTGCACCAACCGATCGAACGGCTTGCACAGCGGCCATTCACTACCCCAAATTTTGAAGGGGTAGCTCGCGAGCGAGGCGAACATCTGTTGTCTGTTGTGATATCCAGCGCCCACGAAGGATACGGGAGATCCCCACTTTTCACGATCCTCGGCACTGAGCTTCATGGGCACGTGTAGGTAAGGATCGCACGCCGTAGGTAGGTAGTGAACCTCTCCGGCGCCCGCCTTTTTGATGGCATCGAGACACTCGCCCTTCTGAATAGTGAAGATGAAATCGTAAAACTGCGCCATTTCGCGCCAATAGGTAAAGCGCAGGTAGTCCTCTACGAACCACAATACGGTGATGACTCCTCGACGACGCAACTCCGTCAATACTCGCGGTGTCACCGGGGCTTGAGCCATGCAGATCAGGATATCGACTGGCTTCTCAGTAAAGCTTTCGAGGAGCAGCTGAGAAAGCATTTCCACGTACGTGTTTCGCATCATGCCCTTTCGCAGGTCTTGTGAAAGGAACTGATCCATGAGGTTGAAACCATCGTTGAATCCGCTCATGTCGAAACGTCGAGCACGCTGTCCCCAGCGCAGCAACGCGTTGTAGGTGTAGAGCCCAGTCGGAATCGTGCCTCCTTGAATAGGCCCTAAGACACCTATCTTTGGATGCAGTGCCGAGATACCTCGCTTTCCGTAGAAGGCCCCCTTCCACTGCTCCACGAGCTTGGCATCGAGAGCAACATTTTGCGGTCTTACGACCAGCTCCATCCCAGCCTCTATCCTAAGTCCCTCGGGTGGTGCACCAACTTGGAGATCCCGTATTTTGGACAAAACCTCCCGCAGATCTCTGCTCGAAAGCGCCGCGCGCAGTACCGTCATGTTTGGCTCTACGCACGACACGGGGATACCGGATTTCTCGAGGAACTTCTCCACGTGATACCCCGAGCCGAATCCAACCAGAAGAACACCTGTCGCCTTTTCGAGTCGCGACTCCCGCAAGGAGCGCCCTACCCATGTTTCGGCGGCAGCTACCGGTTTTTCGGCGTGATCGAGGCAGGTACCACGCCGCCAGAGAGCTGGGCCCTGCTCGGTGCGCCGAATCTCGATGCCTTGCTCTCCTGCAGCGTCGGATTGCGAAAGCCTTGCATGCAAGTCGGGGAAGCGGTCTCGAACCACTCGCATATTTTGTTCGAATACGAGGGCGTCTCCCTCGATTCGAACCGGCTCTACCTTCGTAGAGACAGAGCCTTGGCCCTCCGTCTTGCGTAATATCCGCTCCAAGATATCGCTGATATCGATGGTCGTACTTCGGCAGTTGGCTACCACGTAATCGAGTGCCTGGCGCGCACGCCTGTGCTCTCCCGCATCTGCCAGCTCCTCGGCATACCGCAAGGTCATCCAGGCCTCTAGATCCAACGGGGCATGCTCGGCATTAGCATCGGACTCTCCTTCAGGAAGCAGCGCCTCTGCGATGTGCTCTGCTGACTGTGCGGCTGCCTCGGTTGCTGCGAGCGTAACAATTATCGCTTCGACTCCAGATTCCTTGAAGGATACCGGTATCGGTAAAACCAGCTCTTGCGAAGCCACCATGCGCAATCCAGCACGCTCTACCGCAGCTCCAAAATTCTCACGGCTGTAGCACCGCAGGTGCAGTGTATCGCTCTCGGATACCCCCATGTGCTGTCCGAGATATACTTGCAGCCGCACCGTTCCAGTGGGCTTCAAAACACGTTTCATCTCGATGAGGTAGGACGCGATTACCGCTGTCGGCATGCTCGTCAGAGCCGCATAGCTCCAAACGAAATCGACTGATTGCGTCTCGACCGGCTGAAGATCGAAACCTGAACCTACAACTAACTCGATACGGGAATTAGGGCCGATTAACTCTCGCGCCTTATCGATAGCGCGCTGCGATACGTCGAGGCCCACAACTCGACCAAACTGCTTCGAGGCGGCACGAAGCATGCGACCTACCCCACACCCTATCTCGAGGGCCGTGCGGTCGTCTCCTGCCGGGACACCCTCACTGACTATCGCGAAGTCACGTTCCCCTGTGGACCACATCTGCATATCGTCTTGGTATCCATCACTCATCCAAAACCGATAGTCGTGACTCACACGTCGGTCCCAGTCCTTACGCATCTGCTCCGCAAGTTTCGTCAAATTGCTCATCGCCTACTGTCCTCTGGACCAGCATCGCCACATGCGCGACGCCACATCACTGCACTCTGCTACCAAGCCATCGATGGCGGTCATCGTAACGAATCAACTTACTCTATGAGGCTGAAACCACTGGCTTAAAGTATTCCGGGATTGGAATGCTCCAGGAACACCAGGGGCAACTCGCGCTCGATAGGTACGAGGATACGCAAGACTTTGGATGCAGGATGGGTCGTTAGAGCTGCGGAAATAAGCGCGGAACTACACCTAGGCGAAAGAATCTTCGCCTATTGCACACCCAAGCAATCTCAAGGGGTTATCTCGACCCGACAAATAGCGGTTCGCTGCTCGAGCGATCCGATCGGGTGAAGGCACACGGGTGTGGGACCGTCACCAATTACAGAGAAATCTGCACTCGGCGAATTGCCTCTCCGAGCTTCTCTGCATCTTCTGGGGTGGAAAGAGGCTTGTCGCTCTTGGCGCCCTCGATGATCTCTTTGTATGCAGAGTAGATCGTATCGATCAGCGAGATGACCTTAGCGATGCGCTGCGCATCGCGATAGAGGTTCGCCTCTGTCAGGTAAAAAAGCATGAAATCGTAGAGTCTATCGAGATCGCGTGCAATGGTGCCGCCCTTCTCGAAATCGAGGGTATTCATGAGCTCAGCGATGATCGCTTGCCCTTTACTGAGGAACCGACAGAATTTGGCTATGTCGTTGTCCTCGAGACCGGCCTTGGCCTGCTTGAGGAATTTGATGGCTCCCTCGTACATCATGAGAAGCAACCGACCCCGATCAGTGGTTGTTACTTGAACAGCTTGATACGTGGCATGTGGGTTTTTCCCGTACATAGCGTCCTATTTCCTTAACGTTCTCTACCGGTGCACTTTCGCCGAATACTGCTCTTGGCGCTTGCGGCTTTCAGGTACTGCTACCGCCGATATAGGAGCTATCGGAAATGCTCAAAAATCGCTTGAGATGAAAGTTGGAAGCTAAAAATAGCAAAGCACACCAGGCAGTTAGGCTCGCGCAGCGAAACAAGCGCTGCAGCTTAATCTTTTCTGCTGTGGTGGTTCAGCACTCCGTCGAGAGCAGAAAAAGGAGCCGGAAGACGAAGACTACAACTGGATGAGATTATTGACCTAGTTCCCGCGCTCGACGGAAAGCTGCTCGGATCGCGTCCTGCATGATAGCACTCGCATCGCACTGTTCGAGAAGTGTCAGCGCCGCTGCGGTAGTTCCTCCCGGTGAAGTCACGCGAGTTCGGAGCTCGGCAAATGATTGGCCAGAATTCTCCAGGTAAGAGCAGGTCGCTTTGAGAGTTTGCAGCACAACAGCTCCTGCTTCGTGCTCAGATATTCCAAGCTCACGAGCCACACCCTCCATCTGTTCTGCCAGCCAACATATATAGGCAGGCCCACTCCCTGCAACTGCGGTTGCAGCATCTACCAAGCGCTCATCCTGAACTCGCCACGCTCGCCCGATACTGCATAGGAATCTTTCGACCGAGAGGCATGCTTCGGGATCAACTTCGGGCGATGCGAAATACACCGTTGCACTTTCGCCAACGGCGGCCCCAAGATTAGGCATCGCACGTACAATTTTCGAGTGACCGAGCAGCGCGCCCAGACGTGCTACCGAGATCCCAGCCATAACGGAAACAACAGCTACATCGGGCATCAAAACCTGGTGAACGCTGGCACAGGCTAGATCCGCATCTTGGGGCTTTACTGCCAGTACGAGAAGATCTCCCGAACAGAGGCGATCATCTTGTGGCACTCGATCCTCAATACGACACCCCTGTAGATCTGCAGTCGCACCGATCTCAGCCGCTCTTCTGTCGACGAGCAGTAGATGGGAAGGGGCAACACCAGACTGGAGCACACTCTTGGCGAGGGCTGAGCCCAGCCCTCCAACCCCTACTATGACGACCCTCATCACTGCTTGCGGCCCCTCTCGGAATTCTCCACCTCGGCCACGGCCCCCTCTTCCAATCCAAGAAAGCGCATCATCTGGTCCACCAGAACCTGATAGTCCTTGGGATCGGACATGTTGAGCCTGTACTCGTTCAGTACCTTTATCTGGACGTCTTTACTCCACTGGTTCCACGCTTCTGCAGAAACCCGTTCGAAGATCATCTTTCCGATCTCACCTGAGAAAGGGGGCTTCTCCAAGCCAGGAAGCTCACGTTTGAACTTCGCGCACATCACAACTCTCGACATAGGACCTCTTCACGAAGAAAATGGTAGTTTCAGGGGATTCTCGCACGGTTCTGACCTCCTGTCATGTCTTTGAGGTGCTCAGGCTCGTAGCCTAAAGGTGCGACCTGGACTAGCCTTGTCGACCTTGACTATACAAAAGTGAGCCACTGACGTGTTCATACCGATAGGCGACGATAATACACGACGACAACGATTCCCTATCGTTGTCTATCTCCTTGTCGCCCTCAATGCGTACATGTGGTTTCTAGAGATCCGAAACGGAGAGGAGTTTTTGGCCATGTACGCCGCCGTCCCATTTGAGATCGTACACGGCGTCGACCTCGTGACCACTCAGTATTTTACGATCCGGGGGGAACACATCCCTATCGTCCAGGCACCAGGCCCATCTCCAATATACTGGACCTTGCTAACCTCTATGTTCATGCATGCGTCGTGGATGCACATCATCGGAAACATGGTGTACCTGCTGATATTCGGCGACCAAATTGAGGACAAACTGGGGCACTTCAAATTTCTCGCCTTCTATCTCGTGGCAGGGGTGGTCGCAGCCCTAGCGCAGATCTTGACGGCGCCAAATTCAGTAGTACCGACCGTAGGTGCATCCGGTGCGATAGCAGGAGTGCTCGGAGCTTACCTCATGCTGTATCCACGGAATGCCGTCCGGGTGCTCCTTTTCAACAGCGTCGTCGCTTTGCCAGCGTACTACGTGCTCGGCGTTTGGGTTCTCATGCAGGTACTCGGACACCTCGGTTCTACGGGAGCTCAAGCCCCAGGAGTGGCATACATGGCTCATATAGGGGGCTTTGCGGTGGGCTTTGTAGTGAGCCTTTTTATTCGCCGCCCCTCCCGCCGCACCTCTATAAGTTACACGTCTAGCTAAATAAAACCGATAGCTTCGGCCGCGATCGATACAAATTGTACCAAGTTTGTAAAACGAGGGATGGCAGCCCCTACATTTTACAATTCCATGACAACTCTGCTGAAACCGCATGGCACAGTGGCCATCATCGGGTAACGGTTTTGGAAGGGGGAACCATGGCCACACGAAAAACTGACGTAGAACTTGTTAAAGGCGTTACCGCTCGGGAAGAGAGCTGCTTCGAGGAGCTTGTCGAAAGATACGGCTCCAAGGTCCTCAACTTAGCTCTGAGGATTACTCGTAACCAAGAGGATTCGGAAGAGATCCTTCAGGACGTATTCATAACTGTTTTCACGAAAGTTGGGAGCTTCGAACACAAATCCCAGTTC